>JBPPMU010000297.1:0-22926 GCA_051306215.1 Gemmatimonadaceae bacterium | reverse complement strand
CGACAGTGATGCCACGGATGGCGATATTCGCAGCCTGTGCATGCGTGCACGCCGCCAGCAGCAGGCACGCGAGACTAAGGAGAAGATTCTTCATGATCGCACCTCCTGCTCATTCGCCGGACGGCATAACTACTTAATAGACTGCGAACTTATACTGCGGAGGGGAGAGAAACCAACTTCCGGTTGCGGCAATTGTCGCGCAACGCTCGCTGCCACTCCACGGTAACTGCTTATACCGCAAACACCTGCGCTCCTCGGCAACCGCCTATCCAGCAGAGGATGCTGCGGGAATTTTGCAACATCCTGCACGAGTTTTTTCAGGATGATGGTAGCGACCGGAAGCATCTCTACGGCCTGGGATCCACCTTGAGGCGCACGATCGTGCCCCCAACACTGATCACCATCGTGTCGCCGACTTTCTCCACGGTCGAGCCAGCAGTGCTCCACACCTCGACTGATACGTCGTCGATCTTCCCCGTGTAGCGAAGCTCCCTACGCGATGGAGCAACGGCGACAGCAGCACGCGCCGCTGGCCCCGCGGCCCGTGCCGCCGCCACCGCCGCCACAGCCGCTCTCGCCTCCGGCCGCCTGCCGAGCGTGAGCTCGCGATTGAGCGTCGACGTCCCACGCCGCACGGTCAGCCGAACCTTGTCACCCGGTTTTACTGCGCCGAGTCTGCGGGCCCCCGCGGGCGTCGTCACAGCGAGTCCGTCGATATGCGTCAGCCTGTCACCCACACGGAGGCCTGCCCTGGCCGCAGGCCCTTCCGCGGCGATCATCGAGAGCTCCGGCGGCGTGTCGCCTGACTCGAACACCGGCGCTGGATCGCCCCGGCTCAGAGACCAGCCGCAGTTCCTGCACCTGAATGAAAATCCGAACCAGCCCTCCGGCGAGGCAGGGCTATCCGGTACCGTGAAACTCCAGGTTCCGGCTACTCCGGGCCGCACCGAAGGCGTTGGTGCGACGGGCGCCGTCGGCGGGACGCCGGGTACGGTATACGACCATGCCGTCGGGGCGCGGGGTGTTGCCGGCCTCGCCGGTGGAGCTGCCGCAGGCGGCGTTGGCGGGTCACCGAACCCGATTGAGTATCCACCATCGACCTCGGGAGCGAGAGTGCCGAGAACCCGCCTGTCGCTCCAGTCAACACCGCCAGCAGTGAGCGAAACTTTCGACGACCGCCCCGACCGTGATATGGTGAGCTCGACCTGCTGAGCGGGCCGCACGGTCGCAAACCTGCGCGCCCCTTCAGTCGTGCGGAGCGAGTGGCCGTCCATATGGGTAACCACGTCGCCACTGCGGATCACGCCATCGGCGGGCCCGCCGCGCTCGATCGACACGATCACCGGATCCGACCTGAACGAGAAGAATCTCAACCTCTCGTCGGGATCGACGCGCAACGTGCAGTCGCACCGGAGCTGGGTTATGCCGAGGTATCCCGCGCTCGTGCTGTTGATTGTAGTGCTGCCACCGGCAACGACCTGCGCGCGCACGCGATCGGGAATCATCAGGGCGACAACGACGAACATCGCGGCGATCAGGGAACTCTTAGGAATTGTCATCTTCACTCTCATGTTGTCCTTTTTTACTGGGTCCTGCAGGCAGGGCGTTCGCCCTGCCTACAGCCACAGCTCGGTTTCGGCGACTATCATCTCCCCGCTCGCGGGGATCGGCATTTCTCTCGTTTGGTTTGTCTCGTTTGCCATCGATGCCGGCGCAGCCGTCGCGGCAGGCTGCGGCTCGCTGGGTGTCATCACATAACGCCCGGTCGCCACACCGCCCGCGAACAGCGCTATCCCCGCCGCGATCCTCACGAGTTGCCCAAGCCTGCGGGCCGGTCGCCTTGCGGCGTCAAAGTGACCATCGCTTCGAAGCGCCCGCACGACGCGCTCCTCGAGCAGGTCGCCTGGCGCGAGCTCGCGGCGCAGCGATGAAAACATGACCTGCTCGTCTGCGGTGAGCTCGTAATCGATTTCGTTATTCATCTTTCTTCTCCCTTCCGGTTAGCAGCGCGCGCATCACTCGCCGCGCCTTGAACAACTGAGCCTTTGACGTTCCCGGAGCGATACCCAGCTGCGCTCCGATCTCTTCATGCGTGAAACCCTCGACGTCATGGAGCACGAGCACCATGCGGTAGCCCGGTGCGAGCCTGGCAATCGCGGACTCGAGCTCCATCCTGTCTTCGGTTGCGGGCGGCTCGATCGAGGCGTCACCATCGAAGAGCTCGCCCGCCACGTGCCGCCGGCCACGACGCATCGAGTCGAGAGCTGCCCGCAATCCCACCGAGCAGAGCCAGGTGGGAAAGCTCGACTCATGGCGGAATGTCACGAGCGCGGGATATGCCCTCAGCCAGGTGTCCTGCACGACGTCTTCCGCATCGGCCGACGCTGGGCCCAGCACGCGGGTGACGAACTGGAGCAGGTGCGGTGTATGACGGCGGAAAAGCTCACGAAAGGCAGCCTCTGCGCCCGAAACAGCTGCGGCAATCAGGGCCGCGTCGCTGCGGGCCGCCGGCGCTGCTTCACCGATTCGGCTCAATTCAGGAACCTGTACCTGCCCGGAGATGGCCATAGGACCGCTCATACCTGATCAGTCGAAGGTTACGGCTGAATGGTTTGCCGGAAAAAGCAGCTATTCGCTAAAAGCGATTCGCTCTTGGCATTCGTTTCTGCTAATAGCGAACAGCAAACAGCTAACAGCTAGAAAAAGGCCCGCGACACGGGTGTTCTCGCATCGCGGGCCGGGCCTGGCCGCCCCCACAGCGCCAGACTTACTTCGCGGGGCTCACTTCCAGCTGCTGAGCTCCCGGATCTGCGCGACCGACTGCCTGGGCAGGCCTATCATCGAATCGCACTCGTCGCAAACGCTGACGAGGATGTTTGAAAAGGTCACGGCCGATCTGTTCATTCGCAGATCGCGTGTCTCGAACCGTGCGGTTACCTGCTTTCTGCAGACCGTGCAGTTCGTCGCCGATGTGTCGCCTTCGTGCCATGGAGCCTGCATAAATGCCTCACTGATTGAACGAGCGAAATTTCTCTTCTGCTCGTTGGACATGAAGGCATTACGAATGGTTTGTCGGTTTGTGTCATCGAGGAGCGATCTTACACATTCCGTACAGGGTCGCTATCGAGGCACTTCGCTCATGAGGGCGAAGACGTTTTCCTCCGTATCCCTGTAGGATCCGATCCAGAGGTCGTGATCCGGCATCTGCGCGATGAGATGAGGCGCCTCATCAACGCGCACCCCTTTCGACTCGAGAATGCCATGCGTTCCGCCGATATCGTTGACCTTGTAATAAAGAATCGATGCGGGGTGATCGAAGCGCGGGTCCTCGGCTCTCGAGAGCATGAGCCGCACGCCGCCCGCGTCGAAGAAAGAAAGTCCGGGGAACTGAAAGAGCAGCTTCATCCCGAGCGTGTCGCGGTAGAATCGCGTCGCCCGGTCGAGATCCTTCACGTTTATCGCAATCTGCCCGATGGCGCCCAGCGAGGGGCCGCTGTCCGAGTTCTCCACGGTTCCTCCGTTGTTGCGCGGCGACCGTTGCACGCCCCGCGGAATTAGTTAGCTTTGCTAAATAATATGAGGACGCCATCAGCCGCGCGCAATGAGGTCGTCGCCGACCGCCTCCATTCGGCGGCCATCCACCTGCTCAGGTCACTCCGCAGGGTGGACTCCGCGAGCGGCCTCACCGCGCCTCGGCTCTCGATCCTCTCGGTTCTCGTCTTCGGCGGACCCCGCACGCTGGGTGAGCTCGCGGAAGTGGAGCAGGTCAGGCCGCCAACAATGACTCGACTTGTGGCCGGACTGGAGGAAGGCCGGCTTGTTCGTCGCGAGACCGACCGGAACGACCGCCGGGTAACGCGCGTTCACGCGACGGCAAAGGGAAAGAAACTGATGCTCGCCGGACGGGCCCGGAGGGTGGCTGATCTGGCGGCACGCCTCCATCGCGCGACCACGAAAGAGCTTCGGGAACTCGAGCACGCGGCCAGCGTGATTGAGCGGCTCGCCATTTCATGACTATCAGAACGGCCCCGAGGGAGTCGCCGGCGCCACCGGCGGTGCAGAACTTCTCCTGCTCTCGTTAGTAAAGAAGTCATGAGTCCCCGCCTGACCCTTCGCACCGTCACGATAGCCCTCGCTGTCGCCGCTTCCGGTTGCTCGCAGGGCGCCGGGCCGGTGTTCGACCAGGTCATGCCGGAGACAGCCGTCCTGAACGACTCGCTTGCCCCGGCCATCGTGGTTGCCAGGGCGCCTTCGATCTCGGATGTCGTGGCCCTCGTCCTGCGCGAGCGTCCCACGGCGGCAGAGCTCGAGCCAAGGCTCGCGTCAGCCGCATCGCTGCGGCGATTGTCAAGGAAGGACGGCGGCGCAACATCGGGTCATCTCTCCTGGTCGGGGTCATCATCACCGAAAACCCATGGCTGGACCCGCGCGCAACGAGCTTCGTCGGAGCCAGGGGCCTCATGCAGGTGATGCCGCTCCACGCGGGCAAGTGGGGTTGCGGCTCGAATGACCTCTTCGAGATCGAGTCGAACATCTGCCATGGCGTAGCAGTGCTGGCCGAAAACCTCGGCAGGTCGAAAACCCTTCCTCAGGCATTGCTCGGCTACAATGGATGCGTCCGCGGGACAAACACACCGGACTGCTGGCGCTACCCCACCAAGGTGTTCCGCGAGGCTCAGAAGACTGTCGACCGCGGCGAGGAAGTCAGGCCTTTCTCCTACGTGGCAGAGAGAAAGCCCCGAGCCTCGAGCGGCAGCTGACCACAGGACGGAGGGGAAGCCGGGACTCAAACATCCGGTTACAGCGGTAAATTGTCAGTCCGAATGTCGGACCCGTTGATACTCCCCCTCCGTTCGAAGATCGCCGCCGGGCTCCTGACGGCGGTCCTCGTGCTCGTGATCGGGGCGATCTCCTACTGGGCGGTACAGCGGGCAACGAAGTCCTCGGAGGAGGTCGCGCACACGAGCGCAGTCCTCCTCGAGCACCAGAAGCTGCTTGGCGGCCTCGCCGACACCGAGACATCGGCCCGCGGTTTTGCCCTTACGGGGGACTCGAGCTTTCTCTACCCGTTCGAGGCTGCGCGCCTCGCCATACCCGCGTCGATAGCGCGGCTCCGCGAGCTGACGAGCGATCCGTCCCACGATCCGCACCGGCTCGACACTCTGGAGAGCGTTGCGCGCCAGCAGATCGAGCTCAATCAGCAGATCATCCGCTTTCGCGACAGTGCGGGATTTCAGCTCGCCAGCGACATGATCAGGACGGGGCAGGGAAGAATGGTCATGGATCACGCGCGGGCGCTGACCGCGGCCATGGAAGTCGAAGAGAACAACATGCTGCAGGCTCGCGCGGCTACGCAGAAGCGGAATCAGCGTGTCGCCTCCCTGGTGATCCTGATCGGAGCGGCGCTCGCATTCACGCTGTCACTGCTGATCAACCGCGGGATCCGGTCGGACGTGCTCGAGCGAGAGCACCAGCGCGAGATGATCGAGAAGCAGACGCGGCAGCTGAAGCAGCAGGCGAAGACGCTCGAGGCTGCGCTTGCAAAAACGCAGGCAGCCGAGCGCGAGCAAACGCATCTGGCGCGCCAGATGAGCGCGCTGCTCGAATCGACGGAGGCGGGTTTTTACGGCATGAATGAAGACGGGGCCTGCACATTCATCAACCGCGCAGGCGCGCGGATGCTGGGTTACGAAGTGGATGAGCTGATTGGCAGGCAGATGCATAACACGGTGCATCACACCAGGCGCGACGGCAGCCCGTATCCGCTGGACGACTGCCCGATCTACCAGGCGTCCCGGAAAGGGGGGAGCAGTGCGTCGGAGAACGAGGTCTTCTGGCGAAAGGACGGATCCGAGCTCTCGGTCGAATACTCGACTTCTCCTATCGTCGAAGGGAACGACCTGAAGGGAGCTGTCGTCGCGTTTGCCGACGTCACCGAGAGGCTCCGCGCTCAGCGCGCGCTCGCTGTGAGCGAGGAACGGAAAGCGGCAGTGCTGCGATCGACGCTGGACTCGATAATCTCAATGGATGCTTCGGGAGCGGTAACCGAATTCAATCCCGCCGCCGAGCAGACGTTCGGCTACACGCGAGAGGAAGCGGTGGGGCGGCAGCTCTCGAGCCTGATAGTGCCGGAGCGGTTTCGTGAGGCGCATCTTGCCGGGCTGAAGCGCTACATGGAAACCGGAGAGGCTCACGTAATTGGAAAACGGCTGGAGCTTCCCGCCGTACGGAAGGACGGCAGCGAGTTCCAGTCGGAGCTCACAATCACTCGAACCGATGCTGCCGGTTCGCCCGCGTTTACGGGAGTCCTCCGCGACATAACGGCGCGGATGCTCGCGGAGTCCGAGCGGGAGCAGCTAATCAAGGCGCTGGCTCGAAGCAACCAGGAGCTCGACCAGTTCGCCTACGTTGCTTCACACGATCTCAAGGCCCCCCTCCGTGGCATTGCCAACCTCTCACAGTGGATAGAAGAGGACCTGGGCGACCACCTTGGTGGCGAGAACAAGGAGCAGATGCACCTGCTGCGCGGCCGCGTCCACCGGATGGAGGCGCTGATCGACGGAATTCTCCAGTATTCGCGCGCTGGGAGGGCCAGGGCAAAACCGGAGGAAATCGACACCGGGAAGCTAATCCACGAAGTCCTCGAGCTCATCGCCCCGCCATCGCAGATCAGCATAAGGGTCGCCGAGCCAATGCCGATGCTCAGGTCGGAGAAGGTCCCGCTTCAGCAGGTATTCATGAACCTCCTCAACAACGCGATCAAGCACGCGGGCCAGCGAGACCCGGTTGTGGAAGTCGGGTGGGCCGATGCCGGGCCTTTTATCGAATTCGTGATTGGTGACAACGGTCCCGGCATCGCGCCGCAGTATCATGAGCGCATATTTGGCATATTCCAGACTCTCGAGGCCCGCGACAAGGTCGAAGGCGCGGGAATCGGGTTGTCAGTCGTGCAGAAGATCGTCGACGCCAGGGGCGGACGAGTGTGGGTCGAGTCTGACGTTGGGAAGGGTGCGCGCTTCAAGTTCCTCTGGCCAAAGACGGAGATATCGGGGGTATGACAGGATGTCTGATCGAGTGCTGAACATTCTTCTAGTCGAGGATGACGAGGTTGACGTGATGAACGTCCGCCGCGCATTCGAGCGAAACAACGTTTCAAATCCATTGTTCGTCGCGGGGAACGGCATCGAAGCGCTGGAGATTCTCCGGAACGGCACTGTTCCGAGGGAGCGCCGTCTCATCCTTCTCGACCTCAACATGCCGCGAATGAATGGCATCGAGTTTCTCCACGAGCTGAGGTCCGACCCCGATCTCGCGGCGACTCCGGTAGTTGTGCTCACCACGTCGAACGACGACCAGGACAAGATCGACGCCTACAACCTGAACGTTGCCGGTTACCTTCTGAAGCCCGTTACGTTCAGCAGCTTCTGCGAGCGCATGACGGCGCTGAACAAGTACTGGACACTGGTGGAGATGCCCTGACCTGATGGCTGAGCAAGGGTTGCGAATTCTTGTCGTCGATGACGACGATGTCGACCGGATGGCCGTCAAGCGCGCGCTCAAGGCCACCGGCCTCGGCGCGACGGTAACCGAGGCGGAGAACGCCGAGGCGGCCCTGGCGCTCATCGAGAAGTTTGCGTTCGACTGCACGCTGCTCGACTACCGGATGCCGGGGAGCGACGGCCTCGAGGTCGTCAGGCGGGCCAGGGAAAAAGGTTTCCTCGTGCCGTTCATCATGCTTACCGGTTTCGGCGACGAGCAGACCGCTGTGGAGCTGATGAAGGCGGGAGCCGCCGACTACATCCCGAAGAGCTCGCTCACCGCGGAACGCCTCGCCCTCAGCCTGAGGGGAGTTCTCAGGATCCACCAGGCGGAGATAGAGGCCAGCAAGGCGGACATCGAGCTACGGCGTTACGCCGCGCAGCTTCGGTCTGTCGCGCAGGCGGCGCTCGAGATAAATGCGACTCTTGCCGTCGACGCGATGCTTCAGTCGACGACCGAGAACGCGCGGCGCATTCTCAACGCGCGGTACGCTGAGACGCGTCTGACAGTCGACGCGCAGCCGGGCAACGGCTCGCTGGAAGGGCAGCAGGCGATGTGGAGAGCGTCGGCGCCGCAGGAGGATGAGCAGGAGCTTACATCGTGGGCGGATGCGACGAGGGACGAGATGCCGGGGATCACACCGGAGATACTGGCGATGCTGGCCGCCAATCCCGATGCTCCGATACCTGCCATACCGGGGTTCAGGGTTCCCAACACAATAACCGCCGATCTCGGCGGCCGGGACGGGCGCACGCTCGGCACGATCCAGTTGTGGGACAAGAAGGACGGCGCGGAGTTCGACGATGCCGACGAGGCGATCCTGACACAGCTCGCCCAGCTCGCTTCCGTTGCCCTGGAGAACGCGCGGCTTTTTCGCGCGGCGCAGGACGCGACCCGCGCCCGCGACGATCTCGTCGCGATAGTGTCGCACGATCTGCGGAATCCGGTTCATACGATCCACATGGCCGCGTCGTTTCTGCTCGACATCGCTCCAACGAACGACAGGAGGGTGCAGGCTCGCCGCCAGCTCGAAGTGATTCAGCGCTCCGCGACGCGAGCGAACAGGCTCATCCAGGACCTGCTCGACGTTGCCCGCATCCAGGCGGGCGGGCTGGCTGTCGACCCTGTTCCCATCGATGTGCAGTCACTGATTACCGAGGCGGCCGAGTCGGCGACCCCCCTCGCTTCGGCGGCTCACCTGACGGTGGCGTGCGAGCCGCCGGCGCAGCCCACAAAGGTTGCGTCGGATCGCGAGCGGGTGCTTCAGGTTTTCGCGAACCTTATCGGAAACGCGATAAAGTTCACGCCGAAGGGAGGTAGTATCCGAATCATCGCCTGCCACGAGACAAACGATGAAGTCAGGTTCACCATCGTCGATACGGGCCCTGGCATTCCTCCCGAATACGTTGACCACGTGTTCGACAGATACTGGCAGGCGAAGTCAACCGCGAAACTCGGCGCGGGGCTTGGACTGTCCATTGCAAAGGGAATAGTCGAGGCGCATGGCGGCCGCATCTGGGTGGAGAGCCCTCCCGGCAGCGGCGCACAATTCAACTTCACGCTTCCTGTAGGATGATACCGAAGGGATATCCGGAGAGAGTTACGATGAGATGTTGCTTCCTTGTTTGTGCCGTATCACTGCTCGCTGCACCCGCCCTCCACGGTCAGGCCCCGTGGCCGACAATCTTCAGGGACGCGAGCGTCACTGTCGCGCTCGACACCGCGAACGCAAAGCGGAATCCCGATGGCTCGTACCTGACTCGCACACGCTGGGACTACGCCGAGCTTCACGCCCTCGAGAGCAGGCGTCCGTACATGGCGATGACCCAGTCCGCGCTTCTGCGATGCACCCCGGTCAGGGTAAAGCGACTGACGGAGTCATTCTATTCGGCGAACGGCTCCGTCGTCCGCGAGGGCTCCCCGCCTGATCCGCGCAACATCCAGTACATGACATGGGACCGGGTGAAAACCGGGAGCGATGCCTCGAAGGCATTCAACGCGGCCTGCTCGCTGCTGATCCGGCGGGACAGACGACGGTAGAGTGAACGTTCCCCCGCTGGGCCCATCGGTCCCCCGGCGAGGGAATGCGGTCTCCCGGTTCATCGGCCGCTCAGCGATGTCACTCACCGGGTGGAAGTTCGAGGGGGTGGTGCCCGACGAGCCGAAATTCGTGATAATCGTCGCCCCTCACACCTCGAATTGGGATTTTCCCCTTGGCGTGATGGCACTGTTCTCACTTGGCTTTCGTGTGTCGTTTCTCGGCAAGCACACGATCTTCAAGTGGCCCCTCGGCATCTTCATGCGATGGCTCGGCGGGATCCCGGTCGAGCGCTCGATAAGACGCGACAGGGTGGTCGAGTCGATAGCGGCGTTCAACGCGGCGGATAAGCTCATTCTCGCCATTGCGCCGGAAGGCACCCGGAAACTGGTGCCAAAATGGAAAACGGGATTTTATCATGTCGCTCACGGCGCGCGCGTTCCAATCGTTCCCGTGGTATTCGACTTCGGCCGGAGGGTCATCGGGATCTGTCCACCGTTTTTCACTACCGGCGACATGGATGCGGACATGCCGCGGATCAAGCAGTATTTCGTGGGTGCCGTCGCGAAGCACCCCCGAAACTTCAAGATGTAGTTTCGCTCCCTCCGCGTCCTTCGCGAAGCCCGGTACCGGTCAACCGGTACACTGTATTCATTTGAGGGTGACGCAAGTCGTCCCTCGCGCGTCGATTCAGCACATGACAATCCGCCTCTCAACATGAAAATCAGTTTCTTTCTCGCCGCAGCGGTAATCGCGCTGGCTTCACCCGTGGCTGCACAGGAAATCGATCCGCAGTGTCCACCCGGCAGCCTCGATGGCAGCGGGGATCCTGACAACACAATGATCGCGCAGGACGCCTGCCAGAAAGCGATAGATCTCTTCAAGTACATGGCGCCGCAGCTTGGCGCCGTGCTGGCCGGAGGCAATCCGACCCAGGGTATCAGTGGCGCCTTTGGTAAAATCGGACGGTTCTCCATAGGACTGCGCGGTAACGCGCTCAATGGGTCGCTCCCTGAAGTCGATAAAGTCGTCCCGTTCACGCGCGGCGCACAGCAGAGCAGCTACTCCATCGACACGAAGCCGATCGGGTTTGCGACTGCCGATGTGGCGCTTGGCGTGTATCCCGGTACTCCTGCAGGATTTCTCGCGATCGACCTGCTGATGAGCGCCTCCTACATTCCCGAATACAGCAACGCGTCGATCGACGTGAGCCTGCCGTCGGGCTCCTACAAGCTCGGCTTCGGGGCCAAGGTCGGGCTCATTTCCGAAACCGCAGCGACACCCGGGGTGTCAGTCAGCTACCTGACGAGGGAGCTGCCGCGTGTTGACATCACCGGCTCGTCAGGTGAGGACAGGCTGCTTCTCGAGGATGTCAGGGTCCGCTCGAGGTCGTGGCGCGCAGTCACCGGAAAAAGTCTCGGGTTTCTCGGCATCGGGGGCGGGTATGGTCGCGACACCTACAGATCGAACGCCACGATCACCGTGACTGTCGCTCCGCGCGCCGCCACGAACGGAGGCACCGGCGGCCCGATCGACCTGAGCCAGAAGCTCACGCGGACGAACATGTTCGGCTCGGTATGGATCAACTCGCAAGTGCTCCGCATCGTCGGTGAAATCGGTCGCGTGAGCGGCGGAAACATCGAGACATACAACTCGTTCCCGCCCGACGCGCAGCCCGACATGAACCGCACTTACGTTTCGCTCGGATTCTCTTTCGGCCGTTGAGGCTCAGCGCGAGCTAGTCGACCCACGCGCGAACCTGCGAGTAAACGACCGGGTCGGTGAGCATCGCGAGATGCGGAATACACGCGGTGACGTTGTTGGTAGCCCCGAACAGGATGACACTTTCGTCGGGGTTGATTGTAGTGTCGCATGGTGAGCGCCATGTCGCGTAACGGACCAGGCCTGGCGTTTCGTCACCGTTGTTAAGGTCAGCCAGAAAAGTCGATCCGGGCGCGATCTCACGACAGGGCGTGAACGAGCAGTTGTTGATCTCGACCGCATCGGTCCCGTGATTGGGCCCCGCCAGGGAAACCCAGGCGTCGACCTTCGATGTGCCGCCGAGATTCTTGAGGTAGTAACGCGATGAGACGCTGCCAATCGAGAAAGAGACAATGTCGACCTTCGATGCCCCGGTGACCCGCAGTATCTCGTCGACCTGCGCGCCGATCTCTGCTGCGCTCGTCACGTTGGAGGCAGTGAAACTGTAGTTGCAGGCGTAGAGCTCGTTCGGCTGCCATCCGTCGGCGAGGAACTTCGCCTTCATGTCCTGCCAGTTACCGCCGTTGCCGGCATATCCGTGGACGAAAAGAATCGGATCGTTGCTGACGCTGGCGGGAGAGGAGCCCGGGGTCTCGCAACCCGTGAGAATGTCGCTCCGCGGAGCCGATGTTTCGGTGCACGCGGACATCGCCGCCACCATCAACGCGAGTGCCACCCCGCGCCTAACCGTAATGATCATGTTTTTCGCTGGTTGGCGTTTCATCTGCAGAAGCATGTCACGAAACCCGGTAGAAGGGCATCTACCCGGACTGCCCTCGAATACGCAAAAATCCGTCCTCATTAAGAGACGATTAAGACCGGATTGTCAGTCACACTGGAGTGTATTACACCGTGAAGAGAATCACGCTTGTGGCAGGGAGATTGCCTTTGTTACAGGCGTAGCATTCAACCGGAGCAGCCTCAAATGATGAACAACCTACTCGAATCAAAACCCCGGAAGGACCGCAAGACGGGGGGCACGATATTCAGCGTGGTTCTGCATTCTCTCATCGTCTTCTTCGCGGTTTACGCATCGGCTAACGCGGGCGTTCCCGAGGTGCGCGAGGATCGCGCGGAGAAGGTGACCTTCGTCAAGGCAAAGGCCCCCGAGCCGCCGCCTGCCCTCGAGAAGAAGGCAGAGCCACCACCGCCGCCGAAGGCCGAGCCAAAGAAGGCCGCGCCGAAGCCGCCGGCTCCTCTTCCTGTTGCTCCGAAGGCGGAGATTGCGCCCCCGAAGGGCTTCAAGGTTCTCGAAGCGCCGGTGAACATTCCGACGACGATTCCGACGATCGACCTTTCCGCAAAGATCACGAATGAGGACGACTTCACCGGCCGCGGTCAGCGGGGCGGAAGCTCTACGGGCGTGGAGGGCTCGAGTGGGACGAAGGAAGGCGCCGCAGGCGGCTCGGCCGTCGATACCGACAGAAGTTATGCTGAATTCGAGGTCGAGCGGCAGGTTCGCGCGATCTCTGGAACGTCGGTCGACTACCCTGAATCGATGCGCTCGTCCGGGGCGGAAGGCCAGGTGCTCGCCCAGTTCGTCGTGAACGAGAACGGACGCGTCGTGACGTCGTCGTTCAAGGTGCTCGAGTCGAGCAACTCGGCGTTCACGCAGGCGGTGAGGAACGCACTTTCAAGAATGCGATTCCAGCCCGCGCAGATCGGCCGCACGAACGTGTCGCAGGTCGTACAGCAGGCGTTCGTCTTCAAGCTGAACAGGTAATTCCCGGCTGAGGGTGCGTGCCCCCCGGCTACTGTCTCGAGTGAGCGGTAGCCGGGGGGCACGGTCGCGTCCGGCCGAGGATGGTATTATTTCCCTGTCCCGAACCGGAGCAGGGCATTGATTCGAGCAGTTCTGCTTGCCACATGCATAGGCGCTTCACTTCTGTCCGCTCAGGCAGCGCCAACACACGGAACGCGCTCCGAATCACTCGTGATCAGGAACGCGATGATCCTCGATGGCTCGGGCACCCCCGCTTCGGGGCCTGCCGATATCCTCATACGCGGGAATCGCATAGCCCAGATAGCCTGGCTCGACCCCGTGGCAATCGCGGAGGGTACGGCGCGACGTCCAGCAGCTGCAACCGAGATTGACGCTGCAGGCCGGTATGTACTTCCCGGCCTCATCAACGCACATGGCCACATCCAGGATGAGCGCGGTGGAACCCCACAGCCGGTTGACTACACGTTCAAGCTCTGGCTTGCCTCCGGCATTACGACTGTTCGCGAAGTCGGCGCCCGGAGTACGCAGGAGATCATCAGACTGCGTGGCGCAAGCGAGAGGGGAGAGGTTGCCGCGCCCCGGATTTTTGCCTACGCCCGTTTCGGTGCTTCCCCTGAGCCGCAAACAGCGGAAGCTGCCCGCGAACGCGTGCGTGAGCTGAAACGGATTGGCGCTGACGGCATCAAGAGCATGGGCGTCGACCGCGACATGATGACCGCGCTCGAGGACGAAGCGCGGAAGGTCGGACTTCGCATCGCCCACCACGCGGGGGTCGAGGAAACCAACGCGTGGGATGACATCCGCCTCGGCACTACAAGCATCGAGCACTGGTACGGAATTCCCGACGCCGCGCTTGAGGAGGGCGTGCAGGGATTTCCCGCCGACTACAACTACAACGACGAAGTCGACAGGTTCAGGTACGCCGGACGGCTGTGGCGGGAGGCAAATCCCGGCAGGCTCCTGTCGGTTCTCGACAGCATGGCCGCGGCGAAGGTCGCGTGGGTCCCGACGCTCGTAATCTACGAAGCGAGCCGTGACCTGCAGCGCGCGCAAGGGCAGCCGTGGTTCGCCGACTACCTCCACCCCACACTCGAGGAATACTTCAGGCCGAACCCGCGGAATCACGGATCGTACTTTCTCGGCTGGACGTCAACCGACGAATCGTACTGGAAGGAGAACTACCGGATATGGATGCGTGCCCTTCGCGATTTCGAGACGCGGGGCGGCTTGATCGGAGCAGGCGAGGATGCTGGATTCATCTATCAGATGTATGGCTTCGGCCTCATTCGGGAGCTCGAGCTGCATCAGGAAGCCGGCTTCAATCCTATCAAGGTCATCCAGCACGCAACCTCCAACAATGCCCGCATACTCGGCGAAGAGTCGCGACTCGGCAGGGTGAAAACCGGCTACGCCGCTGACCTGATCGTGGTTGACGGGAATCCGCTCGAGAACCTGAAAGTCCTCTATCCGACCGGCGTTGAGACGATCGTCGACGGCAAGGCGGTCAGAAGCGGCGGCGTCACGTGGACGATCAAGGATGGGATTCCATACGATGCACCGCGGCTGCTTCGGGAAGTGAAGGAGATAGTGGCAGAAGCGAGGGCGGCCCGGGCGCGATAGGGAGCAGGGCATGCTTCTTCCTTTCTTCGCACGCATGACAGAGGAATGGTAGGGATGCCTGCGAAAAACCACGACCTGCACGGCAGCATTCCGGAAACCTGCCCGCTGGCGCTGATCATCGTCGACGTCATCAACGACATGGAGTTCGAGGGCGGGGAGGCGCTGCTCGGGCAGGCGCTCGAGATGGCGCCTCGCCTGGCGGCGTTTGCACAGCGAGCCCGCAAGGCCGGCGTGCCGGTTGTCTACGTCAACGACAACTTCGGCAGGTGGAGGTCGGACTTCCGGTCACTCATCGATCACTGCACGAACGACGGCGTCCGCGGAAGCGCGCTGGCGAAGATCCTTCGGCCGGACGAGTCTGATTTTTTCGTGCTGAAGCCGAAGCACTCAGCGTTTTTCTCGACAACCCTCGACACCCTGCTCGAATACCTTCACGCGAAGCTGCTGATCGTGACAGGCCTGACAACCGACCTGTGCGTACTGTTCACTGCGAGCGACGCTCACATGCGCGACCTTCACCTGGTAGTTCCCGGTGATTGCTGCGCCGCGGCAAGCGCCGCGAGTCACGAAGCGGCACTCGAGCTGATGCGCCGAAACCTTGCGGCCGATGCCACTCCGTCGGAGGAAATCGAATTCGAGGTCCTGCGGCGGAAAGTGCTCAGCGCGTAACGAACGACGGCGGCGGGACCGCCACAGTGATCGATCTGTGACCGTCCGCTCCGACCGATCGCACGCCGGCCCAGAGGTCATCCAGCTGTTCGCTCAGGAGATAAGACGTTCCTGAGGTGACGCGTATCAGCCGCTCGTATGTCGCTGAGACAGTCCGGCGAAGGAGTATCTCGTAGGCGACGGCTTCGGTGACCGGCTTCCACGTCAGATTCCACTTCTGCCCGCCAGACGACATGTCCCGCCTCGCGACAACGCTGTCTGGTGCCGAGGGCGCGCTTGCCAGCGACCCGAAGGTTGCGGCGTTGAGCCGCGCCACCTTCGCGACATAATTGAAGTTCACGCCGGAGAGAACATCGCCGGGAAGGTGCTGCCGCTTGTAGTTCTCGAGCCTCTCGGTGAACCGGATCGCCGGATCGCGAAGCGCGACGAACGGGGCATGATCGCCGCCCCTCGAAATCCGGTCAAGCCGGAAGACCGGAAACACCGCGAATTCCCGCATGTAGAGAAGTCCCGAGGCCCAGGCGTACCTGGCCAGCTCCCTCGACGGCCCGTTGTCGGGCTCGGCGCCGAAGACTCGCACGCTCGTCGAATCCACTCTCCCGTCATCCGCGACAACATTGCCGATTATGTCGTTTGTCGCTGCGGCTGCAACGCGGTATCCGCCTTCGTGAAGCCTCCGCGCCAGATGCGTTGAGCCGAGGAGACCCTGCTCCTCGCCTGCGTACAACGCGAAGACCATTGTGGAATGCAGCCCGCGCGGATACTTGAGCGAGAAAACGCGCGCGAGCTCCACCACGGCGGCGGTCCCCGACCCATCGTCATCGGCGCCTGGCGCATCCGACCTGAAATCCCAGCGATCCTGCGTGCAGATGCATGAGTCGTAGTGGGCGCCGATCACTATGACTGTCGCGGTATCGCGGCCCGGCAGCCACGCCAGCACATTCACGACATTCACCTTCGGGCGATCGGGATGGCGTGTCACCTCGATGTCGGCTGCGTCAAACTCCACCCGAAGGCACCCGCCGCAGTCGCGGCTGTAACCCGCGAGTCTCTCATGAAGGAATCGTCTTGCCGCCCCGATCCCTCTTGCCGGACTGGCAGTGTCAGACATCGTGTGCCGGGTGCCGAATGAGACGAGAATCGAGTCTGTGTCGCGGATGCGCGCGGCCGACACCTCGTCGAGCAAGAACGAGATCGACGAAGCGCGCTGCAAGCCGAGAGTCGCGTCGATCACCTCGTGCGCCATGGCGCCCCCGATGACGGAGGTCGACACCCGCACCCCGGTGGTCGAAGCGCAGCCCATCAGCGTTAACGAGAGAACGAACGCACCACGGAGACGATCCATCATGCAATTCTACGGCTCCCCGCCGCCGGGACGCCAGCGCTTCGCCAGCATTCGCGGCTCCCTGATTCGTATATTGCGTTCCCGCATTCCTCATCCTCGCGAATGAATTCTGACACCGAGCCTGACACCTCCGTCACCTGGCAGTGCATGCCATTCAGGGATCTCACCCCCGCGGATCTCTACGCCGCGATGCAGCTCCGGCAGATGGTTTTTGTCGTGGAGCAGAATTGCGCCTATCTCGACGCTGACGGAGTTGACCGCGTCGCCGATCACCTGCTCGGCTGGCAGACACTGGAGGGTCGCCGTGTGCTGGTAGCTTACGCGAGACTTCTCCCGCCGAGGGTCAAGTACGCCGAGCCTTCCATCGGACGCGTCGCCTCACACCCTGAAGCACGGGGGAAGGGCGTGGGCCGGGAGTTGATGGTCGAGGCGCTCAGGCGCGTCGAGGATGCCGGCTGGGGGAAGGGAGTAAGAATCGCCGCGCAGATGTATCTCGAGAGATTCTATGAAGGATTCGGGTTCAGGCGGGTGACCGAGCCCTACACTGAAGACGATATATGGCATGTGGACATGCTGCGTGGGTGAGAATGCGGGCTCCCTTCGTGACAGGTTCTTCGGCGGCTCAACGTTCTCCGACCTCCTCGCGCGCCCCGGAGACAACGGTGGCCTGTGGGCAATGATCTACCGGGTCGCGAAGCTCACCCCCGATGCTGCGAGGAGGGCCGGGAACCTGCGTGGTCACTGGCACATCCTGGTAATCAGCGAGGACTGGTGCGGGGACTCGGTCAGCGTTCTCCCGTACATCGCCCGGCTCGAGGAGTGCTGTGACAACATCGACATGCGGATCATTGGAAGGGACGCGAACCGTGACCTCATGGATGCGCATCTCACCGGCCTATCACGCTCCATCCCTGTGGCGATTGTTTATGACGAGGAGTTTCGGGAGCGAGGCTGGTGGGGTCCGAGGCCCGGACCGCTCCAGAGATGGGTAATGTCCGAGGGGCTCGCACTCCCGAAGCCCGACAGGTATCGTCATATGAGGGCATGGTACGCGCGCGACCGGGGACAGACCGTTGTCGCGGAGTTAATAGATATCATGGAGGGACTCGATGACAGTGATACGTCCCCCGCTCGCTGAGCTGCTGGCTTATCTCGCCGAGACGCGCTCGCGGCTGCTTGAAACCGCGACGCAGATTAATCCGGCCTTCGCTTCGATCAGGCCGCGAAGCGGCGCCTGGACTGCGGCCGAGAATCTCGACCACCTGGCAAAGGTCGAGGCGGGCGTTGCGCGCATGGTGGAGAAATCAGTCGAGTGGGCACGCTCGCGCGGGGTTGGACCTCCGCAGTCCGACGAATCGGTGATGTCGAGCCTCGACAGCTTTTCGGTGATCGAGCCTCCGAAGCCGGCCACGGCGCCAGAGATGGTCGCACCGGCGGCGGATGCCGGCATCGAGGATTCGCTCGAGTCGCTGCGCCGGTCGAGGGAGCGCCTCCTTAACGCAATGAACTCGTCGGCCGACCTGGATCTCTCGGCTGTGACAAGGCCGTTCCTGGCCTATGGGGAGCTCAACATGTATCAGTGGGCGCTTTTCGTCGCGCAGCACGAGGAGAGGCACCGCCGCCAGATCGATCGTACAATGGAAGAGGTCACCGGACGCGCAGCTGAATGCGCCCCGATAGTCTGAGCCCGCAATGATAGAACTTCCCGATTTCTCGAAGGACTTCCTGTGGGAGAACAACTTCTATCTGTCGTGTGACATCACCAGGATAAGCAAGATCGTCGCACACTACGAGCTCTTCAGGATGACACAGGGGCTGGCCGGAGAGATCGTAGAATGTGGAGTCTTCAAGGGAGCATCGCTGGCGCGGTTTGCAGCATTCCGTGAGATCTTCGGGAGCCCGTTCTCGAGGAAGGTGATCGGCTTCGATACTTTCGGCTCGTTTCCGGAGACGGCGTTCGGCCAGGACTTCAAACGGCGCGATGGTTTCATCGCTGCTGCCGGCGACCAGAGCATCTCCGTCGAACAGATGCAGGAAGTTCTCGAGCACAAGGGATGCGCGCGGTTCGTCGAGCTCGTGCCCGGCGACATCACGAAGACCGTGCCGGCGTACGTCGCGGAACACCCCGAGCTCAGGATATCACTGCTGAACCTCGACACCGACATTTACGAGCCCGCGGTCACGATACTCGAGCATCTGTTTCCGCTGATCGTGCCGGGGGGAATCCTTGTCCTCGACGACTATGGAGTATTCCCCGGCGAAACCAAGGCTGTCGACGACTACTTCCGGGGCCGGGCCGTGGAGATACGCAAGTTTCCGTTCTGCATGACGCCGTGTTTCGTTGTGAAGGATGCCCCAGTCGCGGAAGGCGCGGCTTCAGGAGATCGAGTCGCACTTCATGCCACGCCGGCGGATTTCCGGCGCGAATGATGCAATTTCCTGCCCGGCGGGTATGTTACCCGTGCGGCCCGGCAGGGCTGTGAACGGCCGGACAACTCAACCCCTGTACACGACGTGACAGTAGCCCCCGCAAACTCCGAGATGCTCTCGAAGGTCGAGGTCCTGGCAGACCTCGAGGACTTTGTCGCCGAGCTTATGACGGCGCACGAGGCGAAGCGCGTGCTGTGGTTTCCAAGCGAAATACTCGACCCACCACCCGATACGGATCCGGACCACCATATCCGCGATCTCAGAAAGCGGGCCGAGGGTATCTCCGCTCCTGCCCGCGTCGCCCTCGCCCTCAACCTCCTGACGGAGGAAGGCCTGCCGCATTTCCATCGCATTCTCGCTGTCTACCTCGGGAACGAAAGTCACTGGCACCGGTGGACGAATCTGTGGACTGCGGAGGAGGACAGGCACGGTCTGATCCTTCATGACTACACGCGGGACGCTCAGGTATTCGATCGCCTGGTAGTGGAGAAAATGCAGTTCGACTACCTCAGGGCCGGATTTGCGCCTGACTGGGATCGCGACCCGTACCGTGTGTTCGTCTACACGTCACTGCAGGAGCGCGCGACGCAGATATCGCACGCCAACACGGGCAAGCTCGCGTCCGAGTACGAGCCGATGATCGGCGAGGTCCTCGCGAACGTCGCGAAGGAAGAGGCACGGCACTACACGTTCTACCGGTCTGTCTTCAAGGAAGTCCTCAAGCGCGACCCGAATCAGGCGCTCGAGTCGGCGGCGAAGATAATGCCGGCGATAGACATGCCCGGTGTCAGCATGCCGCATTTCCGCGAGCTTGCCGACGTCGTCCGCCGCGCCGGAATCTACGGTCCGCGGGACTACATGAAGATCGTCGAGGAGCAGATCAGGTTCTGGGCAATCGACAAGCTCGAGGGATTGAACGACGCGGGGAAGAAGGCACAGGAGAAAATCATGGCCATTCCCGCCCGGCTGGAGAGAATCGCGGGGGTCATCGAGGCGAAAACCAAGACCAAAACCTTCTCGTTCGATGTCGCGTTTAAGCGAGAGTTCGTCATGGATTAGGAGAGTCGCAGAGGGGCTGCGCCCACGCAGAGGCGCAGAAGCACCAGGGGGGATGCGGAACTACGGAACTACGGAACTACGGAACTACGGAACTACCTGAAACGGTCACGAGCCGGACAGGCCCAGCGCAGGCGCAACGCGTTGCATCGCCGCAATGACGAAACCGATGTGCTCGTCGAGGTCGACACCCAGGTCGGCTGCGCCTGATATTACATCCTCGCGATTCACGCCCCGGGCAAACGCCTTGTCCTTCATTTTTTTCCTCACAGATCTCGCCTCGACCTCCATCACGTTCCTCGTCGGGCGGACCAGCGCCGTAGCGGTGATCAGGCCGGTCAGTTCGTCCACCGCGAACAAAGTCTTCGCCAGGCGCGATTCACGGGCAACCCCGCTGTAGTTCGCGTGGCCCAGTATCGCCTCGAGGAGGTCCTCGGGGTAGCCGCGTCCCCGGAGGATCCGCACTCCCTCCGCAGGGTGCCCCTCCGTCGGCGAATGCTCGGCGTTCGGGAACCGCTCGTAATCGAAATCGTGGACCAGGCCGGTGACCCCCCATTTTTCTACGTCCTCGCCGAACTTCTCGGCGTACGCCCTCATCGCCGCCTCGACAGAAAGCATGTGCTTCCGCAGCGAGTCACTCGCTGTGTACTCGTGCATCGTGGCGAGTGCTTCGTCGCGCGAGGGCATCTGGTCGGTCATCGTGGTCCCGTTGAGGAAATGTTCAGCACTTGCTCATGCCCGGCGAAACGTAGATGGCGATGTCCGCTGCTGCCTGAATCAGCAGCAATGAGATGAGCACCAGAACGACCTCCCGCGAATACCTCCGCGCGGCCGGAAAGGAGCGCTGGTAGAGCAGCCATCCAGTCGCCAGGACGGCCGCCTCGAAGATAAAGTCGAGCGCCGGCTTTGCGTACAAGTTGAGACCTATGACCGGCCCTCCCTCCCACGTGGGCTTGAGGCCTGTGACATAATCGCCGAGCAAATGAGTGATCACAACGGCGGCGATCACCAGGCTTCCTCCAGCGTCCCGCCGCCACACGAAAAACGCCGCCGCGGCGACGCCGGCGAGAACAGCCACCGGCAGCAGGGCGTGCGAGTAGAGCCCGGGAGTCGACGAGCGGAGTCCGCCGAGGCAGAGCGCGGCATCGCTCCAGTCGGGAAGCTGGCTCGCGATCACCAGCAGCCACAGAGGCACCGCGCTCCGTAATCCGTGAGCGCCGAGGGCCGCTGCAATGTGGCCCGTCAGCAAGGCATTCCCACCGCCACAGGAATTGACGCCCGGGTGGTCATTTCCTGGCCCGCGCGTCGAGCCAGATGGTAATCGCCGCGAGCATGGCCATCGCGAGAATCAGCCTGACCGAAGCCATCAGGCCGCTCGAGGGAGCACCGGGAGCGCGGAGCGCGCTACAACTGCGTCAGACATCCTGCGCGCTTAACTTAGCGCTGCCTTCCCGCGACGCCATCGCCCTCGAACATCCAAAGCCGGAGACCGCCCTGTTTTTCGTAACCCATCTCGAGTGCGCCGCGTGTGCCGCGACGCACGAGGCCGGACGCCTCTGGAACACCTGCGTCAAATGCGGCAAGCCGCTTCTGGTCAGATACGACCTCGAGGCCGCAGCAGCAGCAATCGACCGCAGCGCAATGGGCCGTGGAAGGGAAGGGATGTGGCGGTACCGCGACATCCTGCCAGTGCGGGACGAAACACACATCGTATCACTCGGCGAAGGCTTCACCCCCACGCTTCACGCAGCGCGCCTCGGGGCGTCGCTCGGCTTGCCGCGGCTCTACATCAAGGAAGAGTCGCTGAATCCGACGCAGAGCTTCAAGGCGCGCGGAATGTCAGCGGCCATATCGATGGCGAAGGAGCTCGGCGTCACCAGCGTTGCGGTTCCCTCGGCCGGGAATGCCGGCGGCGCCATGGCTGCATACGCGGCACGCGCCGGACTCGAGGCCCACGTATTCATGCCGCGCGACACTCCGCGAGCCAATGTCGTAGAGTGTATCCGCCTTGGCGCAACTGTCACGCTGATCGACGGCCTCATCACGGACTGCGCTGCCGAGGTCGCCCGGCGAACGGATGAAGAGGGGTGGTTCGATGTTTCAACCCTCAAGGAGCCGTATCGGGTTGAAGGAAAAAAAACACTGGGTTACGAGCTCGCTGAGTTTTTCGGGTGGAAGCTTCCGGATGTGATCGTTTACCCGACGGGCGGTGGAACGGGATTGATCGGGATGTGGAAGGCGTTCGACGAGATGGAGCAGATGGGCTGGATAGGTTCCCGGCGACCGAGAATGATCAGCGTCCAGCCGGAGGGATGCGCGCCGATAGTTCGCGCGTTTGAGTCGGGCGACCGATTCGCTGCGATGTTCGAAGCTGCGCACACAGTCGCCTCGGGGCTGCGCGTTCCGAAGGCAATAGGCGATTTCATGATACTCGATGCGATCAGACAGTCCGGCGGGATCGCGCTTGCAGTGAGCGATAAGGATCTGCTCGATGGGGTGAGCGAGATTGGCCGCCTCGAAGGGGTGCTCGCTGCGCCGGAAGGAGGCGCGTGTCTGCCCGCCTTGCGCCAGCTTCTTGCATTGGAAGCGGTTTCGCCCGCCGATACTGTCGTGGTGTTCAATACGGGGTCCGGGATAAAGTACCTGGAGGCACTTGATGTCTGGTCAGCTGTCCCGATCACTCCCCGCCGACACCCCGATCGAAACTCCGACGGATAACACCCGCCCCGGTGCAGGCTCGAAGTA
>JBPPMU010000296.1:0-3178 GCA_051306215.1 Gemmatimonadaceae bacterium | reverse complement strand
GCACCCACCTGTTGTAGGACTTCCTTAGCCTTCTCGAGCAACGGGGCGATACGCTCGATCGAGAAAACCTGGGCCGCCAGACGCGCAAGAAGCGCGGTCTGGTAACCCGAGCCAGTGCCTATCTCGAGCACTTTCTCTTTTCCTGTCAACTTGAGCAGCTCGAGGTAGCGCGCGTGAATCGACGGTTGCGAGATCGTCTGGCTCAAGCCGATTGGAAGTGCCGAATCCTCGTAGGCGCGATGGCGCACGCCGGTTGGAACGAAAAGGTGACGGGGCGTCTCGTCTATCGCATTCAGGACAGAAAGGTCCCGGATTCCCTGTTCCTGCAGGGTTTCAACGAGACGCCGCCGCGCCCCGCGATACTCCTGCGGGTCTATTGGTCGAGCCACCATGTCTCCGGGTCGTCGAGGATCGCATGGTGCGTCACGTCGAGATGCAGCGGTGAAACTGAGATGAACCCTTCCTGGATCGCGCGGAAGTCGGAGTTCTCCGGCCCCGACCATTCGATCGAGCCGCCGCCGATCCAGTAGATCGGTCTCCCCCAGGGGTCCTGCATGCGTTTGATCGAATCAGAGTAAACACGCCGGCCAAGGCGGGTGAGCTTGATTCCCCTTATTTCCGGACCGCGAACGGGAGGAAGGTTGACGTTAAGCAGTGTGTTGGGAGGAAACGACGGCAGCGACGTGAGGTGCCGAAGGAGTGCCGTGAGGGGACCTATCTGGTCGTCGAGCATTGTGACATCGGCGCGCAGATCCCCGCCAGCGAAGGAAATTGCTATCGAAGGAATCCCGATCGATATCCCTTCCATCGCGGCTGCGACGGTTCCCGAGTAAAGAACATCCTCGCCCATGTTCTGCCCATGATTGATTCCGCTCAGAACGAAATCCGGCCGCTCGGGCATGAGAGCCTCGCAGGCGAGCATCACGCAGTCTGTCGGCGTTCCGTCGACCTGCCAGCGGCGCTCGTCCCGCTGGATCGGACGCACCGGGTGATGAAGCGTGAGCGAATGACTTGTCGCGCTCTGTTCACGGTCGGGCGCGACAACCGTCACCTCGCCCAGCGGCTCGGCCGCCGCAACAAGGCACTTAAGTCCATGAGCGAGTATTCCGTCGTCGTTGGTGCAGAGAAGGCGCATCAATGTTCCTGGTTCACCGGGCCGAGCGGCCGAGGGGCATGTTTGCGGAACGCACCCGACCGGTGAGCCCACAATACACCTGTCACTCTCATCGCGTCGCGGAATTCGCGGAAATAGCTTGGCGGGCCGTAGATGGTTGAGATTGGAACGTTCCTGATAGTGAAACCCGCGTGCGCCGCCCTGATGATGAAATCGGTCTCGAACTCGTACCGGTCGCCATGAGCGTGGACCTCGTCAAGCACTTCGCGCCTGATGGCCCGGTAACCCGACTGGCTGTCCTTCACAGCGCCGCCCGAGATGACACGCGTCGCCGTCGTCGAGAGAAAGTTCGCGAGACGTCGCAGCCGGGGCATCTGCTCGGTTGTAAGGTCGCGTGTTCCGATGGCGATGTGACATCCCTCGAGAGCCGCGATGAGTGATGGCGCAAACGCGGGATCGTGCTGTCCGTCCGAATCGATTGTGACAACCGCATCGCACCCCGCGACCAGCGCGGCGGCAAATCCCTTTTGCAGAGCCATACCCTTCCCCCGGTTGACCGGGAACTGGATTGTCTCGTCGCACATCGATCGCAGGAGCGCGCCCGTGCCGTCAGCGGAGCCGTCGTCGACTCCCACAATTCGAACTCGCGGCACATGCTTCCTCAGGCCCCGGACGACAGCGCCGAGCGTCATCTCGGCGTTGAAGGCGGGCAGTACAACTACGACCTTCTCGATCATTCGGCTGGCTCTTCCCCGTCGAGTATCGCTGCGATCGCCTTGAGATCGCCCTCGAGCGACTCGACTGTCTGCATGTCAAGTGCAGCGCGGGCTACACTGCGCAACTCTCCGTTCTTCTTGTATTCGTCGATCTTCTGGCGGGCGCCGTCGATCGTGTACTTCTCGGTGTAGAGAAGCTGTCTCACCAACATTATCAACTCGATCTCGCGCCGCTGGTAAACGCGGTTGCCTGACCTGTTCTTCGCTGGGTGGAGAAACCTGAACTGGCTCTCCCAGTACCGCAGCACGTGCGGCTTGAGATCCGTCAGGCTGCAGACGTCTCCCATCGAGAAAAATTCCCTGACCGGTTCTGAAGCCATCAGTCGCTCTCCGGACGAAGCTCGCGTGTCATGAGCGAGCCGATCGCATCGCGCGCAGGCTTGCCCTCGAACAGGACCCTGTTGACCGCATCAACTATCGGCATCTCGACACCCTCCCGCTTGGCGAGCGCGTGCGCGCTTCGCGCCGTGGTCACCCCTTCCGCGACCGTTTCGCGTCCGGCCAGCACTGCATCGAGCGGCGTTCCCCGCCCGACCTCGACCCCCACAGCCCTGTTGCGGCTCAGCGAGCCTGTGCAAGTCAGCACCAGGTCGCCCAATCCGGCCAGCCCCGAAAGTGTCGCCGGGTCCGCACCCAGCTTTACGCCAAGCCGCGTCATCTCCGCCAGGCCGCGCGTGATCAGCGCGGCTCTCGCATTGAAACCAAGCCCGAGTCCTTCGGCGATCCCTGTCGCTACCGCCATCACGTTCTTCAAGGACCCGCCTATCTCGACGCCGGTAACATCAGAGTGAGTGTATGCGCGGAAGTGCGCCGAGCTGAACGCCTGCTGCGCGAAAAGCGCCGCCTCGGCGGAGGCCGACGCTACGACGACTGCGGTGGGCTGCTGTGCTACGACTTCCGCCGCAAAGCTCGGTCCCGAAAGCGCGACAACGGTCGAGCCAGAGAGTTCTTCGGCGGCTACATCAGTCATGAGTGCGAGCGACCCCTGCTCGATGCCCTTCGAAGCAACCACGACCGGTAAACCTGCCTCGACGAACTCGCGGGCACTTCTGGCAATGGTCCTCAGCACGTGAGACGGCGTCGCGAACGTGACGAGCTCGGCACCCTCGAGTGTCGTCTCGATCTGGTTGTATGCAACGAGTGAGTCAGTCAGCGGATGGCCCGACAGAAAGCGCCGGTTCTGGTGAACCCTGTTTATGCTTTCGACAACGTCCCATTCGTATGCCCATATCCGGGTTTCGTGACCATTCCGCGCGAGGAGGTCGGCGAGAGCCGTACCCCACGCGCC
>JBPPMU010000295.1:0-33632 GCA_051306215.1 Gemmatimonadaceae bacterium | reverse complement strand
TCATGCAGATCGATGGCCGCATAGCGCTCGAGGATCTCCGCGGGATGCTGGAGGGATCGGGACTCGAGGACTCCGGTGGCCCGGGTGACAGTCAGGCGGTGCACTAGCTGATGGCTGCTGCGAGAAAAAAGACGGCCGCGAAGAAGACTGTCCGTAAGGCGGCCAAGCCGCGCGCAAAGAAAGCAGTCCCGGTCGATGAAGGTCCGCCGCCCGAGCCCGGATCAACCTCGCTCGTCATCGTCGAATCCCCTGCCAAGGCAAAGACCATCGGCAAGTACCTCGGCCGCGGTTATCGCGTGCGCGCGACGATCGGGCACGTGCGTGACCTCCCCGAGAAGAAAATCGGCATCGACATCGAGAACGGATTCGAGCCGGAGTATGTGACGATTCCCGGAAAGGAGAAGACGCTCGCTGACTTGAAGACAGCGGCGAGAGATTCCCGCGAGATTCTGCTGGCGACGGATCCTGACCGTGAAGGCGAGGCCATCGCATGGCACGTCGCCAGCCAGGTGAAGCGCAAGAACGGCGCGCCGATCAAGCGGGTTCTCTTTCACGAGATCACCAAAGACGCCGTGCACAGCGCCATCGCCCGCGCCGGCGAGATCGACGAGCGAAAGGTCGACGCTCAGCAGGCGCGGCGCGTGCTCGACAGGCTGGTGGGATACAAGGCGAGCCCGGTTCTCTGGAAGACTGTAAAGAAGGGAATCTCGGCTGGACGTGTTCAGACTGTGGCTCTGCGGCTGCTGGTCGAGCGCGAGCGCGAGATAAATGCGTTCAATCCTGTCGAGTACTGGACGATCGAAGCGGACCTCGAGAAGGCGGGTCAGGAGTTCACGGCCAAGCTTCATCACATCGACAACAAGAAGGCGTCGATTCCCGATGAAGCGGCCGCGACGAAGATCCTGGCCGACCTGAAGGGACTCGGCACATTCGGCATCACCGAGGTCAAGCGCCGCGAGCGCCGGAAAAATTCTGCTCCGCCATTCACGACGAGCACGCTGCAGCAGGAAGCCGCGAAGAAGCTGAGCTTCGGGTCGAAGCGGACGATGCGCCTTGCCCAGGATCTCTATGAAGGTGTCGAGATCGGTCCCGAAGGCGCCGTCGGACTCATCACCTACATGCGCACCGACTCAACGCGTGTTTCCGAGACGAGCGCCGTTCAGGCTCGCGACTATGTAAAGCTGATGTACGGCGAGCAATACCAGTCAGCATCTGTCCAGCTTTACGGCGACGGGAAGGCGAAGAACACGCAGGACGCGCACGAGGCAATCCGCCCGACGGATCCGACGCGCCGTCCCGAGCACATCGCGAAATACCTCAAGCCCGACCAGCTAAAGCTCTATCAGCTGATCTGGCAGCGATTCATCGCTTCGCAGATGGCTCCGGCGAGGTTCGACACGACCACCGTCGATTTCGACCTCGCGTCGCAGCCGTCGGGACCGTCGTTGCCGTACCTGTTCAGGTCGACTGGCAGTGTCATGAAGTTCGACGGCTACCAGAAGGTTTACCGCGAGACGCGCGAAGTCGGCGACGGCCGTGGGAAGGCGCTCGAGGACGAGCAGCCGCTGCCACAGATGGAAGTCGGCGAGGACATACCGGTAAAGGCGATAACACCTTCACAGCACTTCACCGAACCGCCCCCTCGTTATTCGGAGGCGAGTCTGGTGAAGGAGCTCGAGCGTCTGGGAATCGGCCGCCCGTCTACGTATGCCTCGATCATCTCGACGCTGGTTGACAGGCGTTATGCGCAACTCGAGCAGCGGCGGTTCTTCCCGACCGAGCTGGGAGACCAGGTCGAGCGTGTGATGGTCAAGTCGTTTCCCGACATCTTCAACGTGACGTTCACGTCGCACATGGAGACTGACCTCGACAAGGTCGAGGAAGGCGACGTCAACTGGCGCCACATGCTCGCCGAGTTCTACGGTCCTTTCGCCACTGCGTTGAAGGATGCTGATATCGAAGCGCTGATCGCCGAGGCACACGATCTGTCTGCACTCGAGACAGATCGCTGCCCGGTCGACGGCGCCCGCCTCGTTGCCCGCGGCGGGTTCTTCGGTCCGTTCATCGCCTGCGAGAATCACCCGAAGACCTGCAAGTACACCCGCCCGCTTCGCGGCGAGCGAAAGGCGGCCGTTCTCACCGACCAGATCTGTCACGAATGCGGCGAGCCGATGGTGATACGCCAGGGCCGCTCGGGCGAGTTCCTCGGCTGCAGCAAGTTCCCGAAATGCAGGGGCACGCGGTCGATGCCGACCGGAGTCAAGTGTCCGAAAGATGGAGGCGACATCGCAGTCCGCCGATCGAAGAAACGCGGAAAGGCATTCTATGGATGCGCAAACTATCCGGCGTGCGATTTCGTGATCTGGGACAAGCCTGCGCCCGAGACGTGCCCCGAGTGCGGGTACGTCGGCGCCGAGATGAAGTCGAACAAGACGCGTGGCGAATACCGGCGATGCATCAGTTGCGCGAACGAGTGGGAAGTACAGGAAGCGACCGCGGAAGCCGTGGCTGTCTGACTGCGGCGGAGAGCCCGGAGGTAATGTGATCAAGCGGGTAACGGTCATTGGTGGCGGGCTCGCAGGATCCGAGGCCGCGTGGCAGCTCGCCGAGCGCGGATACCGGGTGGATCTCATCGAGATGCGTCCTGTAAAGCAGACCCCTGCGCACCACACTGACAGGCTCGCGGAGCTGGTCTGCTCAAACACATTCAAGAGCACGGAGACCACTAACGCGCACGGACTGCTCAAGGCCGAGATGCGCGTACTCGGCTCGATGATTCTGGAGTGCGCGGATGTCGCGCGGGTGCAGGCTGGAAGCGCGCTTGCGGTCGACAGGGATGTTTTTGCTGCAGCGGTTACCGTGCGGATCGAGTCTCATCCGCTGATCGAGATCAGCCGCCGGGAGGCTACCGTCATCGAGGGGCCGTGCGTGGTGGCTACAGGACCCCTCACATCTGATGCCCTTGCCGCCGCCATGCAGGAAAGGCTTGGGACAGGTGCGCTCGCTTTCTACGATGCGATAGCACCCATCGTTTCGAGGGACTCGATCGATGAGACGATAGCGTTCACCGCGTCGCGATATGGCCGGGAAACCATGGACGACCCTGCCGAAGAGGGTGCGTACCTCAACTGCCCGATGAATCGCGATGAATATGATGCGTTCATCGAAGCCCTCACGTCGGCAGACCAGTTCCACGGCCACGAGTTCGATGAAGTCCCATACTTCGAGGGATGCATGCCCGTCGAGGTCTCGGCTGCCCGCGGCAGAGACACATTGCGCTTTGGCCCGATGAAGCCCGTGGGTCTCATCGACCCGCGCACAGGCAGGCGTCCCTGGGCAGTCGTGCAACTGAGGCGCGAGGATCGTAACGGCAACATGTGGAACGTTGTAGGGTTTCAGACCAGACTGCGCATACCCGAGCAGCAACGTGTGCTGCGTTTGATCCCTGGTCTCCAGGACGCCGAGTTCCTGCGATACGGCTCGATTCACCGTAACTCGTATTTGAACTCGCCAGCTGCACTCACACCGCACCTCTCGGCGCGCAACGACGATACGATCCTCTTCGCAGGACAGATCACCGGCGTGGAAGGATACACGGAGAGTGCAGCGACAGGTCTTCTCGCGGGTATCAATCTTTCCAGGATACTGACGCGAGAGGATCCCGTAATCCCTCCGGCGGTGACGATGGTCGGCGCGCTTTACCGTTACCTTCGCGAGGCGCAGCCACGTCACTTCCAGCCGATGAACGCCAATTTTGGTCTTCTCGACGACCTTGCCGAGCCGGTGCGTGACAAGAAGCTGAAGCGGGTGAAATTCGCCGAGCGCGCTCTGGAGGAGATGGCCGCGTGGTCACGCGATAATGGAATTTTGCCTGCCGCCAACGCCGCGACTGTTTGAATGAGTGATACGTCTGCCGTCGAGGAATTCCTGCTCCATCTCGAGAAGGAGCGCGATCTCTCCGCCCACACGCTCAAGGCGTACCGGCGTGACCTCGGCGAGCTCACAGGATTTCTGGCAAACTATTACGGCGAGCGCGATTGGTCATGGCAGGGAATCGACCGGCTCGCGCTGCGCGGGTTTCTCGCCCACCTCAACAGGAAGAAGCTCGCGAAGAGGTCGATAGCGCGCGCTCTCTCCGCCGTTCGCAGCTTCTACTCCTGGCTCAACCGCAACGAGATCGTCGACTCAAATCCGGCCCGCGGCGTGAGCAGCCCGAAGCTCGACAAGTACCTTCCAGGATATCTGGATCGCGCGCAAATAGACCTGCTCTTTCAGAGCGCCGAGCTGCACGCTATGGACGGGAGGTTCGCTGACGTCCGCAACAACGCGATGCTCGAGCTCTTCTACTCGACTGGTATCCGGCTTTCCGAGCTCCGCGGAATCAACCGGGCCGACATCGACCTGCTGTCACAGCAGGTAAAAGTGCGGGGCAAGGGCCGGAAAGAACGGATCATACCGGTCGGTGACCACGCCGCACTCGCGCTGCGCAATTACGAATCGAAGCGCGACGATCTCATCAGGCAGGGAGTGGCAGGCGCTGACAGGACGGCATTTTTTCTCTCGAGGGGGGGAAAACGAATCTCGCTGAGCGCGATCCAGAAGGCCGTGACGAAGTTCCTTGACCGGATCGATGAGGATGCGGGCCTTTCGACACACTCTCTGCGCCACACATTCGCAACTCATCTCCTCGATGCCGGCGCGGATCTCCGCGCAGTTCAGGAGCTTCTCGGCCATGCGTCAATTTCGACGACGCAGATCTACACGCATACCAGCGTCGAGCGGCTCAAGGAAGTTTACCGGAAGTCCCACCCGAGAGCCGACTAGAACTTGGGTGCGTGAGAGTCTCGACCATGTTCGCAATCGCTGAGGCCGCAATCGCTCGCACTGACATGCTTGTGTCTTGGTATGTTTTCCAGGAGGAGGAGGCATGGCTCGACCGCGACATCACTGGATTGTCAGGGTTACGCACTGGGTGAACTTCGTCGCGCTCACGATCATGGTCGGGAGCGGGCTGAGGATATTCAACGCATATCCCAGATTCGCGCGGCGAGGGGAGACTTTCTGCTGTTATCCGTGGGAAGGAAGACGGTTCCCCGAAGAGCTGACTTTTGGCGGCTGGCTCGCGGGGGCGCGAAACTGGCATTTTGCGATGATGTGGGTTCTCGTCGCCAACGGCCTCATCTACCTGGGGTTCATCTACCTGCATGGCGAGTGGCGGGACCTCGTGCCCCGCCGCGGGTTCTTTCGCGATATGCTGGCGATGCTGAAGTTCTACCTGTTTCTTCGTCGTGACCATCCGCGGCAGGGGAAACACAACGCACTGCAGAGAGGCGTCTACTTCATCCTTCCGTGGATCGGCCTCATGGCAGTGGTGACAGGCATCGCCATCTGGAAGCCAGTGCAGCTATCGATGCTGACCAACCTCCTCGGCGGTTATGTCTGGGCGCGTTTCTGGCATTTCATTTCCATGGTGCTGCTGGTCGTCCTCAGCTTCGTTCACATTTTCATGGTGTTCGCCGTGGATCCCTACTCCCTGCGCGCCATCACGACAGGCGGCTACAACGAGAGGAATTCTCCAGAAGCGCGAAATGCGCGTCCGTTCTGGAATCTTTTCCCTCGCAAGCGTGAGAAGGTGGAGGGCGCCGATGACGCTTGATCGCCGGAAGTTCCTCTACCTCGCCGGGACCTCGATATCGGCGACGATTTTATCGGGATGCAACTCGCGCGGGCCGAAGGGCGCCGAACGCATACTCCGGTATGCCGAGCGGAAAAACGAGGTTCTCGAACGGGCTCTGTTCCGCCACACCGCGATCGATGCGCCCCCGGCCGGGGCGAAGCTCGCCGGCAATGCGCTGCCGAGCTACTTCATTTCGCGCACAGTGCCCATCTGGGATGAATCCCAGAGGGGGAAATGGCATCTCGAGATCGGCGGGATGGTCGACAGGCCGCTAAGTCTCTCGCTCGATGACCTCGTCGCGATGCCACGAAGCCACAAGCGGGTGAATCACTACTGCGTCGAGGGATGGACAGCGGTTGAACAGTGGACCGGGGTTCCGGTCCGCGATCTTGCCCGGCTCTCCGGAGTGCATCGTGGAGCGGAGTATGTCGACTTCGAATCATTCGACAGCGGATATCACGAGAGCTGGGACATCGAAAGCGCGATGCATCCGCAGACTGTGGTCGCTTACGGTCTCGATGGCCGCTTCCTGAGTCCAGCCTACGGGGCGCCGGCGCGCGTTTATTCGCCGGTCAAGCTTGGATACAAGAACACGAAGTACCTCACGAGGATCATGTTCCTTCCCAACCGGACAGGGGGTTACTGGAGTGATCGCGGCTATGAATGGTATGCGGGGGTTTGAGCGATGCGTTCGATAATCTGTGTGGTCGCCGGATTCGTCGTCGTCATGGCGGCATTCGTGGCCGGCACCGCCGCGGCGACAGAGCTGATTGTCCCCGGGGGGCTGATGGATGCAGCGATCGGCCCGCGGTCGGAGCTGCCTCCCGAATATTTCGCCGCGAAGCTTGCGGTGACGACAGTGGGAGCGGTTCTCGGCGGGTGGGTCACTGCGCGAATGGCGCCGTCGAGGGAAATGGCGCACGTGGGTGCCCTAGCTGTGCTGGTCCTGCTGATGGCTCTCCCCGGCCTGCTCGGATACGGAGACGCCCAGATGGATCAGCCTGTCTGGTTCATCTACATGCTGCCTGTTTTTGGAATCTCAGGGGCGATTCTGGGAGGCTGGCTGCGGTCGAGGGTTGTCGTCGAGCCGTGACCACGCAGTGACCGTCACCTGATCCTGAGCCGCGGCTCGTCTTCCTTTTTGTGCGCGACGGGCTGGGTTTCGTGCTCCTCGGTTCGCCGGGAGCTCCCCCTGAAGAAGAGCATCTCACGAAGGAACGCCCGGTTGAGTATCCCGCCGAGGATTATCAGCAGGGTCCCCGTGATCACGAGGACCGTGGTCCACCTCCACTGATCGCCTCCGAAGAGCGCCCCGGCCAGGCAGAGGGTTCCGAAGCCGGCGAACAGCTCGCCCGAAACGTTGATCTCCGCGCGCTGGCGACGCCGGCGCTCTCTGTATGGCCGGGGGCCTTCCGGGCTCAGCGCATCGTAGATCAGGAAGATCCCGATCAGGGCGGCGATCACCCCCAATACTATAGGTATGTACTCCAGCCTCACGTGGCAGCCCCTGTTAGTTTTTAGTCATGAACAGCTCCCTTCCACGCGTCCGCTCGACCACAATCCTTGGCGTTCGCCGCAATGGCCGGGTCGCCCTCGGAGGCGATGGTCAGGTGTCCGTGGGCGAGACGATCATGAAATCGAACGCCATGAAGGTGCGCTCACTCAGGGGTGGCAAGTTGCTGGCCGGATTCGCGGGAGCGGCAGCCGACGCATTTACCCTGTTCGAGAAGTTCGAGGAGAAGCTCGAGCGGCATCCGGGCAACCTTTCGCGGGCGGCGGTGGAGCTCGCGAAGGATTGGCGGAGTGACAGGGTCCTGCGGAGGCTCGAAGCCCTCCTGGCAGTGACGGATGCTGAGCGCGGGTTCATCATCAGCGGAACGGGGGACATCATCGAGCCCGACGACGGTATTCTCGCGATCGGCTCGGGCGGCCCTTTCGCGCTTGCGGCGGCGCGAGCCCTCCTCGAGAACACCGAGATGGAGCCACGCGAGATCGTCAAGCGAGGCCTCGAGATCGCTTCGCAGATCTGCGTCTACACGAACTCGAACATCACGGTACTCGAGCCGACAGCGTGACATCGCCCCGAACCCAGAGCGCCCTCGCGAGACTGGCTGACCTCACCCCCCGAAGCATTGTAGCCGAGCTCGACCGGTACATCGTGGGACAGGCGGAAGCCAAGAAGCTCGTCGCGATCGCGTTGAGGAACCGCTGGAGGCGGCAGCGCACTCCTGAGACCATACGCGAGGAGATATCGCCAAACAACATCATCCTCGTTGGTCCGACCGGTGTGGGAAAGACGGAGATCGCGCGCCGCCTCGCAAAGCTTGCTGGCGCTCCGTTCATCAAGGTCGAGGCCTCGAAGTTCACTGAGGTCGGATATGTCGGCCGCGATGTAGAATCGATGGTGCGCGATCTCGTCGAGAGCGCCATAAACATGGTGAGGACGGAGCGCGAGACGGAGGTCGAGGACCTCGCTCATGATCGCGTAGACGATCGCCTCCTCGACCTTCTTCTCCCGGTGCCGGGGGGAAAGAAGCAGCCTGTCGACGAGTCTGGCGCCGAGGCGCCGATATTCCTCGTGTCGTCGAGCGGCAACGTATCCGCCGAGCTGGATGTGGAGCAGGAGCGGTACAGGCGAACGCGGGAGAAACTCCGCCAGCTGCTGCTCGACGGGCAGCTCGAGCATCGAGAGGTCGAGATCGAGGTGTCCCAGCCGGCTCCAGTGATGTTCGACATGATGGTGCCGCAGGGCGCGCCCGAGGGAATGGGAAATTTCTCCGACATGCTTCAGGAGATGCTGCCAAAGCGGACGAAAAAGCGGACGGTAAAAGTCGCGGAGGCGCGCCGGATCCTTCTCGAGCAGGAGCTCGACAAGCTGATCGACAACGACGACGTAACGTCAGACGCACTCGAACGCGTCGAGACGATGGGGATAATCTTTCTCGACGAGATAGACAAGATCGCGGGCGTGCGTCACGGAGGGGGCCCCGATGTCTCCCGCGAGGGAGTGCAGCGCGACCTGCTTCCCATCGTCGAAGGATCGAACGTGCAGACGAAGTACGGAATGGTGAAAACCGATCACGTTCTTTTCGTCGCGGCCGGCGCCTTTCACGTATCGAAGCCGAGTGACCTCATCCCCGAGCTTCAGGGCCGCTTTCCGATTCGCGTCGAGCTCAAGTCGCTGACCGAGGAGGACTTCGTGCGCATCATGACCGAGCCGGAGAATGCGCTGACCAAGCAGTACGCTGCACTCGTTGAAGCTGATGGGGCGAGCCTCAGGTTTACCGAGGACGGAATTGCGGAGATCGCGAGAATCGCCGCCCACGTCAACGACCGGATGGAGAACATCGGCGCGCGCCGGCTTCATACGGTGATGACGACCCTGCTCGAGGAAGTTCTCTATGACCTTCCCGACAAGGGGATTGGCGAGGTGACCGTCGACCGCGCGCTCGTCACTGACAGGCTCAAGGCGATCGTCGAGGACGAGGACCTGCGTCGCTACATCCTTTAACCACAGAATCGAGATGACCGCGCAAGCCGCCGCCGACCATCGCGACTTTCTCGCGATTCCTGATTACTCCCGCGAGGAGCTCATCGCGCTCTTCGAGCTTGCCGAAACGATGCGGTCCGGCGAGTATCGCGAAAAACCTCTCGCCGGCAAGTCGCTGGCGATGATCTTCATGAAGTCGTCGACGCGAACCCGCGTTTCGTTCGAGGTTGGAGCCTGGCAGCTCGGCGGCCATGCGCTGTTCCTCTCGCCGCGTGACGTCCAGCTTGGAAGGGGTGAGCCGATTGCCGACACGGCGCGAGTGCTATCGCGCTACGTGGACGGAATCATGATCCGGACTTTCGCTCACGCCGAGGTGGAGGAGCTGGCGAAACACGCGTCGGTTCCTGTCATCAACGGACTCACGGACCTGCTGCACCCCTGCCAGATCCTCGCGGACCTCCTCACGGTCAGGCAGCACCTCGGCTCGATCGACTCGAGGCGCATCGCCTGGATAGGCGACGGGAACAACATGGCGAATTCATGGATAAACGCGGCGTACCGGCTCGGTTTCCAGCTCACGCTGGCGTGTCCTGAGGGCTATGATCCGGATGAAGCGATCCTTGAAAGGGCGCAGGCCGGAGGCAACGTGCGGGTTGTCCGGGACCCCGGCGAAGCTGTCGAAGGTGCCGATGTCGTGAACACCGACGTCTGGGCGTCGATGGGCCAGGAGGAGGAGCAGGCAGTCCGGGAAAAGGCATTCAGGGGCTATATCGTTGACGAAGCCCTGATGTCGCGGGCTCAGCAGGACGCGATCTTCATGCATTGCCTGCCCGCCCATCGCGGCGAGGAAGTGTCCGCCAGCGTCATCGACGGCCCGCAGAGTGTTGTCTGGGACGAGGCCGAAAACCGCCTTCATGTCCAGAAGGCGATAATGGCAAATCTCATGGGCGGAGTCCCCGTCTGACGCCGATACGGCACGCCTCCTGCATTTTTGCCAGGCATGTCTACGACTCAGAAGAAGCTCGAGGAGCTCGACAACCTCATCGAGGGAATCGAGATGGCGATGTTCACGACCCGCCGTCACGACGGCCATCTGGTTTCCCGCCCGATGGCGACACAACAGCGCATCAACGAGGCCGATCTCTGGTTCGTCACTGACGCTGACACGAACAAGCTCGACGAATTGCTGATGGACCCTCACGTCAATTGCTCGTTTATCAACAACAAGACGTTCGAATGGGTCTCCGTCAGCGGTGTCGCCAGGGCAGTCCGGGACAGGAAGAAGATAAAGTCTCTCTACAAGCCGGATTGGCGCGCGTGGTTCCCCGATCAGGGTGGAGAGCGTGACGGCAGTGCGACGGATCCAAGGATCACTCTGATCTTCGTCGAGGCCGACTCGGTAGTCTACCAGAAGAACGACAAGCCGCGTCCGCTGATTCTGTGGGAGGTCCTCAAGGGCATTGTGACCAAATCTGAGCCGGATATCGGCGAGATCCGTCACATCGGAGGCGGAGAGCTGGCCGACCGATAGCTGCGAGGTTCCTCGCAGGCCGATTTTCTGCCATATTGACCGGCTGGAAGGGGGCGGCCCCCTTTACCGCAGCCGGAGCATCTTGTGATGTCGCAAGCCGAATCCACAGAAACACTTAAGCGTACCCCGCTTACTGACATCCACGCGGATCTCGGCGCGAAGCTTGTGCCGTTTGCAGGCTACCTCATGCCGGTTCAGTACCCGACTGGAATCACTGCCGAGCATCATGCTGTGAGGCGGGAGGCGGGGTTGTTCGACGTCAGTCACATGGGCGAATTCTCGGTGACCGGTCCGGGGGCCGTTGATTTCGTCAACTACGTGACGACAAACGATGTAGCGGCGCTGGCCATCGGACAGGCTCAGTACTCGACGATTCTCAACGACCGAGGTACGATCGAGGACGATTGCCTCGTTTATCGTTCGGCGGACAGGATTTTTTTGGTGGTAAATGCGTCGAACGTCGAAAAGGATCTTGCTCACATCGGCCAGCAACTCGAGCGCTTCGATGCAACGCTCGAGGATGTGAGTGACGCAACCGCCCTTCTGGCTCTCCAGGGCCCTCGTGCAGCGGAGATACTGCAGCGCCTGACCGATGCGGATCTTCCGGCAGTGAAGTATTACCACTTCACTCACGGGTCCGTTGCTGGTGTAGGCGGGATTCTCATCTCGCGCACCGGATACACGGGCGAGGACGGATTCGAGCTCTATTTCCCGAATGAGCATGCAGTGGAAGTCTGGAATGCCCTGACTGCAAGTGGCGACGTCAAACCCGCCGGGCTCGGTTGCCGGGACTCACTGCGTCTCGAGATGGGAATGGCGCTTTACGGAAACGACATAGACGACGGAGTGACACCACTGGAGGCGAATCTTCAGTGGCTCGTGAAGCTCGGGAAAGGCGAGTTCGTCGGCCGTGACGCGCTTCTGGAACAGAAAGCGAAGGGTGTGCCCCGGAAACTCGTGGGGTTTACGACCGCCGAGCGCTCGTTTCCGCGTCATGGTTATCCGGTTTTCGTGGACGGTGAGCGAAGCGGCGAGGTGAGGAGCGGAACGATGAGTCCGTCTCTCAACATTCCGATCGGGACTGCCTACGTGCCTTCGGCTTCGGCTTCGCCGGGGTCGGCCTTTGAGATTGAGATTCGTGGAAAGCGCATCCCGGCAACCGTCGAGAAGATGCCCTTCTACAAGGACGCATCGCACCTCTAATGCGTATCGCGATCGTCACGGTTTCGGATTCGACATTCACGGGAGAACGCCGTGACATGTCAGGCGAGTCGATTGTCGCGTGGAGTGACCTGCGCGGCTACGAGGTGGTGGCGCGCGGCCATGTCTCCGACGAGACGTCGGAAATCTCTCCGCTGCTCGCGCGGCTCAGCGATCGGGGCGATGTTGATCTTCTCCTGACGACCGGCGGTACCGGGCTGTCGCCGCGCGACGTTACTCCGGAGGCGACCCGGGCTGTGATCGAGCGTGAAGCGCAGGGGATCGCGGAGTTTCTGAGGGCAGAAAGTGTCGGCTCGTTTCCCAGGGCTGCGCTGTCGCGGGGCGTTGCTGGTGTACGCAAACGTACACTGATCGTCAATCTGCCGGGCTCCCCCAAGGGGGTCAGGGATTCGCTCGAGTCGCTTGCTAAAATCGTCGATCACGCTGTCGACGTGATGAGCGGAAGGTTTACCCGCCATGATACCGGGGCTGGAGAGTGACGGCGCTCATTACGCTGACAGATGTCGAGTGTGCGGTGCGCCTCAACGCATCGCTCGAGCAGTCGGGCGTTGAAACCGCGATGGTCTCGCCGCTGGATGACATACGGCGCGAGATACGACGGTCCTCTCCCGATGTCATTGTTTTTACGGGAGCGATAGCTGACGCTCCGACGCTTCAGGTTGTGCGGGAGCAGTTGTGGGAAGGTGTGTCGGTGATCGGCCTGGCGGATGTCGAGGACCCGGAGCTACGTGACAGGCTGAGGGTGCTGGGTTTCGTCGACGTTTACACCAAGCCAATGCCGACAGACGAGCTGGCTGCGATAGTGCGGCGTGCGCTCGACAGGCAGCGGCTGGTCAAGGCCACCGGGCTGATCGGCCAGTCTGATGCGATCCGCGAGGTGCTGGTCAAGATCGAGCAGATTGCCCCGGTCTCCAGCACTGTCATGATCGAGGGTGAGAGCGGAACGGGGAAGGAGCTCGTTGCGCGGGGGATTCACAGGCTGAGCCAGCGCCGGGGCAAGCCGTTCATTGCGGTGAATGTCGGCGCTCTCACTGATTCCCTCATCGAGAGCGAGCTCTTCGGTCACGAGAAGGGTGCGTTCACGGGGGCGGCGGAGCGGCGTCTCGGGCGATTCGAGCTCGCGAATACGGGCACGATTTTCCTCGATGAGATAGGTGAGATTCCGCCGGCGACGCAGGTGAAGCTGCTGCGTGTCCTGGAGGAGCGTGAGCTCACGAGGGTCGGTGGTGTGGCTCCGATCAAGGTCGATGTGCGGGTTGTGGCGGCGACGAACCAGCCGCTCAGGCAGCGGGTCGAGGAGGGGTTGTTCAGGTCGGATCTTTATTACCGCCTTAACGTTCTCAGCATGTACCTTCCTCCTTTGCGTGACAGGCCGGAGGACATTCCGCTGCTTGTGAGGCAGTTTGTAAAGGACTATTCGGCTCAGCATGATCGGCCGTTCCATGGCATATCGGCAGAGGCGATGCAGATCATGATGTCGTATTCATGGCCGGGGAACGTGCGCGAGCTGAGGAATCTCGTCGAGAGCATGGTGGTACTTGCGCCTGGCCGGGAGATCACGGCGGCTGACATTCCGCGGGAGATCCGCGACGGGGGCGGCTCCAGGTTCCTGCCGGTTCATGTAGGGCCGGTGGTGCGGGCATCGCAGCTTGCGGGTGGTCGCGAGCTTGAGTTCATAGTTCGCAGTCTTGTGGAGTTGAAGCTTCAGATAGAGGAGTTGCGGTCGCGGGTGAATGATGGAGGGTCGGGGCAGCCGGGATTAACGGCTGGGAGGGGTCGCGGGGACGCGGCGGCCGAACGCGTGATTGCGAGCAACGGGCATGATTCCTCGCTCGCTGTGGAAAATTCCGTGCTGACAGGTGGCATAGAGCCGCCGGGCCGGGGGCCTCAACCGGTGACGCTGACGATCTCGCCGGGGATGACCATGGCGGAGATCGAGAAGGCGGCGATAACTGCCGCTTTGGCTGAAACGAAGGGAAACCGGCGAAAGGCGGCGGAGCTTCTCGGGATCGGGGAGCGGACGATGTACCGTAAACTTCGCGACTACGGGATTCCCGCGTCCTGATTTTCGCTTGATAAAACAACATGCAAGTTGAATATTGTTGCCCGTTTAACGCGGGTCAGGACCGACTAAGCCAACCAGGGTACAAGTGACTTCACCGATTGCGGGCAGTGTTCTCCCGATCAAGCGAGCGGAAGAGCTGATACTCACGCTGCCCGGCGTGATTTCCGCGCGGATCATAGCTGGTGACTCGGGTGCGATAGACCAGATCCACGTGTTGACGACGTCGGAGTTGACGCCGAAGCAGATGGTCAGGAACATCGAGAGTGCGTTGATAGCGCATTTGTCGATGCGGATCGATCATCGGAAGATTTCGGTTGCTACGACGAGTGAGACGAAGCCGAAGCTGCTGGATCCGGAGTCGAGGCAGCCGGTGGCGGTTTCCACTGCTGCGTCGCCATCGGTTTCGCCTGCGCCGGTGGTTGAGGGTGAGCGTTCAGGTGGTTCGTCAGCGCGTACGGGCCCGTTTGCGCGTCGGCTGTATTTCGAGGATGTGGAGGTTCGGGGTTCGCGGTCGAAGGGTTTATCGTGCCGTGTGACGTTACGGAAGGGTAGCTCGTCATTCATCGGGGAAGCTCTCGGCATTGAGGGCGACCGTTCGCGGGTTGAGCTGGCGGCGAGGGCGACATTGCTGGCGATCGCTGACGCGGACAACAGGGAGGGGCAGCTGGGCGTTCAGGGTGTCAAGGTTTTCGACGCTTTTGACCGCACTTTCGTATTTGTGGCGGTGAGTGTTCGAAGCGGACGTGACAACAAGGTGTTGACGGGCAGTGTCGAGATGAAGGAGAGCGCCGAGTCTGCGGGTGTATTGGCGGTGCTCGACGCTACCAACAGGTGGATTGAGCACAACTGATTTTCGGGTTGTTGAGAATACGAATAAGCGGCCGCGGTGTGGCCGGTGTGGTTTGCGGTTTCACCTTTTACGGGAAGACAAAGGACTAATTAACCCCCTCCCTCAGAAAGAGCGGAGTTGAGCGGGCAAGACAGTTACATGAGCTGAGCCAACCGAATTGCGTAACGGAGCGAGCGCCGAGTTACGACAGACGTTACGGGAGGTGACGCGAAATGGCATTTCTTGCTGCTCTTATCAATGGAATCCTGTCGCTTGCTGACAGCAGCGTTTGGACATGATCTGAGAGTTGGGGGTTTCTTTTTTATGAGTGATCGCATTCGCATCTACGTTGGCTCTCTTGTTGTGGCAGCTGTTCTTGCCGCAACGTGGGTTGTTGCGATTAGCCCGCCCGTAACCTGGGTGTGGGCGAAGGCTGCGATCTGTTTTGGCGCGCTGAGCGCTGTTTGTGGAATGCTCCAGTATCAGAAAGTTGCGCGCAATGAAGCAGGATCAATCGCATTCCTGCCAATCCTCGCGTCCATTCTGGTGGCTCCCCACTGGGTAACTATCGTAGCCGTCGGAATCGCGACAGCCTTCGTGGAGATCGCGAGCAGGCGTGCATTGATTAAGGGCATTTTTAATGTTGCCCAGCCGATCATGTGGGCGTCCGTTGCAATCCTATCCTATCGCGCGTTAGGAGGGACTTCTGTACTTGATCAGGGCAGTCAGCTTCGATTCCTGCCATTTGTTTCGACCCTAGTCGTTTTTGCGCTTCTGAATTCAGCTGCCTTCGCGGGAGCCATCGCCATCAGTGAGCGTAAGAAATTCTCGACGCTTTGGTGGGACCGATCGCGGGTAACCATCATTTACGACCTCTGTACGCTCCCCTTTGTATACCTGTTTGCTTGGAGCTATTTGAGTTTTGGACCGCTAGGTGCAATCGCGGCTACAATTCCATTTCTCGGCGTGCGGGAACTCTACAAAGTCAACTGGCAGCTCCAGCAGACCAACCAGGAGCTTCTTCAGCTCATGGTTGCCGCAATTGAAGCGAGGGACCCGTATACGTCAGGCCACTCCCGGCGGGTATCTCGAAACTCGAAACTAATTGCGCAGGCAATAGGTCTCCGGGACAAGGAGATTGAACGGGTTGGCGTGGCCGCGTTGCTTCATGATGTGGGTAAGATCCACGAAGTCTTTGCGCCGATACTAAGCAAGCCGGGTCGATTGACGGCAGAAGAGAATGCCATTATGCAGACCCACCCCATCAAGAGTGCGGAGTTGGTTAGCAACGTCTCTCAGCTAAAGGACGTTATTTCCCCTATCCGACACCACCATGAGAACTGGGACGGCACTGGATATCCGGATGGACTCGTCGGCGATTTGATACCGTTGGCCAGTCGAATCATCATGTTCGCTGACACAATTGACGCGATGACAACGGATAGGCCGTACCGAGCGGCGTTGTCTGAAGCACAAGTTCGCTCCGAGTTTATCAAGCTTCGTGGCCGGCAGTTTGATCCGGGCATTTGCGACAAATTGTTGTCGAGTCCGATTTACCTCAAGCTGTACGACCAGGATGTGCCGCTCAAGCCCGCGATCGCTGAGAGCGAGCGCCGAAAACAGGTGGCAGCGGCCCCGCTGCTCGCCGGCTAGGGCCAGTACCTAAGGCGAGCGCGGACTCTACAAGGTGCTGGGGTACGGGCCACGACTCGCGTCGGTATAAGGTCGTATAGTCGCGCCAGAGATCGTTTGCTCTGTCATTGAAGCCTGCTCTTAGTAACCCGGCATATGAAACTGAGACGGCGAAGGCTTGGTGAAATCCCGACTTGGAGTATTGATAGGCATCAACTAGACATTCGAGAGTTGTAGGGTCGGGTATTCCTGTGCGTTCCATATCAATCGCTGTCTGCAGGGCGCAGTTGTACGCACGCCGGTGGTAAATCGGATCTGCCTGGGCCTCCTCCCGTGACATGTTCCAAAGGCCAAGTGCCTTATCGCCGTCGCGATCAAGCAAAGCAAGCCGTGCACCTATCCCCCCCAACTCCAGTTGCCCAAATCGGTTCGATGGGTGAATGGTGATCTGTGACAGCCTGTCGTACCAGCTTATGGCATCATTGAGTAGCCCGCGCTCGAGAGCCATGTTGGCGAGCATCGGCAGCACCCGAATGAGAGAGAGGTCAAGCCCGTATCGTTCCGCGAGCGCTAAAGCTTTTAGCAAACTGCTTTCTGCCTCATCGAATAAACCTGCAACTCGAAACGTGACTGCAGAATTGCAGTGCGCTCGGAATAGCTCCGCCACGTTTCCACGCGCGTGTTGTTCCGTGATAAGCAGTTTGGCTGCCTCGACCCCCTTGGCGATATCGCCATAACCTGTTTGGAATACCATCTGGGCTTGGTAGTCTAAAGCTGCGCCTAGCTGGTGATGCTTGATGAGCTCAGCGACCGTGCGATGGGCCGATGCGACCGCGTCCGCATTTCCTTTGAAGCCCAATAGCATTACCGCCATAATACCGGCTTCCACACGGTGCCGAGGTGACGCCTCCTCATCCCTTAGGCACTCGAGCGCCTTCAGAGCAATCTCGTCCCAGCGAAGGGACTGCCATTCCGCCCGCAAGTCCATGAGCTCAAGGTCATCGTGCCGGGTTTCATTGGGGAATGCGCGGTCTTTGACGGCACGTGCCAAGGCTGTTATGTCACGAACCTTTTGCCAGTCGCTCATTCGGTAGAACGCCAGGGCCTCGCCTTCGAGGACTTCAAGGTGCTGTCGGTCGGTAATGCAGAATGTTGTGCAACGTTGATAGACCTCGCTCGCCTCCTTGGAGAGTCCGACAGTCATCAAGTGGCGTGCGCAAGACAACGCCAGAGAAAGGGCTCGTTTCGAGTCGCCAGCGAGCTGCCAGTGCTTTGCACAATCCCACAGCAGGGCCGTTGAAAGGTGGGTATCGACTTCTTTCTCGAGAACCAAACCAATGCGCCGGTGCAGGAACGCTCGTGCTGGAGACGTGAGCCGCTGTAGAACGACATTGGAAAGTAACTCGTGCTTGCTTGCGACCCGCGAGTGGCCTCCACCTTCAGGTTCCTCGGGCTCGACGACAAGCATGCCAGCCGATCCGAGATTGTTCATCGAATGCAGGAGTCTGTGGGGTTCATAGCCGAGAACTTCCTCGATGCGATGAAGTGAGGAGCTGTTTTCCAGAAGTGCGCAGGCTTGCAGGACTTGAAGCGCGTCTTGATCCAATCGGTCGACCCGGCTGCCGATGACAGCAGATAGGGAGGCCGGCACCGAGTGGTTAGATCCGGTCTCTATCCAATGCGTCCCGAGTTCCTGCAAGAAGTAGGGATTGCCCTCCGCCACGCTTACGCACCATTCGACATAAGTTCTGTCGATTGCACGACCATGCCGTCTCGCGATGGCCAACATCAAATCGGTTGCCGATTCGAGGTCGAGTGGCGGAAGCGGAAGTAGGCGAACTGCACTCGGAAGCCCCTCAAGCCATGCGTCGGGCTGTTCTCGGCCAGTCAGCGCAAAGAAAACTCGCCTCTCCTTCGACCACTCCACCATGTCGGCCAATACATCGCAGGAAGGCGTGTCGAGCCAGTGTACGTCTTCCATTTGAATTAGTAGGGGGGACTCGTCAGCAACAGCATCGACGATGTCGAACAAGGCGCGCAAGACTCTACCGTATACCCATTGTGGATCCGCATCATCCATGAGAGATGGATCGTCAAGCGGCCGGTGCTGCGTGAGCCGATCCAGGTAGTTCAGAGTATCGGGCGAACAGCCGATCGCGCCGCGAAGGCCCCGCAGGCCCGGGACAAGTTGAATAAATGCGGAAAGAGGGCGGTGTTTGTGGCTCGGTCGGCATTGAACCCGCTGGATCGCGAAGCCTTGCAGCGCGGCAAACCCAGCGAACTCGGACAATAATCGGCTTTTCCCAATTCCTGCTTCGCCGAGAATGAGACAAGTTTGACCGTGTCTCTCCTTCACAGCAATCAATTGAGCCGCCATGTCGCTGAGTGCCGCTGCTCGGCCGACAAGAGGCAAATCTACTGACGTCACTGGATCCGTTGGTGCAGTGCGGTCAGCAATACGACGCCTCATTAGTGTAGCTTGAACTCGGAGATCATTCGGGCCGCTGCCTATCTCGTTCAGGTACGCGTCGAGAATTCGTATTCCCTCAATTTTCGACCCACGCATTGCGTGGGCCTCTGCAAGCGCGAGTGCGGCTTCTTCGTTGAACGGTGCGATAGCTCTTAGGGACGCGGCGGCGTGTTCAACGTCGGCCCACTGTCCTCGGCTCCGATGCCTGGCAATGGTGCCCAGCATGTACCGGGTAACGATAGCCTCCACAGCTCGTCGATGACCGTCGAGCCACTCGAGAAAAGTCTGTGAAAACGAAGGCGAATAACCGGGAAGCAGAACCAACGATGCGGGAATAGAGTTATGTCCCGGCGCCTCTAGAAAAGCCGCGAAATCTGTAGTCACACGCGGATGCTCAAGGCTCAATCGCGCATTACCGACCCTCTGGACCGGAATTCCTAGGCGCTTGAGCTTAAGAAGCGTCTGACGAAGTCGGTGTGAGGCAGCACTCTGTTCAACATCGGGCCAGAGAAGAGCTTCCAAATGCCGCCGAGATACCGGCTCCTTTCGCTCAAGGATAAGGTACAGCGCCGCCGCGAAAACCAGCTCCGCCGTCGGCTCTATCTCCCCCACGGACGTCTCGATCCGAGCGTCTCCCAGCACGAACAGACGGATCGACCCAGCTGGTGAGCTTGCCATACCCAGAAGTTACGATACCAGCGTCAGCGGCGCGTCAGCGCAGCCCGCCCCGGACCAAATCGAAACCACCGGGAACGAAAAACCCCGCTCGCGCGGGGTTCCATCCTCCTCTGCTCAAACCACCCTACTTCAATTCGAACTCAACCCGCTCCTCGATCGGATGATTGTCACTCGGCAAAATGGCAATCGCCGTGAACTTCCCCTTACGCTCGTCCGCATCCCACTCCTCCGCGAACGTCGTAACCTCATGCGACTTCAAGAGCTTGTTCTGGAGACCCTGCGTGAACATCCGGGACTTGCTCCAGCGCCAGATCTCTTTCCCGCTCTCGTCCTGAACTATGAACTCGTGAGTCCGGCCGTTCGGAAAACGAAGCTCGAGCATCCGTGGAGTGTTGTTCCGCACGCCAAGCTGAAACTCCACCCTGCTGGTCGCATGAACCGAAAAAGTCGAAGTGATCTCCGCCTTCGAGTCATTCGTAGAGGTCGCCAGCGTCTCCTTGTGCCCCGTAGTCCCCCGCGCAAACGCAACGGAAGCGGCACAAAGCAACGGAATGATCAAGCGATTTGTCATCACAAGCAGGCGACCAGCGCGCGTGGTGCAGGGTACATCACAAAGTTCACAGTCAGTCGGCTGTCAACTTATCAACAACAAGACGATCCTGCAATACCGAAGTAACACGTAACTCGTGATATTCCCGTGACTTGCGACCTCTAGGCTTTTTCGGGATGCCTTCGGTTTTTCCACGTTTCCCCCAAACATATGGGAGAGGCAGCACAGTCAAGTAGGAGGCTTGTTAATTATTTCACAAGCCCCTAAATTCCACCCCGGAATGAGGGACGACCAAAGACCCGACCCGAAGCCCGAAAAACCCGCGAAAGACGAGCTCAACGTCGGCTCCTTCGCCGGAGTCGGACTCCAGTTCGCGGTCGCGATCGTTCTCTTCCTCTTCCTGGGACAGTGGCTCGACCGGAAATTCGGTACTTCCCCGGTCTTCCTCCTGGCCGGAGTCTTCATCGGCGGAGGAGCAGCGTTCTACAGCATGTACAGAAGGCTCGCCGCGGCGCAGAAAGCCGACGACGAACGCAGGATCCGCAGGCAGGAGGAAAGGAACAAGTGAAACCGATGGCTCGATCCGCCGCCCTCATGATCGCGCTCGTCGGTCTCACTGGATTTGCGCTATCGCTGGTCTTCAAAACCGACGCCGACAGGAACGCGATTATCATCAGCGGCATCCTGGCCGTCGTAGTCCAGCTGACGGCGTTCGGAGTCACAAGATCGTTCGGCAGGCAGAACGCGCTTGCCGGGTACGCAATGGGAGCCGTCATGCGGGGAACCGTGCTCGCTCTCTACGGCTTCATGTTCGTCAGGATGCTCGACCTGCCGCCAACAGCGGCACTCGTAAGCTTCGCCGTGTTTCTCTTTACGTCAATGCTGCTCGAATCCCTGCTGCTCGCATATGAAAGCTGACAATAAGGACATCATTACCCCGCACATAACGGACGGGAGCTACCTCGAGTATCCGTGCTTCGAGCCGGGTTTCGCCTGTCACGTCAACCTGCCTCACTGGGCGCCGATCCACATCGGCCCGATCACGCTCGATCTTTCCCCCACGAAGCACGTCGTCATGCTGCTCATTGCAGCCTCGCTCTGCCTCATCACCCTGCTCCTCGCTGCCCGCGCCCACAAGCGACAGCATCTTAGCTCGGGAAAACCGAAAGGATTCGCGAACGGGATCGAAGCACTCGTCCTCTACATCCGGCAGGAAGTGGTGCTGCCGAACGTCGGACATCACGGCGAGAGATACGCACCGTTCCTCCTCACGATGTTCTTCTTCATCCTGTTCGCTAACCTGCTCGGCCTGATCCCGTATGGCTCCACCGCGACCGGCAACATCGCGGTCACGGGCATGCTCGCGATCATCACACTCGTGATGGTTGAGGTAGCAGGCATGAGGACGCTCGGCGCAGCAGGCTACATGAAGACCATCGTATACTGGCCGAGTGACCAGCCCTTCGTCATGAAGGCGCTGTTGACTCCGCTCATGACGCCGATCGAGTTGATCGGCAAGTTCACCAAGCCGTTTGCGCTCGCGATACGACTCTTCGCGAACATGACCGCCGGACACATCGTCGTGCTCGCGCTCATCGGACTGATCTTTACGTTCGGCAGCTACGCACTTGCACCGCTGCCGCTGCTGATGGCGCTGGCGATCATGATCCTCGAAGTGTTCATTGCCTTCCTCCAGGCCTACGTGTTCGTGCTCCTCTCGAGCGTGTTCATCGGGCTGATCCGCGAAGGCGCGCATTGATTGTACCCGGCCGGGTGGCCGGGGAAGCCTGTTGGGATGGGAATCCCGGGGACAGGCAGCGACCGGTGGCGCGATTTCCATCGATTACGACGCAGGACAACGGAGCATCAAAATGGATTTCTTTCCCCTTCTTCAGGCAGTCACGTACACCCGTGAATTCGCCGCCGCGTGGGCCCTCATGGGCGCAGGCATCGGCGCGGGCATCGCGGTGATCGGAGCTGGTATCGGCATCGGCCGCCTCGCCGGCCAGGCGATGGACGGAATGGCACGCCAGCCCGAAATGGCCGGCCGCATTCAGACGGGCGCGATCATCTTCGCCGCACTCATCGAAGGTGCAGCACTTTTCGCAATCGTCGTGTCGTTCCTCATTCAGGGCAAGTTCAACTTCTAATCTGTCACCGGTGATGCGCGCCTCGAGCTCGCATCACCGGATCCCCTTTGGTGACAACAAATGACTTCACTGTTTCCCTTTCTCATGCTGATCCAGGACCACGGCGCCGCCGCCGCTGCTGAAGGTGCCGCGCCCCAGGGCGGACTGCTCACGCCGTCCGGCGGGCTCATGTTCTGGACGCTGATCATATTCCTGCTTCTCTTCTTCATCCTTTCCCGCTACGCCTTCAAGCCGATCACCGCTGCGGTCGAAGCACGCGAGAAGGCACTCGAGGACGCAATCGCCGGCGCAAAGGCCGACCGCGAGGTAGCCTCACAGCTCCTCGCCGAGCACCGCGCCCAGATCGAAGGCGCACGCGCCGAAGCCCAGAAGCTGATAGTCGAAGGCCGGCAGATCGGCGAGAAGGTCCGCAGCGACATGATCGAGGAAACCCGGACGCAGCAGCAGGACATGCTGGAGCGGGCACGCCGCGAGATCGAAGGCGAGAAGCAGCGCGCAATCGCCGAGCTCCGCCGCGAGGCAGTCGATCTTGCAATCGCCGGAGCAGGGAAAGTCATCGAGAAGAACCTCGACGACGCGTCGAACCGCCGCATCGTCGAAAGTTTCCTGTCGTCAATTCCGGCCCAGCAGTCAGCCCGCTGATGCGCGACTCGACAATCGCCCGCAACTACGCCGAAGCACTTCTCGAGCTGGCAAGGCGCGCCGAGGACCCGGCGGGCTGGGGAAAGCTCATCCGCGACGTCGCTTCGGGCATCGATCAGGACATAACCCTCCGCCACTTCCTGGAATCGCCGAAGATCAGTGAAGCGCAGAAGAACGAGATCTTCTTCCAGGCTCTCGGCGACCGCGTCCCGCGACACTTCCTGCGATTTCTCCAGACTCTCGTCCGGAAGCGCAGGCAGAACCTCATCCCCGAGATCGCGATCGAATACGACAACCTTCTCGATATTGACCAAGGCCGGGTTCACGCGAACGTCACAGTTGCAGCGGAAGTCACCGGCGACGAAGAGTCGAGTATCGCGAAAGAGCTTTCGCGCGTCATCGGCAAGACAGTCGTGCCGCACATGCAGGTGAATCCCGCGATCCTCGGCGGGGTGGTAGTGAAGATCGGCGATACGGTCATGGACGGCTCGGTCAGGCGCCGTCTGGCGCGACTCAAATCGCAGATGCTGGCGAGATAGGTTGGCATCCCCTTTCGCCGCGCACCGAATCGCCTTGTTTTTGGCGATCATCACGCCGGCGATGGCCGCAATCGCCCAGCAGGACGGCTCGGCAGCAGGCCCGACTGCAGCGGTGGAAGCGCTTCTAAACGTCGATCGCGAATTCTCACGGCAAAGCTCCACAAGCACGGCGGCCGCCGCTCTTCCCGCGATGTTCGCCGACGAGATAGTAATGCCCCGGCCCGGAGGGAAGTTCGCCGAAGGAAAGGCCGCAGTCATCGAGGCACTCGGCGCAAATCCGGTGAGTCGCATTGCCAGCGCAACCTGGACACCGATCAGAGGCGGCATCTCCGCAGACGGCCAGCATGGCTTCACGTTCGGCTACATGACAATGTTTGTCCCCGACAGCGCCGACGTCGAGCTCAAGTACATGTCATACTGGGTGAAGAAGCCAGAAGGCTGGCGTGTCGCGGCATACAAACGGACTCCGCGCCCGCCGGGCGACGTCTCGCTCGAAATGATGCCGCCGGCAGTCCCCGAGCGCCTGATCGCGGAATCGACCGATTCCTCGCGCATTGAATCATTCGCGCGGAGTCTCGACAAGGCTGAGCGCGACTTCTCGGACGAGGCTCAGATCATCGGCCTGGCCGCCGCGTTCGCAAGGAACGGAAGCGCCGATGCGGTGAACATGGGAGGCCGCTCTCCGTCATTCATAGTCAGTGCCGAGGCGATCGGCCGCTCGATGTCCGAAGGCGGAGAAGCGCCGTTGCCGAGCCAGCTGGTGTGGGCCCCGGACAGGGTGATCGTCGCATCGAGCGGCGATCTCGGTGTCACGATCGGCGTAATCCGCGCCAACCGGCCCGAGGCCGACAACACCCGGGCAGCGTACGCGTTTTTCACGATCTGGCGGCGGGCGACACCCGGCGACCGCTGGTTGTACGTAGCCGAGTAGTCACGGATCAACCTATGCCGAGTCCCCCTCGGCGCGCACAAGGGCCCGTTCGCAGCATTCGTCCCGCGCTTTGGCGCTGATCGGTGGCTGAGACGCGCGACACGCACGATCTTTCCCGGATGACGAAGGCGGGCAGGCCAGACTTGCGTCGCGTTGCGGCAGCTGCCGCAGTCCTGTTCGCTGCGTGGACCACGTTCGGACTTCTCTCGTCCGCGCATTTTGCGTTTGGTTATGGCAGGACGACGGACATTTCGAGGTTCTCGAGGCTCGCTGACAACGTCGTCGTCTTCTACTGGGGCTGGGCTCTCCTCACGCCGGCGGTGTTCCTGCTGGCCCGCCGGCTGGCTGGCGACGGGATTCGGAGCTGGCGCAACTGGACTATCGTAATCGCAGGAAGCGTGGCCGTAATGACCGTGCACGGACTCGTTCACACATGGGCAACGTGGCTGCTTGGTATCGACAGCGGCTCGGGCACTGGCCCACACTCGCTCATCGAATATGCCCAGCGGCACGGTGGGGGCGACCTAGCGACCTTCGGCGTGCTCGTGGGAGGGTATCTCCTCTTCGACGCGAACCGGCGTGCCACGGCGCGTGAGCTCGCGGCATCCGGGCTAGCCGCACGCCTGGCAAAGGCCGACCTCGAGCTGCTTCGCTGGAACCTTCACCCTCACTTCCTATTCAATGCGCTGAACACTGTCTCGACGCTTGTTATGAAAGGCGCGAACGACGATGCGAGCAGGGCGATCTCCCTCATTTCGAGATACCTTCGGTCCGGCATGGCGCAGGGTGCCGACTCAATGGTGACGCTGAGTGAGGATGTCGCGCTGGTGAAGCGGTACCTCGAGATCGAGGCGCTGCGTTTCGGCGACTCACTCAGGCTCGAGTTCGACGCCGACGCGGACGCGCTTGAAGCCGCTCTTCCTGGATCTATCCTGCAGCCGCTCGTCGAGAACGCGATCGCCCACGGAACTGTACGAGAGGCAGGGTCGCGACCTGTAAGGATAGACGCGCGGATCAAAAATGACAGGTTGCTGGTCTCCGTCAGCAACCCGTCGAACGGAGCGCAGGCAGAAAGCCTGGACGGCGACACAGACTCCGCACGATTCGGCCTTCGATACGTTCGCGAGCGGCTCAGGCAGTTCTACGGCGACGATGCCCGGTTCCACCTGGCGATGAACACGCTCGAGACAACTGCCACGCTCGACGTACCGCGCCGCAAGGCTTGAGCATGGTGGCTCCATTCCGCGCGATGATCGTTGACGACGAGGCTCCGGCCAGAGAGGGCCTGCGTCTCCGGCTTCGGAAAGAGCCTGATGTCACTGTTGTCGGAGAATTTCCTGACGCGGCCAGCGCGCTCGCGGCGATCCGCGAGGATCCGCCGGACATACTGTTCCTCGATATCGAGATGCCGGGCGCTGACGGATTTGCGCTCCTGGCGCGAGTGTCGCCGAACAGTCTTCCGGTGGTCATCTTCGTGACGGCCCACGATTCACACGCGGTTCGCGCATTCGACATCCGCGCGACGGACTACCTCCTCAAGCCGGTCGAGCAGCCGCGGCTGCGTGAGGCGATAGATCGCGCCCGGGAGTATTGGGAGAGCGTGAGGAAGGGAGAGCTAGCCGACAGCGTGACACATCTCGTGTCGGGGACGAGCGCCACGCCGCCACCACCTGCTGTTGCGGCCGTGAGAATTCCAGTCAGGCGCGACGGAACGATTCACCTCGTGAATGCCACGGACATCGACTGGATCGACGCCGCCGGCGATTCAGTCAGGATGCACGTCGGAAAGGCGACTCACACGGTCAGGAAATCGATGGGCGAAATGCTTGCGTCGCTCGACCCGCAGAAATTCCTGCGGATTCACCGGTCGACGATCGTTAACATCGACCGCGTCAAGGAGCTTCAGCCGTGGTTTCACGGCGAGTATGTGGTGGTGCTGAACGATGGCACGAAACTCAAGCTGAGCAGGGGGCACCGCGAGAAGCTGTCAGCCATCCTCGGAGTGAAGCAGGAAGGAAGCTGAGCTTTCTACTGCACAGGCCGGAGGAAGTCCTGCGCGAATGTCCGGCTTACCTTCAGCTGCCGCCCGTCCACGAGAATGGCGACGTAGTCGCCACCGAACCACGGCTGGACTTCCTTGATCCTGTCGACATTCACGACAGTCGACTTGTGAATCCGCACGAACTGGGTGGAATCGAGCTGCTCGATAAGAGACCGGAGCGTGGTTCGGAGCCTGTGTTTTTCCTTCCTGACATGCAGCCATACGTAGTTGCCGTCGGCTTCGAACCAGTCCACGTCGCGCGCCTGAAAGATGAATGCGCGTTCTTCGGACCTGACGGTGAAACGGGTCGCCCTGGCGGTACCCTTGCCGAGCTCCCTCAGGAGGCCGGTCAGTCGCTTTTCCGCATCTCCGGCCTCCGCAGAGGCCAGCCGCAACCGTGCCTGGTCGAGCGCGTCGCGAAGCCTGTCGTCGTCGAATGGCTTGAGGAGATAGTCGGCTGCGTGGACTTCGAAGGCGTGGAGCGCATGATCGTGAAACGCCGTGACGAATACCACCGCCGGCATGCGCGCGACCCCGATCGTCTCGATGACGCCGAAGCCGTCGAGGCCGGGCATCTCGATGTCGAGAAAGACAACGTCGGGCTTGTGGCGGCGAATGCTCGCTACCGCTTCATCGCCGTTCGAGCACTCATCGAGTATCGCGACGTGCCGATGTCCCTCGAGGGCGATACGCAGCGAGTCGCGCGCCAGCGGCTCGTCATCGACGACGATTACGGAAAGCTGCCCCGCGCCATTAACGCGCCGCATCTGCGTTCGGTCCGCCACGTTTTTCACGGTAGGGAAGCCAGAACCGGCAGACCGCCCCGCCCGCCGGTGCGTTGAACAGGGTGATGCCGGCGGCCGACCCGTAAAGCTGCCTGAGTCTGTCGCGGGTGTTCGTCATGCCAAGACCTTCCCTCGGCTGCGCTGCATCGGCCTCCACCAGTCCCGGTCCTGTGTCTTCGATATCGACAAGGAGGGAGCCGTTGTCCCGGCGCGCGCTGACGAGGACCGTGCCGCCGCCGGGCTGCCCGGCGATGCCGTGCCTGACAGCGTTCTCGACAAGCGGCTGGAGGGCGAGCGTGGGTATCTCGGCGCCCCGCAAAGAGGCGGGAACGTCAACATCGAACTTGAGTCGCCCCCCGAATCGCACTTTCTCGATATCAACATAGAGGTCGAGCAGCCGCAGCTCCTCCCCGAGTGTCATGGTTGGCGCGGCGCCGCGGTCGAGTGTGGCGCGCAGAAGGTCGGCGAGCCGCGTGATCATCGTAATGGCGCTCTCCTTCTCGTTGCGCCTTATGAGGCCTGTCGCCGAATTCAGAGCGTTGAAGAGGAAGTGGGGATTCAGCTCCATCCTGAGCGCATGGAGCCGCGCCGATGTCATGCTCGCCTCCATCTGCGCGGCCGTCGCCGCGAGCCGCGCCGACACAAGCGCTGTCTCCCGGTACCGCCTCTGGTAGTTGATGGTGTAATAGACGCCGAGAATCATCGCGTAAGTCAGGACGTTCAGCAGGGTGAAGTTGATGTGCCAGACGCGAATCAGCGCCGCGGCCGAGTCAACGTGCAGCCGCTCGCTGTTGAGCCGGAAGTACAGAAGGCCCATCATCGTCAGGTGCATGCTCGAAAGAATGAACACCGTGATCACGTGATACCCTGCGTGAAGCCATCTTTTTTCGCCGGCGTCAAGCGGAAACTTTGACGCGGCAAGCACGACGACCGGCGTGAGCAGCGCCCAGGCGAGCCACCAGGGGACGTTGTTGATGAGCAGCCATGGCAGAGGAACGGTCAGGCCACGGCTGCGACTGACCACCAGTGCCTTGAGACTCTCGAGCAGGCCGAGGGCGAGGGCGGTGAGGAGCACGCCACCAACTGCCGTTCGGGAAAGTCCCAGATATCGCTGTCGGACTTGCAAGGTCTCGCCGGAATATTTGGGAGTTATAGGTGACGAGGCGGAGTTTGGTTCCCGCTGCCGCGAGCCTGGTGTCGGCTAACCCCCGTCCTTCTTCCTGTCGTTTATCAGGACGTTGACTATCATCCACAACCCGAGCCCAGCCGCGATGGCAATGCAGATCACTCCGAGCGTTCGCCAGTATTGTAACATCGAGCTGCCGGCGATGAGCAAGCCAGCCAGTACGAGACCTGTAAAGATCCTGTTGGCAATTTTCTCCATGCCGTTGAGGAGCATGGGAAGCTGGGGCGTATCGATCCTGAACGCGAAATCGTTGCGGGCCATGCGCTCGGTTATCGCGTCGAGGCGGCGCGGCAATGCGTTCACCAGGTCGCTGGTGTCGGCCGCCATCTGAAACAATCGCCGAGGCGACAGGTCGCGGCGAGCCCGCACGTTAGCGATGTTCGTCGAGTAGTCGCGCATCGTCTCGGAGGGATTGAACGAAGGATCCAGCGCGCGCGTCACGGCGTCGAGGTTGAATAGTGCCTTCGCCAGAAGTGTGAGTTCGGCGGGAAGTTTGAGGCCCTCGCGGTAGCCGATGCCGATCATCTGGTACAGCACCAGACCGGCGGGCGTATCACCGACCGATGCGTCGGCGTGTTTCGCAACTAACGAGGCAACGTCCCTGACGTACGCGGTGCGATTGAAATCCTGGCCGTGCTCGCCAATGTCGATCAGCACTTCGGCTGCTGCGTCACCCTGATTTTCGGCCATCGCCAGCAGGAGCCGGATGACGGCGGTGCGCATTGAGTCCGTCAGGTGCGCGGTCATCCCGAAGTCGATCATCGCAAGCTTTGCATCATCGGGGTCGGCGACCTCGGTCGCCTCCTTCATCGCGCTCGCTTCAGTCCGCATCAGGGGAGTGGCGGCGGGACGTTCTTCGGTCCTTCGATCGAGCGCTGCAGCCTCGGATGGCGTCAGCGGATTGTCCCGGCCCGGGAGAACGAGAAATATGTTGCCGGGGTGCGGGTCGGCGTGGAAATGACCGGTGACGGTTATCTGATGCAGGTACGCCCGCGCGAATTCGTCCGCGAGCGGCTGGAAATCGTAGTCGATACGCGTGATCGGGGGTATCTCGCTGATCTTTATTCCACGGACGCGCTGCGTCGTCATGACGCGGTGAGTCGTATAGGCGTCGATGACCCGCGGGATCAGGATGTGCGGAAACCCGACGAGGGTGCGCCTGAAGCTTGCCGCGTTTCGCGCCTCGGTTCTGTAGTCGAGCTCGTCGACCAGCGCCCGCTCGAGCTGCTGCACGACTCCGATTACGTCGACTTTGTCGCCGGCCGATGTATGCGCTGCGAGAAAACCGGCGAGCTCGTGAAAAAATTCCATGTCATCCGAGAGGGTCTCCCTTATCCCCGGGCGCTGGACCTTTACGACGACCTCGCGGCCGTCGCGAAGTGCCGCTGCGTGGACCTGGCCGAGAGACGCGCTGCCGAGCGGTTCGGGATCGAATGAGCCGAAAAGCTTGTTGATCGGTGCGCCGAGCTCTTCCTGGATGCATTTCTCGACTTCGCCAAGCTCCATCGCGGGGACCCCGTCCTGGAGATTCTCGAGCTGCTTCACGTAGGTCGCGGGCAGCAGGTCGGGACGCGTGGAAAGAACCTGGCCGAGCTTGATGTAGGCAGGACCGAGCTCGATGAGCCGATCCTTGAATGCCTCGGCCATCCTGTCACGTTTGTCATCCTCGACCGGCACGGCACCCTGGTCGAGGGCGGCACCCTGCATCTCGAGCAGGGTCTGGCCACGCGCAAAGTCCATCAGGCCATATCGAGTGAACAGCCCGACGGTCGACGCCAGCCGGGGGATGTACCGCGGAGCGATGATCATGAGGCGTGGAAAAGGCAGAAAGTGTGCCCGTTGCGGATTGCCCGTAAACCATTGAATTGGAGATATTTACGAATGACAGACTCAGCACAGGCCGGGAAGTCGGGGGGCGGCACCGGCAGAGTGGCCGTAACTATCGTTCCCAAACCCTGGGGCCACGAGACGATCTGGGCCCATACCGACAAGTACGTCGGGAAGATTCTTCACATCAACGCGGGCCAGGCGCTTTCGGTCCAGTACCACAACCGGAAGGATGAGACAGTTTATCTCCTATCCGGCGAGCTGATCTACCGGGTCAAGCTTGGTGAGGATCTTGAAGACATGCACCTGACCGCCGGCGAGTCGTTCAGGATCAGCGCCGGGACGGTTCACCAGATGGAAGCGGTCACCGACTGCGACGTGCTCGAGGCATCGACGCCCGACCTCGATGATGTAGTGAGACTGTCCGACAGATACGGAAGAGAGGGGACAAGCGCACCATGAAAGTGATAATACCGCTCGCGGGGAAGGGAACGAGACTCCGGCCGCACACACACGTCACGCCGAAGCCGATGATGAAGGTCGCCGGAAAACCGGTGATGTCATACGTACTCGACCAGCTTCGCGATCTCGGCGGCGTGGAGGAGATCATCTACATCACGGGTCACCTCAAGGAGAAGGTCGAGGAGTTCGCGAGACAGAGCCTCGACATACCCTCGGTTTTCATCGAGCAGAAGATCCAGGATGGCACTGCCGGCGCGATCGCCCTCGCCCGTGACCTCGTCGACCAGCCGGTGCTCATAATCTTCGTCGACACGATCTTCGACGCTGACCTCTCGGTCGTCAACACGACTGATGCCGACGGGATCATCTGGACCAAGGATGTAGAGGACTACCAGCGGTTCGGCGTGGTGGTAACCGACGAGAGCGGGAACATGACCCGGATCGTCGAGAAGCCGAGCACTCCTATCTCGAAGCGCGCGAACATCGGGCTCTATTACATAAGGAACTGGAAGCTGCTCTTCGAGGGCATCGATCACGTTCTCGCTTCGCCGACGAACAAGGGTGAGTACTACCTCACTGATGCGTTCCAGTACATGATCGAGAAAGGCGCGAAGATCCAGGTTATCGACGTCGAGGGGTGGTACGATGCCGGCAAAATCGAGACAATGCTGGAAACGAACCAGACGATGCTCACGAAGGGGCGCGCCCGCCGCCCGAAGGATACGGGTGACTGTACGATCGTCGAGCCCGTCTACATTGAAGACGGAGTGAAGCTGTCAGGCTCTACGGTGGGGCCGAACGTCTCGATCGGCAGTGGCAGCGTGATCGATGGCTCCACGATATCCCACTCGATCATCGGAACTGGCGCGCAGGTCAGGAGGTCGAAGATCACGCATTCGCTCGTCGGGGATGACGCCGTTCTCGAGGGCGTCAACGGCGTAGTGACAGTCGGTGACAATTCCGAGGTGAGAATATCGGAAGGCGCCTGAGCGGGAACGTCATCGCGCTCGGGGGGGTCAGCTTCCTCACCGACGCGGCGACGGAAATGATTTACCCGCTGCTCCCAGTTTTTCTCAGCACCGTGCTGGGGGCCAACGCGACCTTCATCGGTGCCATCGAAGGAGCGGCGCAGAGCGTCGCGGCGCTGATCAAGCCGGTTAGCGGGTGGTGGTCGGACAGGGTGCGGCGGAGAAAGCCACTGGTCGTCGCCGGATACCTCATCGCATCAGCGGTGCGCCCATTCCTCGCAATTGCCCAGTCGGCGACAGTTGTAATGAGCATCCGTGTTGCGGACCGGATCGGGAAAGGGATCAGGTCGGCTCCCCGCGATGCACTTCTTGCAGATTCCACCGATACAGCCACTCGTGGAAAGGCGTTCGGATTTCACACCGCGATGGACAACGCGGGAGCCGTCGTTGGACCGTTGATGGCCTACGCGCTGCTGACCTGGTTCGACGTGTCTTTGCGCAACATTTTCTGGCTGGCCGCGATTCCGGGAGCTCTCGCTGTCATCCTTCTAGTGGTGGCGGTGAAGGACGTGGAACGGCATGCTGAGTCGTCAGGCGCGCCGTCCGGGCTTCCATCGACCGAGAATCTCGGCCGCAGGTTCTGGGCATATCTGGGCGTAGTGCTCCTCTTCACGCTTGGCAACTCAACCGATGCGTTTCTGTTGCTCCGCTCGCATCAGCTTGGCGTTGCTGTGGCGCTCGCGCCGATACTATGGGCGCTGCTAAGCCTTGTTCGGGCGGCTCTCGGAACCTGGGGAGGCTCGCTTTCCGACAGGGTCGGGCGAAAGCCACTGATCATTACCGGGTGGGTCGTCTACGCGATCGTGTACTTCGGTTTCGCGCGCGCGACGGCGCAGTGGCATGCGTGGACGCTGATGGCGAGCTACGGGGTCTTCTACGCGCTCACCGAGGGAACGGAAAAGGCTTTCGTTGCCGACCTTGTCCCTGCATCGAGGCGCGGCGCAGGATTTGGATGGTTCAACCTCGCGATTGGGCTCGGCGCGCTTCCCGCCTCGCTGATCTTTGGCTTGATCTGGGATCGTGCGGGCTCGCCGGCAGCATTCACGCTTGGAGGGGTCCTGGCTCTGCTTGCGGCAACAGCTCTGGTGTTCGTTGCACCGCAACGCGAACCCGGGCTTGCCCGGACCACGTGAAGGAGGAACCGTTGCTGACCGGACTGGGGCAGAAGGTCCTGACGACCTTCTACCGGCGCATGGTCGTCGTCACGAAGCAGGTGGGGCCGGATGTCGCCGTCCGCAGGGCGGATATCGACGCAGTCATCGAGACGCTTGACGCGTCGCACCTGAGCGCATACCTCGAGTTCAAGCCGTGGGTCGCTCGCGCCGAGACCGAGCGGCGACTTGCTCAGGGACATCTATGCATGGCAGCCTGGTACCAGGGCAAGATCGTGCACGCGGCATGGGCCGCGGAGAAGCGAGCCCACATCCCGTACGTCCATTCGGACATCGTGCTGGAGCCGAAGGCGTTCTACATATATGACAGCTACACGCGGCAGGAGTACCGGCGGTCGAAGCTTGTGATGGCGCGGTCTTCCACCATGCATGCGCATTTTGCGGCTCGGGGATTCACGCGAGGGTACGGCGCGATTGCGCTCATGAACAAGGCGGGCCTCTCAATCGTCGCGCCCGGTGGATACCACCCGATAGGCATGTATATCTGCACGATGTTTGGGCCGCTGCACCGCACCTGGGCTTCGCAGGATGGATCGGAGGCCCTGCCCACGCTCGTGTCTCACGAATGAGGATGTTCCTGCTCGACCGCCACCCGGTCTACCGCGCGCTACGCCCCCAGCACTCCCGAACGCGCGAAAGCATTGAAACATTTCGCGACGCGCGCCTGCGTAGAGTCGTTGCCCACGCGTGGGATAAGGTCCCGTTCTATCGCGCGCTCCTCGAGCG
>JBPPMU010000294.1:0-3034 GCA_051306215.1 Gemmatimonadaceae bacterium | reverse complement strand
GAATCACCGCGGTCGACGTGAGCACCGATGGCGGGCGCACCTGGATGCCCGCGAGGCTCGCCGGCAACGTGCTGCCGGTGGCCCACACGCGGTTCGAGCTAATGTGGAAATGGGATGGTCGCCCGACGACGATTTTGAGCCGTGCGCGCGACGAGGCAGGTTACGTGCAGCCGACAGTCGCCGCCTATCGAAAAGGGCGAGGCCCGGGAACTGACTACCATTTCAACGCAATCCGCTCGTGGAGTCTCGATGGTGATGGCCGTGTCTTCTTCGCCGGCTGACGGATGATGCGCTTACGTGCAACCCTGCTGATCTCATCGACATTTGCGGTCTCAGCATGCAATGCAGGCGGCACGGAAAGTAGGCAGGGCTCGACTGAAGAAGAGGGACGAATGGTCGAGGCCGTCACTCTCCCCGAACGATTCGACCTCGGCACGGAGCCCTCGGCCGCTAAGCTTGCGTCTGTCGACATCGACGTGAATCCCGCGGGAGCCGGCTTGCCGCAGGGTTCAGGAAACGCCGCGAAAGGTGCGCTCGTTTACGCGAGGCAATGCGCCGCATGTCACGGAGTCGCGGGAGAAGGCGTCGGTCCATATCCGCGACTGATCGGCGTGGAGCATCAGAATGATTTCGCGTTCGGCGACGACCCGAAATATGTCAAGACGATCGGCAACTACTGGCCGCATGCGACGACGCTGTATGACTACATAAATCGCGCGATGCCGCACACGGCCCCGCTGTCTCTCCCGCCCGATGAGGTTTATTCGGTCGTCGCATTCCTGCTGGCGCAGAACGGGATCATTGCCGCCGACGCGGTGATCGACCGGGAAACGCTGCCGCGGGTGAGGATGCCTTCGCGCGAAAGATTCGTCCCAGACGACCGAATCGAGACGAAATCGTTCAGGTGAGCGCCACGCGTGTCGCGCGTGATGTCGCAATGTCTTTCACCGCCGGAATTCTGTAATTCACCGCCCCGGATGGGATCCCGCCGCCCCGATTGCCTGCCCCGTGCAGATGGTCGCCGTGCTTGACTGAGTTCAATGACCACTTCAGGGGGTGTTCATGCTTAAAAAAGGAATCGTGATTATCGGGTGTGCGGCGCTTGCGGGCGCGTGTACCGACGGGCCTGCGCAAAACTCGTTCGAGGTGACGGCGCCGTTGTATGCAAAAGGCGGCAACGCGGGTCACACTCTCGGAACCCACATGACGGGCGCCGAGGAGGTTCTTTCTGTCGCTCCGGGGGAGCCGACGCCAGCTGATTCGCGCGCTCAGGGGCAGGCCGTTTTTCGCGTGAGAGGTGACGACGTCGAGTTCACGCTCATCGCGGCGAATATCGAGAACGTCATAATGGCTCACATCCACTGCGGGCTGCCTGGAGCGAATGGGCCGGTCCGCATCTGGCTGTATCCCGTAATCGGTACAAGTGGAGCTCCGACAGCGAGTGGGCTCGGCCCGCACAATGGCCTCCTCAACTCCGGCAGCTTCTCGGCGGCGGGCGTGATGTGTCCGGCCGCGAATGTTGGCACTGACATGCCGTTGCTCGAGGCGATGAGAGCCGGGCTCACTTACGTGAACGTCCACACTAACGACGGCGTCGGGAGCACGAATACCGGTCCCGGCGATTTCCCTGGCGGAGAAGTTCGCGGACAGATCGACTGATTCCGGGAAAATCTCAAGGCGCAAGCGCAACCATTGTCAGGCCGGCGTTTGCGCCTTGTACCTTGTTCGCTTACCGCCGCCAGTCCGTCAGAGTCCTCGCCACGACCAATTGTAGATCTGCCCGTTCTTGTTAATGGCGAATGCCCGCCACGATGTGTACCCAGTTGTCTGCGGCAAAGTGAACTGTGTATGGGATTGCGCCTGTCCCCAAATGACATTGTCGTAAACTGTAGCGCGGCCTGTCGTTGTCGTGGTCATTTGCCCAGGCGTAGTCCACTGCCGGGAAGCAGTGTAGACCAGAATCCGACCACCGAGGCCGTCGTCATACACTGATTGGGGCGGCCCCCACGACATTAGAAGCTGTGAGTAGTGGTTGCCCACCCAGCTGTTCATCACCGTGTTCACCCGCCCGGTTATGCAACCGGAAAGCAGCAAGACTCCAACGCCGACTGGTAACAGTGCTCGGATTCGCATATGTCTCATCAAACCAATGCAATGTGTGTCGAGTGACATACGGGGCCAAGATTGACTCGACTTGTGTGGCCGAATACACCACAGACGACTACGACGTCGACGCGTGACAACGCGGTCGCTCCCCAGAGAACAGCGCCCCGCGCGGCGCCGTTTGGCTTGCGCGAGCATCAGAATCGCCCTGGTTCTCGCCGACTTGCATCAGCCAGTGTACCAACCGGCCGCGACACACTGCCGACCTCAACAAGAAAGTCGCCTAACCCAGTTGGATTAAACGACTTCCGTAAGTAGCAGGGGCGGGACTCGAACCCGCGACCCCGGCATTATGAGTGCCGTGCTCTAACCGGCTGAGCTACCCTGCCGTGACAGAGACCTAACCAGAAAAACAGGTCTGCGGTCGTCAGCAGGGGAACCTAACGGAGGCAAACAGTGAGTTCCAGCGGCGGACTCGCTCGAGACGCAGCGCGGCATACCATCCCCTCACCTCGAATTCATGCTCGCGCGCGAAACTGTGCCTGATCCCTGAGTCGCGCCTCGGCCGCTAGCTGCCGGTCCGCCATTTTCGCGACGAGCGTCGCGAAATCCTCTTCGTGATAGTGTACGCAAACCGGCTTGAGACGCGCCGAAATTTCCTTCAGAAGCATCGCCCGCCTCGCCGCGCCCACCTCATCGTTTATCTGCATGTAACCCCCGGATTTTTGCCTGCGGCAAGTAGGATACCGTACCGAGCCCCGGAGGAAGAACATCCGTCAGGAACTTACAAATGCGAACGGCCGGTCCTCTCGGACCGGCCGCGCACCAACTCTCATGGCGGGGGCGGGATTTGAACCCGCGACCTTCGGGTTATGAGCCCGACGAGCTACCAGGCTGCTCCACCCCGCGATAGAACAAGCAATCTAGAAAC
>JBPPMU010000293.1:0-28033 GCA_051306215.1 Gemmatimonadaceae bacterium | reverse complement strand
CCGTTCACGAACAGCACATCACCTTCCCGGCCGTTCTCCTCATCGATTGTCGCTTGGTGCGACCCCATCTCGGGAAGGTCTATCGATCCATCGGGAAGGAACCGGTTGTCCGCGAGCATGATTACCTGCTCAGTGAGATCCCGCGGAAGCGGGTCATCCGGCGCGCGAACGATTATCGCGCCGTAAAGACCCTTCGCAACCTGAATCCCGGTCGCGTGATTCGGATGCGGATGGTACCAGTAGGTTCCGGCGGAGCCGGGACGGAGCGTAAAGGAATAGACGCGCTTCTCCCCGGGCTCAACGGGATGGAAGGGACTGCCGTCAGCATCGAACGGTATGTGAAGGCCGTGCCAGTGCACGGTCGTGGCAGTGCTCAACCGGTTCTCGAAATGAACGATTACTCGATCGCCCTCGCGAACCTCGAGAGTCGGACCGGGGATCGTGCCGTTGTAGGTGAAAACTTCAGTCGGCCCGCCGGGACTGAGCGTCATACTGCCCAGCTCTGCAGCAAGAGAAACCTCGACCGTCCCGGGGACGCTCGACACGTTGCGCATTGTCCGCGGGGCCGAAAGGCTGTTGCCACTTTCGGCCGCCGTCATGTCGTGACCGGCGGATCCTGCAGAAAAAACCAGGAAGGCCGCCGCGAAGAGGATTCCCCTGATGAGAATCAACGCGGTGCTCCGTTTGTGGGGTAGACAGAGGACGGTTCATGAATCGCCCGCCAGAACGGCTATAATGCGGCGCTTTTCGACGATGGGCAAGGGAATTTCAGGGCGGATTCCTCCCTATCGGCGAGTATTGACCGGCTCGCCCACACCCAGGGCATGATCCGCCTTCTCGGTCAACAGCCGGGTGACGAAACGCTGGCCTTCACCGATCCGCTCGACCTCCAGCGCGGTCGCCTCGCCCATCTGCTCGAGGCGGGAGAGGCGCGCAGCAAGCTCTTCGCCAAGCTGTGGTGATGCCGCGGGAGAGCTACCGCGGGTCCAGATGCGGCGGGCGAAGGCAATCATCACCGGGAAGAGGGCGATCGTCAGCAGGACTGGAACGACGAAAAAAACCTCCTCGGGCGGTCCATCGCGAACTGTCCGCGGCGGGTCGACCACGGCGCCCGGAACCCCGGCGGCGATTGCAACCTGAGCATCGGCTTTCGCAATCGCGATGTCGAGCTCCGCTATCCGCGAATCGAGCTGCGCGATGCGGAGCTGCATGCCGGCGGTCGCGGGCCCCTGCACATTGTGATCCTCCAGCTCGCGCAGGATCCCGTGGCGCTGGGATACCAGCGCGTCCAGCTGGCTTCTCAGCTCCCGCCGCACCGCGCGTGCTACTTGGTAGGCTGCCTGAGGCGCGACCTCGACATTCGCGGCGCCTGCCACTTGTGCCGCGGCGGTCGCGGGCTCAACTATGACTGCTGGTGTTCCCGGCTGTGTGGCTGTCTGCATGGCTGGTAGTGAAAGTACTGTCAATCTGCACCTACGCCGCGACGGCTGCAGTGTTTCAACAGCGCCGTCGCGTTCCCACTGCAAATCAAAATGTCCCTGCGCTCCTTCGCTGCCCCGGCAGTCCTGACAGTCGTTCTCGCCGCATGCTCCGGCTCCACCGGGGACATTTCCGGTCCTCCGGTTCCGCCGGCGGACACCGCGGCTCCGCCGGTAGCGCGGGAAATGCGCGGCCTCTGGATCGCAACTGTCGCGAACATCGACTGGCCATCCCGCAATAATCTCACAGCCGACGCCCAGCGCGCGGAGCTCGTCGACATAATGACGCGGGCGGCGGCGATGCGGATAAACACGATTGTGTTCCACGTCCGGCCGGCCGGCGATGCGCTCTACGACTCTTCTCTCGAGCCGTGGGGAATCATGCTGACCGGAACTCAGGGCGTCTCCCCCGGATACGATCCCCTTGCCTTCGCGATCGAAGAGGCTCACAAGCGCGGGATGGAGCTTCACGCGTGGGTAAATCCGTTCCGCGCGGGCAACACCGCCGACACGCTGCGCCTTGTCGCGCCTCACATCTTCCGGGCACGGCGCGACCTCGTTCGCGTTTACGGCGGCAACATCTGGATGGATCCCGGCGAGCCAGAAGTGCAGGACCACTCGATGCGCGTCATCGCCGACATAGTCAGCCGGTACGACATCGACGGAATTCATGCCGACGACTACTTCTACCCTTACCAGATCAACGACAACATGGGAAGGCTCGTCCCCTTCCCCGACGACGACTCGTACTCGCGGAACAGCGGCGGACTTCCGCGTGACTTCTGGCGGCGCGCCAACATCGACAGGTTCGTCGAGCGAATGTACCGGGAGGTACATGCGATAAAGCCGACGATGAAGGTCGGGCTGTCGCCGTTCGGAATATGGCGTCCTGGTTTTCCGCCGGGCGTGACTGGCCTCGATGCATACGGGACCATATACGCGGACTCGCGAAAGTGGCTTCAGCAGGGGTGGGTTGATTATCTGGCACCCCAGCTTTACTGGGCGATAGGATCGTCCGGCCAGAGTTACCCTGCGCTTCTCGACTGGTGGATCGCGCAGAACGCGATGGGCCGCCACGTCTGGCCGGGGCTCGCCGCATACCGCGTGAATGATGGAACCGCGTCAGCGTTCTCGATGCTGGAGATACCTGAACAGATCCGGCTGACGCGGTCGCGTCCCCAGGCGTCCGGCAACGTTCTCTACAACACGTCGTGGACTCTCAACCGCAACGGCGGCGCCCTCGCGGCTTCCCTTGCTGGGGATCTTTACGCGACCGCGGCGCTCGTGCCGTCAATGCCCTGGCTCGATGCGGCTGCGCCCGGCTCACCCGCAATCTCAGTCGCCGGTGGCCAGCTTCAGATCACGCCTGCTTCCGGAGAGGAGGCAAGATGGTGGACCGTCAGGGCCCGCTCTGCGTCAGGATGGGTGACGCGGATATTCTTTGGCGCCGAGCGCACGATTCAACTCGACAGTTCTGTGGAGCGCGTGCTCGTGCAGGCGGTGGATCGCTCCGGTAATGCGAGCGCGCCGGCCGAATGGAGGCGTTGAGGCCTAGTTGTCTCCGACCAGCGGCCGACCCGGCAGAGCCATCCGCTTGTAGAAGTCGTTAGTGAAGATCTGCACTGTCTTCACGGCCCACTTCGCGCAACCTGCGCTCAGGCATCTGTCAGGAAACCACGGTCGGTTCGCGGACACCAGCGGGCTCGGCGGGAACGCGTCCTTCAGGCGCACCTCGAGCTCCTGCTGCCGGCCCTGGCTGTCTTCCCAGCTCGCTCCGTAGCTCAGCAGCGCACTGCGCAAACGAACGAGGCAATCTGCCTCGGCGAATGGTGTCACGTCTTCGTTGTAGGGATCCGCATCAGTGACAGAGAGTGCGATCTGGTATTTCTGGAGGACCGGGGATTTCACAATCTGGGGCCATGCGTTGACGAGCAGCGCGAGCTCGTGACGGAGATGGGAGTCCTCGGAGTGCGTGACCTTCTGGAGCTCGAGATAGAGTTCGTTTACCGATGCCTCGAGAAAGGCGGCAGACGAAAGCACGGCGGCTGTTATGTTCGCGCGATATTTCCACTTTTCCTCGGGCGGGACGTCCCCGAGCTCTTCCTGCTCGATCGTCGCGGCAACCTCCGCGAAATTGTGAGCGGAGATGATGTGGTGACGCGAGAGCCTGTCGCGGCTCCACGTTGCGTCTTCGCCCGCGTAGCCCGCGCGGCCTCCTCTCGGTGCGCTCGTACGATCCGGCAGCGGTCGCCGGTCGATCTCGAACTCCCGCGTCCCGGTTTCGTCATTGGAGACCCCGACCCTGCGGCGGCGATCGCCTCCGCCTAGTGACATCTGCCGCCTGATCGATCCCAGACGCGGCCGCCAACTTCGAGAAACGCGCTGCGATACTCGGTTGGGCCAAGGGTTAATTTCAGTACCCCGTACCTTCCCTGGATTCGCGCCATTGAGTGCTCCGACGGCGGTGGGGGCCTCAATCCGAACCGCGACCTGAACCCCCGAAGGGTGGCGCCACCGGTGCCGACGAGAATCTGCTCGATTCCCCTTGCCGTATCGCGCACACCTGCCGGGGTCATCGGCTCGAAGCGCTCGTAATGATGGTCGTGCCCGCTCAGGACGAGATCGACGTTTGCGTCATACAGGATCTCCCATATCGGCCGCAGCTTCGGATCCCCCTGCCTGTAGGCGGAGCTGAACAGCGGCCGGTGAAAATACGCGACAGTGCAGCGCTTGTCGTTCGCGGCGAGATCCTTCCTCAGCCACTCCTCCTGCTCTGCAATCTCTTCCCGTCGGCCCTCGGCGGCCAGCTCGCTGTTGAGGACGACCGCGTGCCAGTCGCCAATGGCGTAACTGTAGTAACCCTTGAACGGCTCGCCGGCACGCCGCCCGAAGTACCGGTAGTAGGGCGCGCCGCGCGCCGACTGCCAGTCATGATTGCCGATCGCGGGTCGCACGAGCTTCATTATTCCCTTTTTCGGGTCACCCCACGATGGCGAAAAACACCTGCGCAGCTGCCGGTCAGTGGCGACAGGATAAGCGTGATCGCCGAGCGTGAACACAGCAGTCTCGACATTCGCCGCGGCGTTCTCCTTGAGAACGCTGTCGACAAGCCTGGCGGTGCCTTCGTCGCCGATGTTGCCGCAGTCGGCTATGTCCCCGGCTCCGATGAGCACTGCCGCGCCGGACAGCGCGATCTCTCGCGCCGGAGCATCGCCCGGCGGAGGCGTAGTGTTCAGTCCGAAATTGCACCCGTTGCAGCCGAGCGCAAAAACGGGAAGAGCGAGCCACCAGAGAATATTTCTTCTAACGTTCATTCATTCCTTGTCCGCAGTCCGCAGTCCGCAGTAGTTCGAGTCAGAGTCCGCAGTACGTCCGCAGTCCGCAGTCGGTCAGAAGTGAGTCCTCAGTCCTGGATCTAGAACGCAAATCCGAGACTCGTTATCCATCTCCTGTCCGCATTGTCAGTCGCAAGCACAGTAAGGTTGGTCCCCGGGTTTATCACGCCGATCCAAATTCCGGCGCCGCTCCCCCTGTGCCATCCTCCCGGGGAATCGCCGTCCAGATAAACTCGCGCAGCATCAACGAATCCGAGCGCGCCGACATCGAGGGGCAGGATCAGCGGAAACTTCGCGATCGGAAGCCGTAACTCGGCCGTGCCGAAAATCGACGCATCGCCAGCGTAGCGCTGTCTCCGCTCGGTGCGGAGGGAGCTCGAGCCGCCGATGAATGCGGCGTCGAACCAGGGGAAGTCCCCGAACAGCTTTTGCCCTCCGGCGCGGAGCGCAATTACCGGCCGGGTCAGAACCGGCAGAGTGAGATATCCAGTCGCCACTGCTGCAAGGTTCTCATATGTGCCCTCGACATCCCACATCGACGGGAACACGCTGCCGGTAAACTCGAGCGTTCCCCAGCGCGGCGGAGTGACGCTTCCCTTGAAGTCGACTCCACCGCGGTTTCTTCCAGTGTCCGAAGCCATGCGAGTGTCGTGGAAAAGGCGCACCTGCAGTCCCGCCTGGCCGAATCTACGGAATCCATATGGTCTCGCTTCGGATATGAACCGTGAAGCACTGCTGTCGGCGACTGTGTACCTCACGACAGGCCCGACGGAGACGTCGCTCCTCGGTCCGAACTGATATCCGAATGATGGATTGAAGAGGTACTGCGTCTGGTTTACGCGGTAGTACTTAGAGTCAGCATCGGGTGGAGGCGTGTCGCCGATGGGGCAGAATTCGCAGGGCGAATCGAGCTGGGTGAGAACCTGGTTGCCGAATCCGCGAAAATCCGCGACTGCTATCTGCGACATCCGGGTCTCTGTGGACCAGTGGAAACCGGTGCTCTCGAACCTGTTGTCGGTCTCGAAGCCGATCTCGAAGCCCTGAACGCCGGTTGAATAGGCGACGTCGAGCGACTGCGTGCTCGCGTAAGGGGCTTTCCTGAATGCGTATTTCGTGCGCGTCACGCCGATCTTCGGCGTGAAGCCAAGTCCGTAGCCGCTCCTGAATCCAACAGTCGGGCCGATTCGCGTCCCACGGTCCCGCGATGCTTCGACTTCCATGCTGTATATGCGGAGCACCGGCACCCTGTTGAAGGGAAGTGCGGAATCTTTGTCCTCTTCCACCGGCTTGCCGACTTCGTATTCGATGCCTGAGACTTTTCCATTGTCGTAGAGGCGCGTCGGGTTTGCCCGTCCGCCAACTCTCGACTGATCGGTCAGGCGGTTGTCTCCGTTACCGCCGATGATTCGCACGGTGATGCTCGACTGAGCGTTTCCAGTCACCGTTGCGACGTCGTCGCCGTCGTGCAGGTAGAGCCTGATCTCCTGTGTTTCGCCCGCATTGAAGCGTCGGCTGTAGTAGGGGGTCTTGTCTTTCTCCTGAAGTGTTATCGTGACAAAACCCTCTCCCCGCACGACACTGGCCGTTTCATCGGCGTCCGTCGCGTGGAGGTCGACGATGCGCGCCATGTAGGCGTAATACTCGTCAGCGCCGTCCTGAAGTGCATCGCGCCTCGCGCGAAGCTTGGCCAGGATCTCGCGGCTTGCCCCGGCGAATTCCGGTGGCTGCCGCGCCATCGCTGCCGCAAGAACGTCGTCAGTGACAGCCGCCTTGACATCGGCGACAGCAGAGTCCCACGCAGGCTTTTCGAGTCCGTTCAGGAGGCGCCGCTCGAACTCGACGCCGTTGTCGAAGAGATCCTGTGGCCGCGGAAAAGTGTTCTCGAACCTCACGAGCGTTGGTGCCCCTCCGCGGGCCAGCCCCACCAGAAAGCCATCATAGTCGATGAACGCCTTGTCGCGGTCGCGCGGAATCGGCTCCCACAGTCCGTCGTCCTCGAAACGGGCCCACTTCCACTGCCCGGCATGCCTGTCATTGTCGTTCAGGAGCATGTCGACGAGAACCGCTCGAAGGAAAGTGCGCGGGTTCACCAGGTCGTCAGGGCTCTTGTTGATGCGCTCGAGCAGGTCGTCACTGTTCTCGATCTTGTCAGCGCCCGCGAATTCGGCAGTGGGCGGATCGTCCGGATCGTCTGGAGTTTCCTCGATCGCGCCAAGCACGCCGGCAAATTCCTCCCTGAATTTCCCGAGGGCGGGATCGTCGGGCATCGCGACGAGCACTGACGGCGCGTGAAGGATTCCGACCGCCTTCAGGATCGGCGAGGCGGAGACAGGGGCAGTCGGATGCGATGCGCTTCGTGCGTCCATCACCACGTTCCAGATGACTGTTCCCCTGAAGCTGTCCGGCAGGTCCAGCAGCGCCTTGTACACGGGCCTGAATGTCCACTCCTTTCCGTCAGCGCCCTTGAATTTCAGCGAGCGCGTCTGCTTTCCGCCGCCGGTCTCTTTCGGCTCGAGCCCGCCGGCAAAGTCAGCCAGGTCGAGCACCGGCACCTTGACCGGAGTCGCCCAGATATCGCGGTAGTTGTCGCCGAAAAGAAAACGGTGGAACGGGCCCTTGTCGTATTTCACGTACGGAACGAGCGTGACACTGTCCTTCGCTCGAATCGGGGGCAGGGTCTGGGCGAGGGTGAGGGAAGGCGCGAGAATCGCAGCAGCCACAAATGCGGCGCCCGCTACCGTCAGCGCGCGACGGGAAAAGCTCATACCTGAAAGTCTCCGAATGTTGGTCAGTTCGAGGCAGTCGTTTGCGCAGAATCCACGGTATCCGAAGCTGCCGCGCGCACGCCTCCTGTCATGTCGGTCCACGAATAGAGGGCGATCTCCCCAGTCCGTCTTACGCCTTCACTGGCCACGATGAAGATGCCATCGCGCGTAATCGCCACTCCTTCAGGCTGCTCCGGATCGCCGGGCAACGGCAGGGATCTCACGACCTCCCACTGCGGAGTGAACTCGATCAGGGCCTTCTCCGGGCCGGCAATAACAATGTAGTTACCGGTCTGCGGGTCTATGGTCATGTCCGAGGGGCGTAACCTCTTCCAGTCGTTGCCGCCAATCGCTGTAACCAGCGGCACCGTGATACGCTCAACCGACGGCTCCCCCTCCGCCTGCATGAGCCATCGGTAGATCATCAGCTGGTCACGGTCGCTCTTCCTGTATATCTCCTTGCACGGCAGCAGGAACGCGCCGCTTCCCGCCTCGATCTCGAGGCTCTCGAACTCGCACTCCTTGCCGAGCTTCGTGTCGTGTTTCGTGAACGGGACACTCGCGCGATCCTCGCCTTCGCGGAACTGGTAGACGTTGCCGTTGCTGACGAGCATGAAGATGTCACTCCCCGAAACGGCTATTGCCTCGAAATCCGCCCTGATGCCGTTCTTGCCGAGAGCGAACCACTTGAGGATCACGCCCTTCAGCGGGTCAATCACATACACCCGCCCCCGTTGATCGTCGTGCGCCAGAATGTTTCCGTTCTCGAGAAGGGCGAGTCCCGAGATCTCCAGAAGCGCGGCGGGCATGCGCCATTTTGCAACCGGCGCGTCGCCACCACCTTCCGCAGCGGCGGCGAGTCGCTGCCGGGTCGCCTGCTCCCTGGTTTCGAGCGATGCCGCAACTTCCGGCTCCGCACCGCACGCTGCGAGCGACACAAGTCCCGCTGCACAAAGCACTCGCAGGCGACTGATCATGTCTTGAGCCCGACCTGTTCCTCCACCGATTCGCGACTCTCCAGCTCGGCCAACTCGATTCTCTCGCCAGCCTCCTCGCGAACGGCGGTAAGAAACTCGTCGCGTGTCACGAGCTTCTTAAGCTTGACCAGATAGTAAATCTCCGACGGCTTGCCCGTGTGAGTTACAACCTCGTCGAGCCGCCACCGCTTGGCCAGCCTGTCGAGCACCCGCTCGACGAGCTCCTGTGCATCGCCAACGTGGTCGCTCATGAGCGATAGGACGCTGTCGTATTTGGCCTTTTTCTTGTCAGGCCCGCCAAGCGCCTCGCTTACCCGCTCGAACCGCTTGGCAAGTTTGTTCGCGTCGCGCGGAGTGAGGGAAAGCACGAGATCCCGGTCGGGAACCGCATCGTACTCACTCGTCATCGCGAGGCTGTTGAGTGGCCCTGACCACCGCGACGCAGCGGTAGGCGTGAGGACGTTGCGGCCGTAGTCGGTCCGCCAGGTCCACATCATCACGAAATTGAAGACGATCGTGAGCACGGCCCCAACGGCAAGCGTCTGAACCCCGGCCGCAAATCCGACCGCGATAGCGAGAAAGATGTAAACGACATCCCTCGTATCACGCAGGTTAGCCCTGAAACGAACGGCCGCAACGACGCCGGCGAGCGAGAACGCCAGAGCGAGGCTGTCGCGCACGATCAGAACGATACCCGCAACAACCAGCGGCAGGATGATCAGCGTCTGAACCACCGCCTGGCTGTGACCAGGGACATGGCGCGCGGACATGTAGACCCATGAAACCGGCAGCATCAGCAGCATCGTGCCGACGAGAATCAGCGTCGTCGTGAGAAAGATGCCCGCCAGCGAGGTCTCATCGATCCCGCCGGCCCCGACCGTCGCCGCTGGAGCACCGCTCAGGGCATCCTGAAGAACAACGGGCCCCGCGGGCGTCGTCGACGCATCCATTCCCTTGCCGAGCAGAAAGTGATCGGCCTGCGGCAGGAAGTAGTGGAGAAGGACAAAAAGCAGCCCGAGAAAGGCGTAATAAGCTACCAGCCGCCTTATCGGCCTGTCTGACCCAAGTGTCAGTACGTCAATGATTTGAGTCAACGAACGCATTTACGCTCCTGATCGGAATTGCGCGGCAGGCCGAGCTGCCATAAGCCGCGCCTATTTATAGTAGTGGAAGGTTCGATTCGCCATGCCGGGTCACAATTCTCCCGCGCCCCGGCACCAATGGAAGAATGATACCCGCCGGATGCCGGGATGGCTCGGAGCTTCAGCAGCTAGCCGCGTCTAACGGGGCCTAACGCGATGACTCGACGGCTTCAGCAACTTCAGGTGAGCCCTGATCGGCATTGTGCCAGCTGGCCGCGAGCTTCCGGTAGGTGTCACGCGCCCCTGTCGCATCTCCCGACTTTCGCTGGGCCCTCGCCAGACCGAGCAGGGACATCGACCGATTCGGCATGAGCTCGAGCGACTTCCGGAAGGCCTCGATAGCCTCGGCGTAGCGCCCCTCTTCGAGCAACTCGGTGCCGAGCAGCTCGTGGGCAGGCGCGAGTCCCGGGGGACCGAAGTGAAGTACCTTCGCGTCAGCATCGGCCGCCTCGCGAAGCAGCACGAGATATTGCTCACGGTCGCCCCGCGCCTTTGCCAGGAGCCCGTTGAGCTGCGCGCGCGCGATTGTGCCACGCAATCCGCCCGGCTGAAGGGTCTCGAGGATCGATTTCGCCGTGGCAGTGTCGCCGAGTTCTATCGCGGCGAAGGCTGAGCCGTAGTTCGTCACGAACGCAAAGTTCTGCGCCCGCGAAGATGCGTTAGACGCCGGAATCGCGGTCGGAACCGAACCGTAAACACTCCAGTCGCCAGTAGCCTGCGCATAGCTGAACCTGAACTCGTTGACCGCGTATCGGGCATCAATCGCATCGGATGCGTCGAAGTCTATTCCAGCCAGAACGGCATCAACCGTGTCGATCGTCGCCTTCGCGGCAGCGTATCTCCCCTGCTGGAGGTATCCGTACTGAAGCCACCAGAGGGCGTGAAAGCTGAGAGAGGTATTGGGTGCGCCGCGCGACTTCACCCACGCGCGCGAAGCTGCCCACGACCGCTCGTTCGAATCGACTACATCATCCCACGCGCCGATCTGCACGAAGATGTGCGACGGCATGTGAAGAGCGTGATCGGCGTCGGGAGCGATCTTCGCGTACGCACGCGCCGCGGCGAGCCCGAGAGGCGCGAATTCGGGGTTGTCGGTCGCGTGAATCAGGTAATGCGCTCCGCCCGGATGTTCCGGCCGAGCCTCGAATATGCTCTGCGCGAGGGATATCGCCTCCTTCCTGAGAGCTTGCTGGGCAAGCGCGTCATAGCCTGCTCCGCCCATCTGGAGCGAGATCGCAAGCAGCGCTCGCGCCTCGAGGTCATCCGGGTACCGCTCGTTCAGCGTCCGCAGCGCCGCAACGTACGCGCGCACACGCTCGGCGAGAGTGCCATCGTGGTAAAGTGCTTCAACTGCGCGCCCGTAAAGTTTTTCGCGGTCGGTCTGCGCCCGCGCAATTCGCGCTTCGGGTGAAGGCCCGAGCCGCGCGAGAGTTGCGCGGCCGGAAACTGGATCGTCGAGCCCCCACAGAAGGCGTGCGTAAGTGAGCGCTTCGGCCCAGTACGCGACGGCAAGCGTCGGATCTGCTTTCTGCGCCTCGAGGAATGCTTCACCAGCATCTTCGTACTCGAAGCTGTGAAGCAGCGCGATCCCGCGCAGGAACGGCTCCTGTGCGGCACTCGCGCCCGAATTCGGGAAACTCACGGTTCCCAGTCGCGGAGCCGGATGCCCGCCAGGACCGTGATCGTGCGCAGGGGCAGTTGCCTCGATGCCCGGGATTACCGCTGAGGTTCCGTCGCGGCGCGGATCCGCACCGAACTCGAGCTCACCGGGGCCGCGAAGTATCACACCATGCAGCCCCGAGTCCTCTCCGGAGCCGGGCGTCACAACCACGCCCTTCTCCGCCAGCCCGGCGACGACCGTCGAAGAAAGCTTCGACGCCTCCCCGTTATACGAGGTACCGCTCGCGACGATGTTCGGAAGGTTTATCGCCTGCTGCATGGGGAGGTTCCACGCGAGAAACCCGAGGATCGCTTTCGCATTGTACGCGAGGATCGACCCGCCTCCCGGCGATCCGATTGCCGCGCGAAACTTTCCATTCCTGTCGAGAATGATTGCTGGAAGCATCGCCGAGCGCGGGCGCTTGCCGGGGGCGACGGCGTTGAGGACGGGAACGCCATTGATGACTGGCTGGAAGGAAAAATCCGTCATCTGGTTGTTGAGAATGAATCCGCCGACGACCCTGCCTGACCCGAACACCGACTCGACCGTTGCCGTCATCGATACGACGTTGCCTTCCTTGTCAACGATCACGAAGTGGGTGGTGCCGGAACCCTCCTCTGTCCCATTGGCTGTCGCGACCGCACCGGGAGGCGTACCGGCCCCGGGAGCATCACCCGCATGCAACGCGATGAGCTTCGCCCGCGCCGAGATGTATGAGGAATCGATCAATCCCTGCGCGGGAACATTCGCGAATGCCGGATCCGCGATGTACTTCTCGCGATCCGCATACATGAGGCGGCTCGCCTCGGCGAACAGATACCACGACTGAGGATCGGCGGGTCCGCGCCGCGCGATGTCAGTATGCTCGAGAATACCGAGCAGCTGCAGCACTGATACGCCGCTTGACGGCGGCGGTGGCACGCAGACGATATGTTCGCGATACGGCCTGCACACGCGCTCACGCTCGACAGTCTTGTAACCCGCCAGATCTGCCAACGTCATCGAGCCGGGATTCGTTCCCTGCCTGACGCGATCGACAATTGCCTGCGCTATCGGACCCTCGTGCAGCGCGCGTGAACCGCGCGTTGCGAGGGCTCGGAGAGTCGTGCCGTATGCCGGGTTCGTGAAGATCTCACCTTCGCTGGCGATCGACCCATCGGGGCGCGAGAAAAGAGCGACAACATCAGGCCGCGATGCTTTAAGCGCGGGATTGTTCACAAATCTCCCGAGCCTCGGCGGGACCTTGAACCCTGATTCAGCCGCGGTGATTGCCGGGCGGAACAGCCTGCTCCACGGAAGCTTGCCGAACCTCGCGTGGGCTTCGCCGAGCATCGGCATCACACCGGGAACTCCGGTTGCCCGTCCGCTCGTCATCGCCGTGAGTCTATCCATGGGTCGTCCGTCTTCTCCGATGAACATCGTCGGACTCGCACCGGCGGGTGCGGTTTCGCGCCCGTCGAGCATGGTGATCTTTCCCGTGGCAGCTTCGTAGTGCATGAGAAAGCCACCGCCGCCGATCCCCGAGCTCTGCGGCTCGACGAGACCCAGCGTTGTCAGAACGGCAACTGCCGCGTCGACAGCGCTCCCTCCAGCGTTCAGGATCTCGACGCCGGCTTCGGTGGCAAGCGGACTCGCGGCGGCGACTCCGGCCGCACCCGATGTCTGCTGAGCCGGGACCACTGATGGCAGGAAAGCGAACACTACAGCAGCTAATAAACGCAGCATTGAAAACTCCTTAATCGACTTTGTCCCAGGCGGAATCTGGCCGGCATGAAGATGCACAAAGTCTACACCGCCGGTAGCTTGAGGGATGATTTCACCCATGACGAGGGCGCTCCGCCGCTCCCCGCTGGCGATCGCCGCGATAGCATGTTTTGCCCTGGCTGCGTCTTCCGGCACGTCGGCCGCTCAGCAGGACGTTCGCAATAATCCTCGCATCAGCGCCGCGATGGAGATGATCGAACGCGACAACCAATGGACTCTCGATCAGCAGGTCTCGATCTGCGAGATACCCGCGCCGCCGTTCAAGGAGGCGGCAAGGGCGGCGGAGCTGAAGCGGAGACTCGAGACACTTGGCCTCCATCGCGTGCGGATCGACGCCGAAGGCAACGTGATTGCCGATCGGCCGGGCAACGGCACGGGCCCGGCAGTGATGATCTCCGGACATCTCGACACGGTCTTTCCCGAAGGAACGGACGTAACAGTAAAGCAGGATGGAACACGTCTGACGGCGCCGGGAATCTCTGATGACTGTCGCGGGCTTGCGGTGCTGCTCGCTGTGGCCCGGGCGTATCAGCAAGCGGGCGTCGAGACAAGCGGAACCGTCTATTTCGTCGGCACGGTGGGAGAAGAGGGGCCCGGTAACCTCCGGGGCGTGCGGCACCTTTTCACAAAGGAATTTCCCGCTGGTGCGATCGACTATTTCATCACCATCGACGGAGCCGGTCAGGACGTGACCACCGCGGCGGTAGGAAGCATTCGGTATCGCGTGAGCTTCCTCGGCCCGGGTGGACACAGCTACGGGGCTTTCGGTATGCCGAACCCGATTCACGCGCTTGGCCGGGCGATATCGAAGATCGGTGACATAAAGGTGCCCGACAGCCCGCGGACGACTTTCAACGTCGGCGTAATCTCGGGTGGCACGTCCGTCAATTCGATCGCTGCAGCCGGTGTTCTCGAAGTCGACATGCGCTCTCCGTCCCTTACCGAGCTCGAGAAAGTCGATGAGCAGATCCGGGCCGCGCTTCGATCAGCGCTCGATGAAGAAAAAGCACGCTGGCCTGCTTCTGATGTCGCGCTGGAGATGAAGATCGACACGATGGGGGTAAGGCCAGCTGCCCAGCAGCCTGACACCGCATCGATAGTTCGCGCCGCGCTTGCGACAGCACGTGCCCTTGGCTTCACTTCCGCGACAGGCGCGTCGAGCACTGACGCGAACTTTCCCATGAGCCTTGGAATCCCCGCGATAAGAATCGGGGGCGGGGGCACAGGTCGCGGATCGCATTCACTCAGTGAGTGGTACGATGACGGAAACGAGGGCTACAAGGGGCCACAACGGGCTGCGCTCCTCGTAGCCACTCTTGCGGGGATTCGCTAGTTCCCCACCGCCATAGGCAATCCCGCTAAGGCGCGCTGAAGGACATGATCGGCCTCACTTCGACAGATCCGTGGCGCGCCGATGGAATCCGGGTGGCGACCTCGACTGCCTCGTCGATGCTTCCTGCCTCGACGAGGTAGAATCCGCCGAGCTGCTCGCTCATGTCGACCGCGGGACCAGGGCTCGTTGACGGCCTTCCGTTCCGGACTCTCACAGTTGTCGCTGTCGCGGAGGGCTGAAGAGCTTCGCCCGCAAGCAGCTTTCCGCTTTTCGCGATCGACTCTGTGAAGGTCTGATATTCACCCAGAATCGCTCCCGCTTCATCGGTCGGCATGCTGTCCCAGATCTTCTCGTCCTCGTAGATCAGACAAAGATATTTCAATGAGCCCTCCGGGTTTGTGACAGGACCTGGCGCAATCGATCGCTGCACGCAGGTGGGCTGTCCACCGACTGCCGGCGGCTAACGTAGTGGTGGGACCAGTCGGCAGCTATGCACAAACAGGCTTATGCAGAATGCCTTTCACTCTCCACACGAGCCGCTTACAAACATGCTGTCAGTTATGCGGGGTGAACGGATCCGCCGTCGGGATGAACTCAATGGGAACATCCTGGATGAAGGTTCTCAGCCAGCGTGAAACATTCTCCATCCCCGACTGCTCCGAAGGCACATGTCCCAGCACTATGAGGCCTTTGAGCAAGCCGGCTGTCACCGCATCGACTCCGTATTCGATCGTTTCCCACTCATGGTCCTCACCCATGACGAGAACCTCGACACCTGGAAGGCGGAGCGCGGCGCGGTTCGCGCTGAATCCGGGGAAACCGTGCGTGATCGCGGCCCGGGCGACGCGAGCTGAAGGGTCACCAACAATCCGAGGGGCATGAGCACCGAGCTTTTCGCGGAGCTCCGATGCGAGCCGGGCGATTGTAGTAGGCGGAAGGTCGAACAGCGAGGCGTTGTCAGGTTGCTGATGTGTCTCCCAGCCAAGCGCCTCGATCATGCCCGCGCGGATCATGTCGGGCTTCATCGCATGCGGCCGGTCGTGAAATCTCCAGATCACCAGCCCGTTGTCGGCGATGAACTTCTGCTTTGCGGCGAATACCGGGTCGCCGTCGTTTGCCAGAACGTCTGTAGCGTCGCGGTGCGAATAAAAGACCGGCTCGTGCGTGATGATGAGATTGTGGCCTTTCGCCGCGGCGCGCTGAAGCACGTCGAGAGTGGCCATCATGGTGACGGCGATGCCGGTCACCCTTACATCAGGGTTTCCCGCCTTGAACGTGTCGACGGTGTTCGGCTGAACTGTAGCTCCCGCTCGCTGCTCGATCCGGGCCGCAAGCTCGGCTGCTGTCTGGGCAGACACCGCGCCGGGAAACAGCAACAGCGCCGCGGCAGTGAAAAACCGCATCACGAGCTCCATACGCTTTCGGCCTGCTGGAGGTGACGCTCCTGGTGGCGCGGGAGGAGAACGAGGGCGGAGTAACAATCGTAGCGGACCTTTCCACCGAACGGAGAGGTAATGAGAACCTTGTCCAGCGCGAGACCGTCGCCCTCCCTGACCATTCCGGTGAGCTCATCCTGAAGGCGCTTGAACTCCGCGACCACGACGTTCTTCGGCAGATTGCCGCTCGGCACGAATTCGGCCGGCGTCTTCACGCGTCCGATGCGAACCCTGCCGATCGATGGAAGCGGGCCAACCAGTGCGCCGAACATTCGTCCGATGAAGGTCCCGCTGTACCCGTTGCCGGATTGCGGAAGCTTCCTGGCATCGGCGATTGCCTGACGGATGAGCGGCACGTATGCCTCACTCGTCAGGTTCAAGTGAGCGACACACTCGGCGACAGACCACCGGGAGGGATCGTTTCGCGCGCTCCAGCGATCGGCCGGCGTCGCTTCAGCGAGTTCATCGAGCCTCCTCATGGCCTGGTCGAGCGCCTCGATAATTTTCGAAAGCTGCTTCTTCATTTACCTTCCCTCCCGTAACCATGATACGCCGCCGCTTCGTCGAGCTGATGGCAGCATATGCCGCGTTACCGCTCCTGCGGGATGAACAATCGCAGGAACTCCTCACGCGCGCCATTCCTTCGAGCGGCGAGCGTGTGCCGGTGATCGGGATGGGCACGTGGATCACCTTCGATGCGGGGCGGTCGACTGCGGCGAGGGCGCGACTCGCACCCGTTCTGCAGGCGTTCTTCGACGGCGGCGGGACGCTCATTGATTCCTCGCCGATGTATGGAAGCTCCGAGAGCGTAGTCGGCGATCTCCTGGGCCGGGTATCGAGGCGGAGCGGGCTTTTTGCGGCCAGCAAGGTCTGGATTCCGGGGAAACGCCTCGGCGCTGTTCAGATGGAGGACTCACGACGACTGTGGGGAATCCGGAGATTCGACCTGATGCAGGTTCACAACCTTCTCGACTGGGAGGCGCACCTGGAGACGCTCAAGGAGTGGAAAGCAGCGGGCCGGGTGCGCTACATCGGCGTCACGACTTCACACGGCCGCCGGCATCAGGAGCTCGAGCGCATAATGCGGCGGGAGCCGCTCGATTTCATCCAGGTGACATACAACCTTGCCGACCGCGCGGCGGAGTCCCGGCTGCTGCCGCTCGCGCGGGAGCGCGGCATGGCGGTGATCCTCAACCGGCCTCTGGACGGGGGAAACCTGTTCGACAGAATACGCGGCAGATCAATTCCGGAGTGGGCTGCCGAGGCCGATTGCTCGAACTGGGCCCAGTTCTTCCTTAAGTTCGCCGTCTCACACCCGTCGGTTACCTGCGCGATTCCCGCTACCTCGCAGGTGGCCCATATGGTTGAGAACATTGGCGCCTGCACCGGCCGTTTGCCTGACGCTGCGATGCGGCGAAGGATGGCCGGACACTTCGACGGTCTCTGAAAGCACAGCAATCCTGCAACTGACATGATCTTCCTGTTCGGACTCGCCGCGCTAACAAGCGCGTTTCTCATATTCTGGGTCGAGCCACTTTTCGCCAAGCTCGTGCTTCCGTTGCTTGGCGGGTCACCCGCGGTGTGGAACACGTGCCTGATGTTCTTCCAGGCGCTACTGCTGCTCGGCTACCTCTACGCTCACGCCAGCTCGCGGTATCTTCCGCCGCGCCGCCAGATAATTCTCCATGCGTCGCTCATCGCTGTGTGTTTCATCCAGCTCCCGCTGGCGCTTCCCGAAGGCTGGGCGCCGCCCGCCTCCGGCAACGTGATTCCCTGGCTCGTCGCGGTTCTGACCGTCTCCCTCGGCGCGCCTTTCTTCGTGCTCTCGGCGACTGCTCCCCTGCTGCAGAGGTGGGTGGCATCGGCGCGCGATCCTGTGAAGAACCCGTACGTTCTTTATGCCGCCAGCAATGCTGGCAGCTTTCTCGGCTTGCTCGCCTTTCCGCTGCTGCTCGAGCCGTCGTTGCGCCTGAGTGAGCAGACGAGACTCTGGACGTGGGTGTACGTAGTTGCATTCGTCCTCATCGCAGCCTGCGGGGCTGCGATCTGGCGGCGGCTGCCCGACGGGAAGGCAGCTACGGATTCAGGTGTGCACCCCGACGTACCGAAGCCCGTCTGGCGGGAGCGCGTAATGTGGGTTCTTCTCGCGTTCGTTCCGTCGAGCCTGCTGCTCGGCGTGACGACGTACCTGAGCACTGACATCGCCGCCACCCCGCTCCTGTGGGTGATTCCGCTGGCACTGTATCTCCTGACCTTCGTCATTGTCTTCAGCAACAGCGGGAAGTTTCTCACCGGCGCGGCAGCAAGCGTTCACGCGATTCTCGTCACTGCCCTCGCGCTCATCTTCTTCTGGCAGGTGAGCATCGGCTTCGAGCGCGGTTACGCTCTTCATCTCGGGGTTTTCGCGTTCACGACTCTCGTGCTTCATGGACGGCTCGCGGCGTCGAGGCCGCATCCGGCACATCTCACCGAGTTCTATCTCTGGATGGCGTTCGGCGGTGCGCTTGGCGGGGCGTTCACGGCTCTCGTCGTCCCATTGCTCTTCGATTCTACGCGCGACTACCTGATGATGGTTGTGATTGCGTGTTTTCTCCGTCCGACGTTCCGTCTGGCCCGTTCGCGGCGCCGGCTCGAGCTGCGGAACATCGCGATAGTGCTGCTCCCGGCAGTGTTCCTTTACGCTGCCTCGAGGTACGACCTCGAGACGCACATGCTCCTGGGTGTATCGTCACTCTGGATCATCTGCTTCGTCGCAGGCGTTGTCGTCGTGTCGCTGATGACCGACGCCCTGCGATTCGGGCTCGCCATTGCGGCGATCGCGGTCACCGGCCACTTCCTCCAGACAACGCGGGCGGTTTTGTATGCTGACAGGTCATTTTTCGGTGTCTACCGTGTCGCCCGCGCGCCGGGTCCGGCGATGATGCTCTATCACGGCACGACGATTCACGGAGCGCAGTTCACCGAGAGGGCGAGACGGCTGACGCCGATCACCTACTATCACCCGGCCGGGCCGGTGGGAGATGTGTTCAGGGAGCTGGCGCCGTCGCTCGAGGGCGCGGACATAGGGATCGTTGGACTTGGAACGGGCTCGATTCTCTGCTTCTCGCGGCCAGGCGAACGCTGGACGTTTTACGAGATAGACCCGAAGGTCGAGGCGATTGCGCGAGACAAGCGCTTCTTCACATACATGTCAGATTGCGAAGTGGCTCCGACGATCGTGTTAGGCGATGCGCGGCTCACGCTCGCGCGCGAGCCCGAGGCAAAATATTCGCTTCTCGTTGTAGACGCGTTCAGCTCTGACGCAATTCCGGTCCACCTCCTGACGCGCGAGGCGGTGGAGACTTATTTCCGCGCGCTGACCGAGGACGGAGTGCTGATGGTCCACATCAGCAACCGGCGCCTCGATCTCGAGCCGGTAGTGGCCGACCTCGCTCTCGACGCCGGCCTCGAGGCACGCGTTAAGAACCACTCGGTCAGCGAGACTCGACAGGACACCGAGTACGATTATGAGAGCGACTGGGTGATAATGGCGCGCCGGCTCGAGGATTTCGGGCCGCTCGCCGCTGACACCATGTGGGTCGAGCTCGAGCCTTCGTTCACGAAGCGGCCCTGGACCGACGACTACTCGAATATCCTGAGCGTCATCAGGCGCTAGCTGCCTAAAGCGGCCGCGGCGGAGGCAAAGTGTCAGCCCACTTCCACGGCGCGGCACCATTCCGCGTCAGGGGATGACCGCCCAGTCGCGCTCGCACCATCTTGATCGGCATCGGGCCGCCTTCGAGCACGGCGTCATGGAACTGCCTGTTGGTCATCTTCCCCGTCGCAACCAGCTCGCTGTGCAGCGCGCGCAGCTGGAGCCCGCCGATCATGTAGGCGATCTGGTAGAGTGGACCATAGTCACCGCTGAATGAGCGCCGCACTTCACCTTCGGCGTTCGCCCGCTCGAAGTTGACTGTGTCGACGAGAAAGTCGATTGCCTGCTCGGGAGTCATCTTCCCGGTGTGGAAGCTGAGTGAGAAGATGATTCTCGCGCTCCTGTGCATTCTCCAGAACAGCGCGCCTACCCGGTCTTCGGGCTTCTGCTGAAATCCGTGATCCCAGAGAAACATCTCCCAGTAGAGCGCCTGCCCCTCGTTCCAGAAGGGAGTGCTGAACAGCCGGCGGTGCGGATTGTATCGCGCCGCCATGAAACCCTGGAGATGGTGGCCGGGGTTCAGCTCGTGAAACACGACGGCCCTGGAGAAGTGCGGATTGTTGCCGCGAAGGCTCATCAACTTCTCCTCCTCCGTCATTCCCGACGTCGGATACGAGACGATGATCGACTCTCCGCCGAGGAAGAACGGGGCGACACGCTGGCGTTCCGGAGTCATCATCTCCATGCGCCAGTCTTCGCGCGCCAGTGCCGGAATGGTCACCCAGTCGTTTTTCGCGAAGACTTCCTCCGCCTCCCAGGCGAGTTCGCGGATGAGGTCGGGCTGCTTCCCGGGCTCGACGTAGGTGTCCTTCACCTTTTCCATCGCAGCTTTCCAGTTGTCGCCGAAACCCATCTCGCGCGATGCCTTCTTCATCTCGCTCAGGCTGAACGCATACTCACGCTCGGCAATCCTTATCAGCTCGGCCGGCGTGTACTCTATCATCTCATACCTGAGCTCCTCGGCGAGACCTTCCGCGCCGATCGGGTCGCCGATGATCGGGCCTTCGTTGGCGCCAGCCGCCCCGCTGCCCGGCTTGAATCCGACTACCCGTTCCCTGAGGGTGCGGGCGTAGCGCGTGAGTGCCGTATCGAATCGCGCGTAAGGATCCTTCATCCACCAGCTGAAGGCAGGATCGTAGCCGTCGTAGTAGCGGTACCAGTTGAGGGTCGCCCCGCGAAGCTCATCAAGATTGCGTGCGGCGCGGTTGGCCACCGTGCGCGACACCTGCGGCGCTGACTGCCGGCCCCCTGTTGCCTGCTCGAAAGATGCGCGCAGGCTGTCGACCTGCCGCGTGACTGCGGCGAGAGTTGTCGCCGCTGCCCGCGGGTCAACCGTGACGAGGTTTCGGCGCAGGTCCTGGAGAGCGAGCAGCCTGTCGGCGAAAGGCAGCAGCGGCTGCGTTTCGGTCCGCTGTTTTTCCTGGCGATCCAGGAGATCGATCTGGTGCCCGAGGTGGTTGGAGAGAAGGACGTAGTCCACCCTGGCATCCTGACCCAGCTTGTCGAAATCGACCGCACGAACCCGGGTCCTCCAGTCGTTGAAGAACGCGCGCATTCGCGTGCGCTGATCAGGCGAGCCCGGCGCATCGTACCTTCGGCTAATCGAGCTGAGATCGCTGGCGAATCGCGACACGACTCCCCCAAGCTCGCTCGTTGGTCGATCGATTATTGAATCCAGGTTTGGTACCGAAGCACGCATGGGATACGCAACCGGTTGCGCGACGGCGGAGGATCCGTATACGAAAATGGCGCTCGCTGCGACCAGAATCCAATTCATTGGCTGAGTCCTTGCTGGTTGACCTGTCTAAGAATGCCGCCTGTTCAACCGCCATGCACCTGCGTATCTACGTCCTGAGACCGCCGGCCGCAGGGGCATTGAGGGGGCGTGCGCAGGGTGAAGCTCACCCGGCTGACTTCCACTATACTATTTAGTGGTGGGACCTGTCCATCGACGATCCCAACGAAATCGCCCGCGCGGCTGATTCTTCCATAACGTCCGACAATTCACTATGATGGACGGAATGCGATAACGCTCGAATCAAGGAGGAAACATGGGCACAACGGCCACAGAATCACCTGCTCGTACGAGCTTCAAGGTTAAGGCGATGAGCCTCGAAGCGTGCAGCTGCGCGCATGGCTGTAATTGCCAGTTCCACGGATTCCCGAACGAGGGCTACTGCCACTTCTTGATCGGCTACGACGTCACGGAGGGAAACTTTGGCGACGTCGACCTGAGAGGCGTGAAGTTCGTCATCGCGGCTGAATACCCGAACGCGATCCACGATGGCAATGGCCATGTGGCACTCTTCATCGACGACAAGGTGTCTCCCGAGCAGGTGAACGCGATCGCGACGATCTGCACGGGCGCCATGGGCGGCATGCCCTGGGAGGCGATCGCCGCCACCGTGACAAAGCTCGAAGGGCCGATTCAAAAGCCGATCGAGATGAACCTCGGCGGGCCAGACTCGTTCTACAGGGTGGCGGGCGTGCTCGAGTGTCAGGCAGAGTCCCTCAAGAATCCGGTCACCGGCGTCGACAACGAGGTGCACATCACCTATCCGAGCGGCGGCTTTTTCTGGAACGACGGCCGCGCGGTCACCACGAAGACGATGAAGATCTCGTGGGGTGACCTCAACTTCGAATACCCCGCGAAGTTTGCCGCGGTGGCCGAGTGCAACTGGACTAACGAGGCCTGAGGTCGTATTCGAGGGAGCAGGTAGCAACGGCGGCGGCGCTCACACTCATCGTCGCCGCTGCGTGGATCTACCTCTTCCGCGGCCCGATGCCGGGCGGGATGAGCGGCAGCGGAATGGATGGAATGCAGATGGCCGCCACGGCCGTGGTGAGCTGGGGGCCTGAAGAGGCATTCCTTCTCTTCGCGATGTGGTCCGTGATGATGATGGCGATGATGCTGCCGTCGGCCGCCCCGGTGATTCTTCTCTTCTCGCGGATCGGCACCACCCGGGCGGCTGGTGGCAGGCAGAGCACTCCGGTTTCCTTCTTCGCGGGCGGGTATCTAACGGTCTGGGTCGCTTTCAGCGCAGTCGCTGCGCTCATCCAGTGGGCGCTGCATTCTCTTGCGGTGCTATCGCCGGAAATGCGAAGCGCGAACCCGGTCGTGAGCGGGGCAATTCTCATTGCCGCCGGATTGTACCAGTGGCTCCCCGCAAAGCAGAGCTGTCTCACTCACTGCCGGAGCCCGCTCGGATTCCTGACGACATCGTGGAAGGAGGGAAAGCGCGGCGCGATCGGAATGGGAATCACGCACGGCGCGTTCTGCCTCGGGTGTTGCTGGATGTTGATGCTGCTCCTGTTCGTCGGCGGAGTGATGAACCTCCTCTGGGTCGCCGGGATCTCGGCCGTTGTTCTCATCGAGAAACTATCCCCCTCGGGCCCAATGGTGGCGAGGGTCAGTGGCGTGCTCCTGATCATCGCCGGCATCCTGGTAAGCCTGGCATGAATCTCCCAACTCTCTCAATACTGTGGAACGGTTCCGGGAAAGCCGGCTAATCGAGATATGGGTAGTCCGGATCCGCTAGTCGTTCCGCCCGGGTCGTTGCGTCGGGACCAGCTATCTCGCTCGCGAGCTTGAGGAGTCCCGCGCTCAGGTGCTGTCCGTACCTGAGGACGCTCGCGGCCCTCGCTTTCCGGGCGAGCAGAAATGCAAGGAACGGCTTGTCAGCCTTGTCGATGTTGCACGCGGGGCATGCAAGGACGAGGTTGTCGCGGCGGTCGTACGCGGTCTTTCCTTTCCGCGGTGTAACGTGGTCGAGCGTGATGAGGCTCGCCTTGATCTTCCGCTCGCAGTAAGCGCACACGGGACCGTGTGTTGCGAGGAGCCACTCGCGCGTTGCCATATAGGCGTTGCGGGAGGTGGGGAGGGACGTGTGTTCCTGCTGCTTGCGGCCTGTTCCCGCGCGACGGCGGCGTTTACGTGGTGGAGATGGCATTCATATAAAGATGACTCAATCCACCGTCAGGGATAGAGCGGTGTGTTACCTCTGTGCAAATTCCACAGCACCCGCTCCCAGCACACTAACTACGAGACAATGCGCCTCAGAGCCATCGCCGTTTTACCTGCACTCGTCGTCACTGCAACAGCATCGTCAGCACAGGTCCGCATATCTCCCGCCGATTCAGCGCTTGCCCGCTCGATCATGGCCGAGCTTGTCGCGATTCCGTCTGTTTCGGGAACGCGGGGAACCGTTACTGCCGCGCAGGCAGTTGTCGCCCGCCTCCGCGCCGCCGGATTCAGCGAGGCGGATGCATTCGTGACGGGTGAAGTTGACTCGATTGGCGGGGTAGTCGCAAGGCTGCGAGGCCGTACTCAGGGCAAGCCGATTCTTCTCATGGGGCATCTCGATGTTGTCCCTGCCGCGAGAGAAGACTGGACGACAGATCCATTTACGCTCACCGAGAAGGACGGCTTCTGGTATGGCCGCGGCGTAATCGACAACAAGGACGCGGTAACGGCGATCGTCACCAACTTCATCCGCTGGAAGCGGGGTGGTTACGTGCCTGAACGCGACATTGTCGCCGTGATCACCGGTGATGAGGAGACGTCAGGCAATCAGAGCAGGTGGTTCGCGAGTGGCGAAGGAAGAAGACACATCGGAGACCCTTTGCTTGCGGGAAATCTCGATGTCGGCGGCGGCTGGATCACAGACAACGGCCAGGCGATTCTCAACGTCCAGACGGCGGAGAAGGTCTACATGAGTTACCGGCTCACCGTTCGCAACCGCGGCGGACACTCCGCAAGTCCGCGATCGGACAATGCCATCTACTCTCTCGCGAGCGCGCTCACCCGCATCGCCGCCTTCAAGTTTCCGGTCGAGGTCACTCCGACGACGCGAATCACGCTCGAGCGGTCAGCGGCGGTCGTGCCGGACAGTATCGCCCGGCTCTTGAGGGCCGTCGCCAGCGAGCCGGTCGACACGGCTGCTGCCACCCGGCTCGCAGCGATCGGAGGCTTCAACTGGCTGCGAACCACGTGCGTGGCCACCCGGCTCTCGGCTGGCCATGCTGACAACGCTCTTCCTCAGACTGCCCAGGCTACGGTCAACTGCCGGATCATGCCGGGGACCGACACTGCGTCGGTCGCCGGTGCCCTGAGGGCGGTAGTGGCGGACACATCAGTCAATTTCGAGGAAGTTCAGCCCGCATCACTCTCGCCGGCGTCGCCGTTGACGCCTGAGCTGTTGAACCTTTTCGAGCGGGTGGCGTCCCGATTCTGGCCGGGAGTGGTTGTCATCCCGGAGATGTCGTCGGGGGCGACTGACGGGGCGTTCATGCGGGCCGCGGGAATCCCGGTGTATGGCATTTCAGGAATATTCATTGGCTCCGAAACCGGTGCTCACGGCCGGGACGAGCGCGTCGACATAGCGCGGTTCTACAAAGGGCTCGAGTACGGCAAGGCAATAGCCGAAGCCCTCGCGGCGATGAAGTGACGCGTCACTGCCACCTGAAAACCCGCGACGACACCGCGGTGCAGATGACGAAGATAAGCACGAGCGCAGCGATGTTTCCCACATGCATCGACCACGCATCGCCTCTCCAGATTCCACGCAGCAGCGAGACTGAGTAGGTAAGCGGAAGCGCCTTCGCGACGATCTGCAGTCCCGGAGGCATCGCAGCGACCGGAACGAACAGGCCCGATAGCGCGAGCATCGGATAGAGGATCATCGCGCCGATCGGCTGTGCGAACCGGGCCGTCGGGACGATGCTCGCGATAAGGAAGCCGAGAGACAGGATGCTCCACGTTGAGATGATCAGCGCGACGCCGAACGCGAGCAGCGGAACGTCGGCGCCCATCGGGTAATAGCGCCTTCCGGCAAGCAGCGTGAGCCCGAGAGTCGCGGCCGTCAGCAGCAGTTTCACTATCACATGCGTCGTGAGGATCGTGGACGACCGGAGCGGGGTCGCGCGCAGCCGCTTGAGGATTCCTCCCTCGCGGTAAATCGAGATTATCGCGACGAGCGACAGGACAGCGTTGAGCGCGATGAGAATCGCCGCGAACACAGGAATATCGACCTGAAAGAAGCTCGCGGAAGCAACCCGGCCTGAGGGAACGAGTCTCGTGGCCACCCGGCCCAGCATCACGAATACCAGAACCGGGATGATCACGGTTCCGATCGCGCCAAGTGGCTCTCGAAAGAAGATCTTTATCTCGATCCAGGTGAGCCTGACAAGTCCTCGCAGCATGCTCTAGTCGCGGATCGAGTGGCCCGTAACCTTGAGGAATACATCCTCGAGGTTCGGCAGGACAGTCCGGAAATCCGAGACGTGAATCCGGTTCTCCGACAGGCAGCGAATCACTTCCGTCACGAGATTGTCGCCCCGCCCCCGGATCGTCGCGCGACCATCGCTCGAGACCACCTCGTCTACGCCGGGTATACTCCTGAAGCGCTCGAGAGCAAGCGGATCATCGGTGACGAGAATCACCGCACGTTCCGGACAATGCCGCCGGATCAGCTCATCGGGGGTGCCGATGTCGATGATGCGCCCGTTCTCGATAATCGCGACCCGGTCGCATAGGCGCTCAGCTTCCTCCATCAGGTGAGTTGTAAGGAACACTGTCTTCCCGCGCTCGCGGATTCCCCGCACAAGCTCCCAGATCGCCCGTCGCGACTGGGGGTCAAGCCCGGTCGTGAGCTCGTCGAGAAACACAACTTCCGGATCGTTGATCAAGGCAAGCACGATGAACAACCGCTGCTTCTGCCCGCCAGACAATGTCATGAACCAGGAGTTTCGCTTTTCCGAGAGGCCGAGCTGCTCGAGCAGCCTGTCCCCGACCGATGCTTCACGTCGGTACAGCGTCGCCCACAGGTGAACCGCTTCCTTCACCTTTATGCGCTTCTGGAGCTGCGCTTCCTGGAGCTGAACGCCGATCCTGTCCTGGAGCTTGTAGATATCGCGGAACGGATCGAGACCGAGCACGGAAATCGATCCGCTGTCAGGGGTGCGCAGTCCCTCGATGCATTCCATCGTCGTGGTCTTGCCGGCGCCGTTCGGGCCGATCAGCCCGAAGATCTCGCCATCGAATACCTCGAACGAGATGTCATCGACAGCGACGAACGACTTGTAGGTCTTGCTGAAGCCCGAGACCTGGATTACCGGCTCGCGCCCCTGCTCGCGAACCTGCGTCAGGATGCCGGCTGTTTCTGGTGCGCGAAACGCGCAGCTGATCTCGCTTTCGCCTTTATCGCCTCTGTCTCCCTGTCACGAGGCGGAGCGTTCGTGACGAGTGACGCGAGAAGGTGCCGCGCGGAATGGGCGATCTCATCAACCGCCCTGTTGAAAAATTCCTCGTTCGCCTTCGACGGCTTGGTGAAACCGCTGATCTTCCTGACGAACTGGAGGGACGATGCCCTCACCTCGTCGTCGGTGGCCGGCGGGCTGAAGTTGTGAAGTGTCCTGATGTTGCGGCACATGGTTACCTCTAGCTATTCGCTGTTAGCCTTTTGCTATTAGCATATGGTAAGGCGTTGTATTCCGTTCGGAGAAAACTACGCCAGCGACCGACCTCCGCCCACCTTCAGGCGCTGCGTCGTCCTGAACGCGCGCGCGGCGAGGAACCCGCCGATGAATCCGCCCAGATGCGCCTGCCAGCTTATTCCCATCTGTCCCGGCAGGACTCCCAGCACCATGCCGCCCCACATCACCGTAACGAACAGGCTGAGCAGGATTGCGCCCGGACTGCGCGCGTACCATCCGCTCAGAATCAGGAATCCGAGATACCCGAAAATCACCCCGCTTGCCCCGATGTGCACCGAACCGGGCGCGCCGAGAAGCCACGCGAGCATCCCTGACCCCAGCATCGCGACGATCGTGACAGTCGTGAAATGCCGCGGGTCGCGAAGCATCACAAGCCAGCCGAGTATCACGAACGGAATGCTGTTAGCCACGAGATGCGCCGTGCTCCCGTGGATGAATGGCCCGAAGAGTATTCCGCGAATGCCGATCGTCGTGCGTGGAATGATTCCGAGATAGACGAGCGCTCCGCCAGTTATCCAGGTGAGAGCGAAAACCAGCCACATCACCGCGAGCCCGCCGCCGAGTATTGCCGCCTGCTTCTTCAACTCTGCGGCTCGCGATCGGTCAACACAGGCAGGTACTCGACCCACGGGCCTGTCTCTTCGCGATACTGCTTCGACATCACGCGCGAGACCTGCGCGATGTGACCGAGGTCGTGCACCACCCACGCGGCGAAAAGCTGGCGGAGTGTGACTCTCCCGAGCCCGGGATGTTTCGCGGTGAGGTCGAGATCCGACTCAGTGAGATTCCACGACCTGACGAGGTCGATGTTTCGCGCTCGAAGCGCTGCCAGCTCGTCGAACAACGTCTCAAGTGACTTCCCCCTGTTTCGCTCGTAATGGCGAAAGCGGTCATACGGCTCGAAGGCAGCATCGGCACTGCGCGACAGTATTATCCGCGCCCTCGGAATCCAGTC
>JBPPMU010000292.1:0-3478 GCA_051306215.1 Gemmatimonadaceae bacterium | reverse complement strand
CCGATGTGCGCCGCGACGCCCCAGGCCTGCCGCTCCTCGGATTCGGTGCTCTGGATGAGACCCACGACCTCCGGAGGAATCCGGCGGTGAAGGGCGACGTACTCCTCGAACAGTGACACCACACGGTTCGCAAGCGCACGAATCTCCGATTCGTCACCCTCTTCCTTCCAGTCGAGTGGCGCTGTGACCGCGCGCATGTAGGGGCCGCCTGACACATATCGCGTGACCTTCGCCCGGGCGAACCCCTCGACAAGCACGCGGGTGCTTCCGTTGGGAAGCCGCGCGACCTGGAGGACACGGCCAAGCACGCCGGTGCGATGGAGGTCGGTGGCGCCGGGCTCCTGGGTCTCGCCCTCTTTCTGGGCGACGAGGAGGATCAGTTTGTCACTTTCGACCGCTGCGTCGATCGCGGCAAGTGATGGCTGCCGGCCAACGAGCAGAGGGATCACAACGTAAGGAAATATTACGACGTCGCGGAGCGGCAGGACCGGGATGCGGGCTTCCGCCTGCAGCTTCTCACCGTCACGCGTGAATTCGTTAGTCACGTGTCAGTCTGGTTGATTGAGGGCCCGCGCGATTCCGCCGGGCCCCGGAAGGGAAGCTGCTACGCTTCCTTCTTGCGCCTTAGCGGCGAGATCTCGAGCAGCGGCTGAGTGCCGTTGGTAATGCAGGATTCGGTAACTTTTACCTCGACGACGTCTTCGCGGCTCGGAAGGTCGAACATGACTTCCATCAGCACTTCCTCGAGGATTGCTCGCAGACCGCGGGCGCCCGTGCCTCTCTTGAGGGCCTTCTGGGCGATCGCCGCCAGGGCGCCTTCGTCGAAGGTGATCTTTACTTCTTCGAGGCCGAAGAGCTTGGCGTACTGCTTCGTGAGGGCGTTCTTCGGCTCCTTGAGAATCCTGACGAGCGACTTCTCGTCGAGGGCTTCGAGAGCGACGGTCACCGGAAGCCGTCCGACGAGCTCGGGAATCATCCCGTACCGCAGGAGGTCGTCAGGCTCGACTTCCGCAAACATCTGTGTAGGCGCGCCCTTCACATCATCCTTCTTGCCCTGCAGGTTGTTGAACCCGATCTGGCGCCGGCCCGTCCGCGCCTCGATGATCTTCTCGAGGCCGTCGAACGCTCCCCCGCAGATGAAAAGGATGTCCTTGGTGTTGAGCTGGATGTACTCCTGCTGCGGGTGCTTCCGGCCGCCCTGCGGCGGAACCGACGCAACGGTGCCCTCGATGATCTTGAGCAGCGCCTGCTGGACCCCCTCGCCGGAGACGTCGCGGGTAATGCTCGGATTCTCCGATTTCCGCGCAATCTTGTCGATCTCGTCGATATAAACGATTCCCCTCTCACACTCGGCGATATTGAAATCGCCGGCTTGCAGGAGCCGTACAAGGATGTTCTCCACATCCTCGCCGACGTAGCCCGCCTCGGTGAGCGTCGTCGCGTCGGCGATCGTGAAGGGAACGTCGAGGATCCGGGCGAGTGTACGGGCCAGGAGCGTCTTTCCAACGCCGGTGGGGCCGATGAGCAGGATGTTTGACTTGTCGAGCTCGACGTCATCTTCCTTCAGGGACGTTGAGTTTATTCGCTTGTAATGGTTGTAAACCGATACGGAAAGGGCTTTCTTCGCCTGCTCCTGACCTATCACGTACTGGTCGAGAACGTCCTTTATCTCCTGGGGCGACGGGACCTGCGTTATCGCCTCGGATACCTCGCGCTCTTCGTCCTCGGCGAGGATCTCGTTGCAGAGGGCGATGCACTCGTTGCAGATATAAACGGATGGTCCGGAAATGAACTTCCGGACTGAGTCCTTCGATTTTCCGCAAAATGAGCAGCGGAGGTGCTTGTCCTGCGACATAGGCCTGAGGGTGCGGGAGACGCAAACGAGTGCTATCTGAACAACTAACAGCGGTTCCGGATGCGGTCAAGCATTAATACGGTCGGTGCCTACTTCTTGGAAATTGCCTCCTCCATCTGGCCCCTGTAGGAGATGACATTGTCGATGATTCCGTACGATTTTGCCTCTTCGGCCGACATGAACCTGTCACGGTCCATATCGCGCTCGATCTGCTCCACCGGGCGGCCGGTATGCTTCGCCATCAGCTCGTTCATCTTCGATCGCAGGAAAAGGATTTCCCGCGCCTGAATTTCGATATCCGATGCAGTACCCTGAGTCCCGCCACTCGGCTGGTGGATCATGATTCGGGAGTGGGGCAGGGCCGACCGTTTGCCTGGCCTGCCGGCCGCAAGCAGGAACGAACCCATGCTTGCCGCCAGGCCCATGCAGTTGGTGTTCACCGGCGATTTCAGGAACTGCATCGTGTCGTAGATCGCCATGCCTGCCGAGACGCTGCCGCCGGGCGAGTTTATGTATACGTGGATGTCGCGCTCGGGGTTGTCGGCCTCGAGGAACAGCAGCTGCGCGATAACTACATTCGCGACGTCGTCGTTGATCGGCGTTCCGAGGAAGATTATGCGGTCCATGAGCAGCCGGGAAAAGACGTCGTAGGTCCTCTCGCCGCGGCTCGAGCGCTCGATTACGTATGGGGTATAAAGGGTCGGCATGTTTGTCTCAGTTCCCGGTTTGTACTTCGTTCTTTTCCAGCAGCCACTGGAAAACCTTGTCTTCGGTCAGGCTTCGCTCGATTTCCTTGAGGCGCCCGCCTTTCTCGAGCTGCGCGTAAAGCTGTCCTGGACTTACCCCGCGCTTCTCTGACTGTTCGGTAATTCTGTCGTCGATGTCTTTCTCCGTCGCCGCCAGTCCCTCCCGTTCAGCAAGAGTTTCCACCACCAGGTCGCGGCGGATCTGCCTCTCGGCCATCGAGCGGAACTCCGTCGCAAACTTGTCCCGGTCTTCGGCCGGAATCTGGTATGCCTCCGCATAATTCTCGGCGAACTGCCTCACCCAGCTCGGCGGCACCTCGAACGGGTTCGCGCCGATTATCTCGTCGATCAGCTTCTGCCTGACTTCCGCGTCCGCATCGCGTTTCGCGTGTTCGACGAGGTCATCACGAACGACCTGCCTCAGCGCATCAAGTGAATCGAAGTCGCCAACCTCCCGGGCGAACGCGTCGTCGAGGTCGGGCGGCGACTTCCGCTTCACGTCCTGGAGCCTGACCTTCACGGTCTTAGACTGCCCGCGCTGCGACTCATCGGGGAAGTCGTCGGGCCATTTCACCGGGCGCTCGACCGTCTCGCCGGGCGCCGCCTCCATGATGAGCTCCTCGATTCCCGGGATCGCCTGTCCGGTTCCGAGTACGAGGGGGTATGACCGGGCTTCGCCGCCTACCTCGTCGCCCATCGATATCTCGATGTTGACCATGTCGCCGGGCAGCGGCTTGTCCTCTACGGGGGTCCATGTCGCGCGCTGGTCGCGGATCGACTCGACCTGGTTCTGGACGTCCTCGTCGGATATTGCGACATCGCGGCGGGTGACCTTGAAGCCGGAAGTTCTCACCAGCTCGATCGTTGGCCGGAGCTC
>JBPPMU010000291.1:0-7971 GCA_051306215.1 Gemmatimonadaceae bacterium | reverse complement strand
GCGGCGAATCTTTTCGACGTCTACCCCAACGAATGGTTCGACTTCAAGGACGGCGCGCAGGCACAGGGACCTTCGATAGGAGGGATCTTCCGCTATCCCGCGGCGCTGGCGCAGTCAGGCATGAACGGGCGAACGCTTCACCTGCAGTTCTCTTATCGATAGAACAGCGGCATGCCAGCTATTGGCTATTCGCTGTTGGCCAACATCGAATAACCAATAGCGAATAGCTGCTGTTACTGGTAGAGAAAGTACGCCTGGCTGGTCCTCACGAACTCATCAGCTTCCCTGTCCCACTCGGCCAGGAGCGAATCGAGAGTGCCGCCTTCGATTGCCGCCCTGACCTTGTCGGATCCCGTCAGGCGATCGATGGATGTTCGCCACTCAAAATCCTGGGGATGCAGTTTGCGGATCTCGTCGATCAGCACGAGGGTCGCCCGCACCGGCCGGTACGCCTTCCGGTCGGTGATGACGTAGCGAATCCCTGGAACCGTCTGGCCACCGTACTTTCGCGCATCAGCCTCGATTGTGAGCGTCACCTCCTCGAACCTGATGCCCGGAAGTTTGTGCGCGTTCATCACCCGCACTACCTCTCCGGCCTTGAGCCACGGAGCGCCGATCTGCTCAAACGGCCTGTCAGTGCCGCGGCCTTCTGCGACTGACGTTCCCTCGAAATAGACAGACCCCGGATAATTGTTGAGGGCAGCGAGCGACCTCAGGTTTGGCGAGGGGTTTGTCCACGGAAGCCCTGTCTCGTCGAACCACTGCGACCGTCGCCAGTTCTCAACCTTGATCACGATGAGATCCGACCCGATGCCGTGCCTTTCGTTGAACATCTTTGCGAGCTCGCCGACCGTCATGCCGTGCCGGGCAGGGATGGGATAAATCCCGACGAACGACGTAAACGCCGGCTCGACGAGTGCGCCTTCGACTATCTCGCCGCCAATGGGGTTCGGCCTGTCGAGAACGACGAACGGAATTCCTTTCTTCTTGGCGGCTTGCATTGAAAGCGCCATTGTCGATACGTACGTCCAGGTCCGGCCACCAACCTCGAGGAGATCGTACACGAGCACGTCGACATTCTTCAGCATTTCGTCCGACGGCGCGCGATCCGCCGAGCCGTAGAGGGAGTAGACAGGAGCGCCGGTCTTCTCGTCTATCTCGTCGGTGATCCGTGCACCCGCAGCCGCTGTCCCGCGAATGCCGTGTTCGGGGGCAAAGAGAGCGACGAGCTTGAGGTCCCTGTGTTGCGCGATCAGGTCGATATCAGTGGCCTTTGCGCGACTCACCGCGCTTGCGTTCGTGATGAGACCAACGCGTTTTCCCCTGATGCGCTCGGGAACGTTGGCGAGAAAGACCTCGATTCCAGGGACTGCTGTAGGCTGTCGCGCGACATCCGGCGCGTTGTCAGGCGGCACACCCGACGAGGTGCAGGAAATGGCGATTGCCAGGGCGAGCGCAGGCAGCGAAGCAATGCGGGCAGGTCTCAAGGTGTAAACTCCGGCGTGCAGGGAGGATCAGATGGGTGGAACTCAGCGTAAAATCTGCAGGCAATTCATGAAGTAAGGATAGGGCGATCCATTGCGGAGCTCATCCTCGCTAGCCAGCCCCGCCCGAAGACCCCATGTTTTCCCGCGCTGGCCTCCCCCACCAATCCCAAAATGCGCCACATATCGCTCGTTGCCGCATCGCTCGCAGCATGTGCACTTTCGGCGTTCTCACTTGCGGCCCAAGCCCCGCAGCACCCACTCGACGGTCTCTCAGGACGTGAGCACTGGACGATCTACAACGCGCTTGTAGCGTCGGGCCGGACGGACACCACGACAAGCTTCCTTTACGTGGGCCTCCACGAGCCCTCGAAGTCGGAAGTCCTGTCATGGAAGCATGGCAGGCCGTTGAAGCGTGAAGCCCTGGTTCATCTGACGACCGGGAAATCCGGGTACGAGGCGATCGTTGACTTGACCGGCAACCGCGTGGTGTCGTGGACGGAGGTGCCGGCGCGACAGTATATGACGAGCGGCGCCGAGTTCGAGCGGATGAAAACGCTCGCTCTCGCGGACGAGCGCGTAAAGGCCGCGATCAGCAAGCGTGGCATCACCGATTTCAGGCATGTGAGCTGCGGCGCGAACCACGGCTATTTCGACCTTCCGGAAGAACGCGGACTAAGGCTGGTCCACGTGACATGTACCGACAATCGCAACGTCGTAACCGGATATGGCGCCGAGATAGACGGATTGTCGATCGTGATGGATCTGACGGAGGGAAAGGTTCTTCGCGTTAGCGACACAGGCGTACGGCCGATGGGCGAAGTCTGGGGCGCGTACGACGCCGAAGCGATTGGCCCGACCCGCGAAACGCGCAGCCCGGTGCAGATGGTCCAGCCGTTCGGCCCATCGTACACAGTGAACGGCCACGAGGTGAGCTGGCAGAACTGGAAATTCCACTTCCGCGTTGATCCGCGCCGGGGAGTTGTCCTGTCGCTCGTGAGCTACGCCGATGGCGGACGGGATCGCTCAGTAATGTACCAGGGCGCATTGTCTGAGCTGTTCGTCCCATACATGGACGCGGAATACCCATGGAATTATCAGGGCTTCTTCGACCTCGGCACTTATCCAGCATTATTCGGCGGAATCGCCAGCAGCCTCGCGGTTGGCGTGGAGTGTCCTGATTACGCGCGTTACTTCAATGCAATGGTCGTGACACCAGATGGCCGTCCGCGTGTGCGCGAGCGCGCGGCATGCCTGTTCGAGCGCTCGTCAGGTGACGTGGCCTGGCGACATGGTAATGAACGTGGCAGCGTGATTCACGCCCGCGTGAAACGGGATCTCGTCTTGCGCATGTACATGAGTGCCGGCAACTACGACTACCTGTTCGACTGGGTGTTCCAGCAGGACGGCACGCTGCGAATGGACGCTGGCGCGTCGGGAATGGATGCGACCAAGACAGCCGCCGGCACGCCGGATGACGAGAAGTACGGGCGCATCATCGCGCCGGGGCGCGTTGGCGTGAATCACAGCCACTTCTTCTCGTTCCGGCTCGATCTCGACGTCGATGGCACGCAGAACTCCTTGCTCGTTGATCGCCTCGTCCCTCAGAAGCTGCCAGCGGACAACCCACGCCGCAGCCTGTGGACAGTAGCAACCAACGAAGCGCGCAACGAACGAGACGCCATGCGTCATTCAACGATGAACGCGCCCGAGATCTGGCGCTTCGTGAATTCGTCAGTGCCGGGCCCATACGGCGGATTCGTCGGCTACCAGATCGAGGGGCATGGCGCGATGACCCTGCTCGCGCCCGACGATTACCTGCAGCGTCGAGCGGGCTTCACTGATCACACGCTGTGGGTTACCCCATACGCGCGGCGCGAGCTTTACGCGGCCGGTGACTATCCAACGATGAGCACGGCCGGCGAGGGATTGCCCAGGTGGACGTCAGCGAACCGCGCGATCGCCAAACAGGACATCGTTGCATGGCTCACGATGGGATTCCATCATGTGCCGCGCCCGGAGGACTGGCCGCTCATGCCGGTGGCGAAGCACAGCTTCGAGCTGAGGCCGGTGGGTTTCTTCTCACGCAATCCGGCGATCGATCTTCCGAACACACGGGACTGAACGATGACGACTCGTGGTGCGGCATTGACCCTCAATCGCCTCTTGAAACGTCGCGGGCTTCGCCAGCGCTTAGCTGTTGGCAATATTAGCGCTCAGCTGTTAGCTGTTTCGGATCACCGCGGCGGCGTTCACATCGTCCAGGATGCTGGTGGAATCGACAGTGTTGTTCTACAGCTAAGAGCTAAGCGCTAATGTTGCTAACAGCCAACAGCTTGCGACCGCTTGCGGCGTTTTCCTTTGTAGCGTAAAGTACTTTGAATGACCGACCCAGCCACTCATCCCTCCGGCGATTTCCTCGAGCTTCAGGCTGCCCTCGCCGGCGAGTATTCCCTCCAGCGTGAGCTCGGCCGCGGAGGAATGGGAATCGTCTACCTCGCGCGCGACGTGCAGCTCGACCGCGACGTCGCGATAAAAGTGCTCCCGCCGCATCTCGCGCGCACTGCCACATCGCGCGAGCGTTTCGTGCGTGAGGCACGCACGGCAGCCGGGCTCTCGCATCCGCACATAGTTCCAATCCATCGCGTCGGTGAAGCGAATGGGTTCGTCTTCTTCGTCATGAGTTATGTGGAAGGCGAGACACTCGGCGAGCGACTCCGCACGCGTGGCCCGCTCCCGCCGGCCGACACCACTCGCGTATTGCGCGAAGTGGCCTGGGCACTCGCCTACGCGCACGGCCGCGGCATCATTCATCGGGACGTCAAGCCCGACAACATCCTGCTCGAAGCAGGGACAGGCCGGGCGCTCGTCACCGACTTCGGCATCGCCCACGGCGGTGCACATCCGGGCCCTGAAGCCGATGCCGACACAGTCATGGGAACCGCGCACTTCATGAGCCCGGAGCAGGCTGCGAACGCGCCAGTCGATGCACGGAGCGACATCTATGCACTCGGTGTTGTCGGTTATCTCGCCGTGAGCGGACGCCTGCCGTTCGATGCGCCGAGTGTGCCGGAGTTGCTCGTCATCCAGGCGACGCAGATACCGATAGGCGTCATGCGGGCCGCCCCCGGGGTTCCGTCAGGCCTGGCTGCGGCGATCGATCGCTGCCTCGACCCCGACCCCGCCGGCCGCTTCCCCGATGGAGAGACGTTGGCTGAAGCCCTCGCCCCAACCTCCGACATGCGGCCCGCTCTGCCACTCACACTGCGCGCGTGGCTTGGCGCGCGGAACCCGCTGCTCGTCCCATACATGGGGTGGTCGGGGGCGTTCGGCGTGCTCACACTGGCGAACCTCGTCGCCTGGGTGACGGGAAACCGGCCCGACGGCCCGGCGGACATCGTGCTGCTGTCGGCGATCACTTCGCTCCCCCTCCTTCCCATCATCGGCTTCCATCTCAACCAGGCACGCCGGCAATTCCGCGCCGGGCATACGCTTGCCGACCTGCGCTTCGCGCTCGAGATCGGGCGGAAGGAGCGGGCCGAAAGCGAAGCGCTGGCGCGCGCGGATGAGGAACGAACCGGACACCGGGTCCTGCGCCTCGCCACGATCGCGTCGACTACCTGGCTCGCGGTCACGGCAGGACTCGTAATTCAGGGCACGATCCACGAGAACCAGGTCGGGATCGCATGGATCCTCATGCCGATACTCTCGACGATGGGCCTCGGAGCGTTGAGCAACGCTCTCGACGTGCAGTTCATCCCACCGAAGGTTCGCGACTGGTTTCAGTCCGGGATACGGGACCGGCTGTGGAATAGCCGCATCGGGGAGTGGGTTGCGCGCCGGCTCGGCGCCCATGAGCGGTCGAGCGCAGTAGGAGGCGGAGTATTCCGGGCCACCGAGGCGGCTCTCGGTGTGGCTGCTGCCGAGCTCTTTGCAGCTCTGCCGGAAGTGTATCGGGAGCAGCTCTGGGAGCTGCCCGCGATAGTCGCGGCGCTCGAAGCCCAGGCGGCCGGCGCGCGCGCGGAGATCGACGTTGTCGCCGAGCTCGCGCCTGCCGGAACAGACGATGCGGAAGTGCTTGAGGCAAGGCGCAGCAAGGCCTCAGCTCATCTTGCGGCGAGCGTTGCAGCTCTGGAAAAAGTCAGACTCGACCTCCTGCGCCTGCACGGCGGCGCGAGCGACCTGTCGCCACTGACAACGCTGATCGATGGTGCCCGCCTTCTCGGAGATGACGTGGAGCGGCTTGCGAAGGCGGAGGAGGAAGTGGAGGGGATTATCGGACGTGAGTAACTCCGCGGGCTACGCCTGCGGAGTCCCGAACTTCAGGCTAGTGATCCCTCTTGAGCTTCAATTCCATCATCTGAGTCCACGTGGTTCCGTCGCGTGAGAATTCCCCGATCTCGTGCCATTCGTCAGCGGTGAAGCGCGCGGTGTTGCGGATCCGTCCTCCGGGAATCTGGCGGGTCCACACAACGCTGTTGTCCACGAGCGTGAGCACGAACTCTCCGGATTGCCCCGTCGCCAGAAATGACCTGAGTGTGTAGGTGCCGCTGCCCGGATCGAACGAAATGACTCCAAGAGCGTGGTGGACGACACGCTCTGTCCCACCCGTCAAAACCGTGCCGCGCCCTTCAACCAGGAGAACTGCACCATTGAGCTTTCGCTCGACTGTCTCGACCATTTGCGTCTCGACCCTGGTGCCACCCTGTTGCTGCCACGCGTCGCCGCGCCACCTGCCTACCATGAAGTCAAGTCGGGAAATGGCGTGCTGCGTGGCTTTCAGGTCTGGCGTCTGGGACTGGCCAGCCGCGGGGAAGACAAACGAGCATACAAGGATGGCGATGAGCGCCCGCTTTCGCATATCCGGCACTCCGATTGAAAGGTCGAGCGAGCGTTCATCGATGCCCGCCGGGTAGCACATCTAAGGCGATGGATTCACGTTGTTGGCGTGCCGGGCAATCAGGCGCCATTCCCCCTGCTCGTGCTTCCACATGTGCGTGAACCGGCGTTGAACCGTTTGGCCTGCAAGGGGAGCGTTCCCGGCCGGCTGTACCGTCTCTCCGCCCATGACGATCGCGAAGTCACCGTCGAACCTGATCTGTTCGATTCTGCGCTCGAAGGACGAATAGTGTATGAGGCCCTGCTGAAGGAGCTGGAGCACGATGCCCCGGTTCGGCGCGACCTGGTTGATGGGGGCGTTCACCATGAAGCGCTCGGACCACAAACCTTGAAGCGCCTGGGCGTCCCGGCTCAGTACGGCAAGGCGCTCCTGATCTTCCAGCGATCGAATCGCCGCCTCCGCACCCGGGAGATCAACAGCAGGCCGGTTTGCGGGAGCGGTGGCGCATCCCAGGAGCAACACCAGGAGGGGCGACGCTATTCGGTAACTCATTTGTTGGCCTCCTTATTGTCAAATATGATCCATCATTCCCCAGCGATCCAGATTAGCTAACAGCATAGCGCTACTGCTGCTAACTGGTAACAGCAGGCAAAGCCCCGGCGCGACAAGTATCAATGAGCTGATTTTCACTCCATTCGTGTACCTGGGATTGAATGGGTTCCAGTTGTTCACGAAACCGGAGGTTCAAATGCGTTCATCCCTCGTCCCTTTGCGCGCAAGCAGGTTCCGCGCGGCTGCTTTCATCTTCGCTGCGATGGTCATCACGGCATGCAGCGACAACCCGGCAGCCCCGATTCCGACAGCAGTCGGGCGTGTCACAGTTTCGGCGACCGGCGATCCGGTTCCAGGTGCCAGCGTGAGTATCGGCGCCATCACGGCAACGACCGATCCCGACGGACGCTTCGAGCTTGCCGGACTTGTCGAAGGCCCCGCGAAGATTCGCGGAACCGCAACAGGATTCGACCCGTTCGAAGCCGATATCGCGGTTCCTTCCGGTACGATTACCCACGACATTGGGATGAAGCGTATCGAGCTCTTCGAATCTGGTGATTTCACGCTTCATATCAGTGAGACCGTTTCCAGAGTGCGCGGAGTTCTTGTCGCGCTTGGCGGTCCGAACACCCGTGCCTTTGCATCGGGCGGAGTGTTTGGTGCGCCGCTGCCGCAGGTCGAAGCGTCACTGCAGACTCTCGGACAGCAGATGCGCGCGATGGCGGCAAGTCGCGGACTCGCGATTCTCGGGACATCCCGCGCGGCGATGCCGAATACGGCAGCAAGTGACCAGGCGATCATCGAGGCGATCCAGCAGGCTGCATCGGCGAGCGGCCGAGCCGATCTGTCTGCCGCGCCATTTCTATTATACGCACTGTCCGGCGGTGCTCCAGAAGCGTCGGGTTTCACGGTGCGAAATGCTTCACGGGTTGCAGGTCTCTTTCTCAAGGTCCCGCTGAGCTTCGACCAGGTTACATCAGGTCCGGCGCTCGACGTCCCGGCCTACGTGGTACTCGCGGAGGTCGACGCATTCATCAACAACGGAGCAATCAAGACCGCATACTCCGCGAATCGGGCGGCCGGTGCCCCATGGGC
>JBPPMU010000290.1:0-24492 GCA_051306215.1 Gemmatimonadaceae bacterium | reverse complement strand
CGGAGGTCCCGCTCTGCCTGATCGAGCTGCTGCGTAGTCGCGGCCTGCTGGGCATGAAGGCGTTGCGTTCGCTCGTATGTTCGCCTGGCGACTTCCTGCTGGGCGACGAGCACCCGCATCTGCGCTGAAACTTCGTCGCCGCGTGATCCGGTTGCTTCACGCTGCGCCTGCACCTGTTGCCGCTCGAGAGCGAGCTGCGTTGTGTCGATCACGGCGACGACAGCTCCGCGCGACAGCGGCATTCCTTCGACCGGGCTGAACTCGATGATGCGGCCGCTCGTTTCGGCGGACACGACGACTTCTGTCGCCTCGAAGTTTCCGTAGGCGTCAGGCTCGCGGTCATTACCGCATGCCCATAGCGCCAGCAGCAGGACAAGTGTGGCGCGGCTCATTGGGAGATCTCCAGTCCGAGTGTTGTGAGGAGCCGTGCGCGGGCCTGCGCAAGCTCGATTCTGTGGGCATCCCTCGTGACCCGCGCTGCCAGAACGTCAGTCTGCCTGTCGACGTATTCAGCCGATGTGATCACACCTTCGGTGAACCGGATCCGCGCCTCAGCGAGAATCTGTTCCCGCAGTGCGACGATCGCGTCGTCCTGCTCGACCGATTCGGCGAGGCGATCGATTGTGGCGATGTCGCGCCCTGTGGCTCGCGAGACGTTTTCAGCAAACGAGGCCTCCTGCCTGTCGACTATCTGTTGCTGAAGCGAGAGCACCTCGCGGTCGCGCTGCGCAGCTCCCCACGTCCAGGGTGACCACTCGAGCTGAATGCCAGCGAGCCAATATGCGTCGAGCTTGCTCGCGAGGGGATTCAGCCCCGGCCGTCCATATCCGGCGCGGCCGAATGCGGAGATTCGCGGAAGCTCGCGCGCCGCAACGAGTGAGCGTTGCGTATCGAGCAAATCGCGTGTGCGGGAGAACACATCGTACTCCGGCCTCGACTTCAATCCGGTGATCGACCCACGAGCCCGCTCGGTTTCACGGCCGAGGTCGGGCAGTGCGAGCTGAGCGGTCGATGGAATCTCCCGGCCCGTCAGGCTGCCGAGCACGGCGAGAGCTGCGTCGCGATTTGCGATGAGTGTTGCGACTGATTGCCGCCGCCGCAGCAGCTCGGCTTCGAGTACTCTCGCCTCGCTCGGCAAAGATGCCCCTTCCCTTACACGATTCGTTGCGAGGCGGAGCTGTGCCTCGAGGTCGGCGATCGCGATATCGATCTCACGGCGCTGCAGCTGGAGCTCGAGTGCGTTGAAGTAAGCGTCATTCACGCTGCTCCTCACGGCAAAGAGCGACGACTGAACGCGAGCCTGCGACTCGGCGAGCTGGGCGCGCTCGACATTCCGCCGGCCACCGATCGCAGGATCGAAAAGTTTCTGCCGCGCCGAGAGATGCGCGTCGTATGTGTCGTGCGGCGGCTTCGGTATATCAACGCCCGGCAGGAGAATGGGGATCGTCGCGACAGCCGACTGATATTGCGCCTGCCCGTTCACACCAAGTGCGGGGAGCCGCTCGGCCTCGATGCTCCTGAGTCGCAGCGCCGACTGCGCGGCGAGAAGATCGATCTCGCGAGCTCGCGGATCCCGGCGCAGGGCATCGTGCTGGAGAGCGCCAAGCTCGAATCGAACGCTGTCCTGGGCGCCGAGGTGCAAAGGAAGAGCGATTAGCAGAAGGGAAAGCCGCCATGTCGTTTTCATGGTCTCAGCGAGTTGAGGATCAGCTTCGGCAGCTCGGCGCGCCGCTCGTCGATGAAGCGGTCGTAGGCTTCGTCGTCCATATCGAAAAGCACGCGAAGCGCTGGCCGGGCTACGAACGCGATCACGACGACTCCCATCAGGCTCGCGATGAACTGCTCGACGGAGATCTGTCGCATTGTGCCTTCAATTGCGCGCTTGTCGAGCTCCGCCTGGAGGCGCTGGCGAAATGCGGCGATGATCGGTGCGGGGTCGGTTCCCGTGGAGTTGAGCATCGCGGTGAGCCGTTCCGGGTGGTGATGCATCTCCGAGAGCACGTATCCCGGGAGGAATGGCGCTCGCTTCACGGTGTCGATGTAGAGGTGGACGAAGTTCTCGATCTTGAGCTCGAGGGGATCGTCCGATCCGAAGACGCCAAGTGCCGCGGGGATGAGCCGCGACGCTGATTCACGGAAGACAGTGGCGGCGAGTCGTTCCTTCGTGCGGAAGTAATAATGAAGGAGGGCCTGGTTGACGCCGGCTTCTTCCGCGATTTCCATCATTCTGGCGCCCGCGGTTCCGCGTCTCACGAAGACGGTGCGTGCGGCGTCGAGGATGCGGCGCTCTGTATCGGTGTCTTTTGCGATCTCGGGGGAGAATTTGGCCATTTAACTAGTTAGTTAAGCTGTTCAATTAGATGCAGAAACGGAAAAGCGTCAAGGGGGAGGCCCAGCAGTTCCCCCCCTCAGCGGCCGGTATCGCCCGCCCGACCCCGGGATCGGGCGACTCGGCGCGGACGATTGGCGATCGGGCGCGAACATAAGGCGACGCAGCGCGTAAGGCGGGAAGATGAAGGAAGACGGAAACCCTTCATCGCCGCCCAAATGACCTCAAGACGTGCCCTGCCCTTCATTCTGACCCTGCTTGCGACCCCCGCTCCCGCGATCTCGCAGGATAAAGTCATTACCGCAACTCGCACCGAATCAGTCATCCGGATCGACGGCTCTCTCGACGATGAAGCGTGGGCCTCGGCACCTGTCGTGTCAGCATTCACGCAGCGCCTGCCGACAGGTGGCGCTCCGGCAACACAACCGACTCAGGTGAGAGTTCTCTACGACAACACCGCCATTTTCGTGGCGTTCCGGCTGGGTGATTCAGCTCCCGACTCCATTGAAGCCACCCTGGCCCGGCGCGATTTCGGCGGACACTCCGACTGGGCCCACGTTTACATCGACTCGTACCTCGACCGCCGAAGTGCCTTCCGTTTCTCTGTGAACCCGGCCGGCGTGAAATCGGATGCGGCGATCGGCAGCGACGACATCGACGAAGACCAGGCGGGCTGGGACGCAGTGTGGGATGCCGCCGCTCGGCGCGACTCCACCGGATGGACCGCTGAGTTTCGCATACCCCTCACCCAGCTCCGCTTCAGCTCCAACTCCGGTCCGGCCGGCCAGACATGGGGTGTCCAGTTCGGGCGGTTCATCGCGCGCCGAGGTGAGATGTCTCTGTGGGCGGCGACCCCTCCTGACGTGCACGGATTCGTATCCCGATTCGGAGAGCTGCGCGGTCTCGATGTGCGGAGCGGCCGGCGCCTTGAAACCATCCCCTACGTACTCGGCCGCCTTACGAGAGAACCCGGAACACGGTCGAATCCCTTCTTCAGGCAGAATCGAGTCGCAGCCAGTGTCGGAGCAGACCTTCGTTATGGGCTGACGACCGATTTGACTCTCACAGCGACGATAAATCCCGACTTCGGCCAGGTCGAAGCAGACCCTTCGGAGGTGAATCTCACCGGTCTCGAGACGTTTCTCACCGAGAAGAGGCCATTCTTCGTCGAGGGAGCAGACATCTTTCAGCTCCAGATGTCGGAGGCGAGCTGGCTTCACGGCACAGAGGACGTTTTTTATTCGCGCCGAGTGGGCCGGGCTGTGCAGGGGCGTCCTCCGTCGGATGTGGATTACGTCGACTTCGAACCGGCAGCGCGCATCGTCGGCGCGGGAAAGATCTCAGGGAAGACATCGAGCGGCTGGTCGGTCGGGCTTCTCAACGCAATCACGGCAACCGAGCATGCTGAATACGTCGCCGCGAATGACTCGGGCCGGGTCGTGATAGAGCCGCGCACCGCGTATTCAGTTCTTCGCCTGAACCGCGAAGCACTTCGCGGTCGGGCCGCCATCGGCTCGGTGTTCACGGCGACAAACCGAAGCCTGGGTGATCAATCCCCGCTTCTGCCGGCATCGGCATACGTTGGCGGTTTCGACGGGCGCCTTCGATTCGGGCCACGACTTGGCTGGGATCTTTCCGGCTCCATCCTGACAAGCCGCCTCGGCGGCGAAGCGTCCGCGATCGATGTTGTCAGGCGAAATCCCGTGCACCGGCATCAGCGGCCCGACGCGGAACACCTCGACTACTCGCAGGACGCGACTTCCCTTGCGGGCTATTCCGCGACCGCAAGCGTCGGCAAGAACGATGGACGGTGGCGCGGATCACTCGGCGGCCACGTTGTCAGCCCGGGATTCGACGCGAACGACCTCGGCTACCATACCGTCACAGATCTCTCCCGCGCGCACCTGCTGATCGGATATCAGGATCTTCGACCGGCCCTGTTCAGAAGATGGTGGGGTTGGTGGAACACGTGGTCGTCTGTCACACACGGTGGAGAACGCACGGGACTCGGCACGCAGGTGAACGGTAACGTCGAGTTCCACAATCTCTGGTTCCTCGCAGGGTCGATCCGGCGGGATCAGACGGTTCTTTCGCCGACGATTCTGCGCGGCGGTCCTGCGCTTCGGCTCCCGGGCCGCACCCGCGGAGCGTTGTCGCTTTCCTCCGACCCGAGGCGCAGCATCGCCGGAACCTTGTCGGCAAGTCGCACGGTTGGCGATGAGGGAGAAGGCGTTACGCGCTTCGCTCAGCTGCTGACAATCCGACCCTCACCACGGGCCGACATCTCGCTCAATCCGGCCGTACAGTGGACACGCGATCCCGCGCAGTGGCTCGGGCAGTGGATCCACAATGGTAGCCCTGTTCACCTGACGGGCGGGCTCGACCAGGTGACGGCATCGCTGACCGCACGACTAAACCTTTCATTCACGCGCGACATTTCCCTTCAGCTTTACGCGCAGCCTTTCTCCAGCGAGGGACGCTACGGAACACTTCGCGAAGTTGCGGATCCACGCTCGCGCAATTTTGCAGAGCGTCTCGGCGAGGTCAGCGCGCAAGCTCTGCCCGGAGGAGCGTACGCAATAGACCGGGATGGTGATGGTCAGGACGATTTCTCGATCGCCGATCCAGCATTCGACGTGAAGGAGCTGAAGGCGAACGTGGTGATGCGCTGGGAGATGCGTCCGGGCAGCGCGGTCTTTCTCGTTTGGTCGCAAGGCCGCAACAGCAGGCTCGCCGACCCGCGAGGCGACGACGACATATGGACAGATGCCCGCGATCTGTTCCGCCTGCCGGCCACGAACGTTCTGCTCTTGAAGGTCAGCACGTGGGTTGGATGGTAAGTCCGGGGCTGAGGCGCGTGCGGCTTCGAGCTGACGCTTCTCTTGCCCTGGCGCCCGCCGGGAAGGGAGATTCCGCGCATGAAAGAATCAAGTCATCTCGCGCTTACGATGGTTTTGACGTTCGCAGCGATGCGCATCTGGCTCGGCTTAACGCCTGATGCTGATTTCGACGTGGGCGGATACAACATTCATCACCTCTTCACCGGGGTAGTGCTACTCACGGCGTGCACGATTCCGCTCGTCGTGCGCCGCCGCCGCGACAGGCTCCGGCGGATTCTGCTCGTTGGATTCGGAGTAGGTCTTGCCCTTGTCCTCGACGAGTGGGTTTACCTAATCGTGACCGATGGATCGAACGCCTCATATCTGCTCCCGGTTTCCTTCTGGGGTGGAGCGATCGCGATCGCCGTCGCGGCGGCTTATACCCTCCTCGTCGGGCGAGCCAAGGCCACGGAACCTGATAACGACAGTTGAGACGTCGATTCAGCTATGCGTCGGTCTCTGCCGCAGATGAATCGACAGCCGAGACCGATCCCGGCGGGTGGATAGAGGGAAGCACGGCTTCGATTTCTTCACGGCGTGATTCATACTGCGCCGGAAGCTTGAGTGACTCGCCGAGTTGAGCTAATGGCTCATCGATGGTGAAACCCGGTGAGTTCGTCGCCATCTCGAACAGGACACCGCCGGGCTCGCGAAAATACACCGACCGAAAGTAGTTGCGATCGATCACCGGCGTGGGATTCAGCGACGCGGACCTCGCGCGTTCCCGCATCTCGAGCTCCGCCTCGTCGTCAGGCACCGCGAAGGCAACGTGGTGCACAGTGCCTGCACCGATTGACCCTTCCCCGAATCCGCCGATCGCGCGGACGTCAACGAGCCTCCCCGGCCCCCCGTCCCCGACGCAGAATCGCTTCGTCGAGCCTTCCTCGTGCAGCTCGCGAAACCCGAGTGTGTCAAGGAGAACACGCTCCGTCGGATCGTGTTTCTCAACCCACAGAGCGATTGCATGGAAGCCGTGAATCGCATTCTGCTGCGAAATGCCTCGCGCGCCGCCCCACGCCGGCCGGGCTTCGGCGCCAGGACTGCCGACGATCTCGAGCAGCAAACCGTCGTGGTCCTTGAAGGCCAGCACGCTCTCCGGCCCTGCGCCGCCTTCGCGCCGAGTCGGGCCCTCGTACCTGATGTTGTGGCTGATCAGCCGCTCGATCCAGAAGCCGATTACGCCGGGCAGCACGGCGAACGACGTCACGGCAACCTGCCCGCTTCCCTGCCGCCCGCGACGCGCCTTCGGCCACGGGAAGAAAGTCATGATGCTGCCGGGAGTCCCTACCTCGTCACCGAAGTAGAAGTGATATGTGTGCGGATCGTCGAAGTTGACTGTGCGCTTTACGAAGCGCAGTCCCAGCATCCCTGCGTAGAAGTCGAGGTTCCGCTGCGGGTCGCTGGCGATCCCGGTGACGTGATGAATGCCGAGCAGGCGGGACATGTGTTCTCTGTGCGGGGAGGTGGGAGCGAATGAAAACCGCCCCACGAAACGAGCGCGGGGCGATTTTGGCACTGGCGACTACTTCACGCTAGAGCGGGCGACCGGACTCGAACCGGCGACGTCCAGCTTGGGAAGCTGGCATTCTACCAACTGAATTACGCCCGCGTTACTCTTGAGTCCTGAATGTAGCGCACTGACAGCTTCCATCAAGACACCGCCGGGGCCCGAATGATCGGAGAAGCACTCCTCTGGTTCGCCACATCGATACTCGGCGGCATTACAGCGTCGGTTGCGGGATTTGGGATAGGGAGCATCCTCACGCCGGTCCTCGCCACCCGGTACTCGGTGGCAGACGCCATCCTCGCTGTTTCGATTCCGCATGCTGTGGCGACAGCTCTCAGGTGCTGGAGACTGCGCGCCTCAATCGATCGGTCCCTCCTGAAAGGTTTCGGTGTCGCTAGCGCGGTTGGCGGGCTTACCGGGGCTTTCCTGCTGATCGGATTCGAATCCTGGGCAGCGCTCGTCTTGGGAACACTTCTCGTCGCGACAGGCCTTGCCGGACTGACGGGATGGAACACCCGCACTCAACCTGGTCGCGCGACGAGCGTGATCCTCGGCGGACTGTCAGGTCTTTTTGGAGGAATGGCGGGAAATCAGGGCGGACTGCGGGCAGCTGCGCTCACCACCTACCGGCTCACGCCCGCGCAGTTCGTTGCGACGTCCACCGCCGTTGGTTTGATGGTCGATGCTGCGCGCCTTCCCGTCTATGTCGCGAGTGGATCTGACAGAATCGCCGAGCTCGCGATTCCAATCGCGATTACGACGGTCGGCGTCGTGGTTGGAACTCTCTACGGTGAGAAGCTCCTGCTCAGCCTTTCGCCGGAACGGTTCCGGCAGATAATCTCGCTTCTCATCATCGCACTGGGGATCTGGCTGCTGTTCGGTTGAAGCGAAGTGTCCGAGGGGGGTTTGCCGACGCCTTCCGTGAGCCATATTTCGATAATGGCCTTCGACGGAGACTGCCATTCAGTGGCGCAGCGGGCGCTGGAGCTCGATTCGACAGCTCCATTGGTTGAGCACGACCCATCCGAATGCGAGATGTGCGCGGAGTACCAGAAGGAGTTCTACGAATTCGCCAAAACAGCCCTACCCCAGTTGGCCGAGGCGTATCTGGAGCTGTCGAAGCGGTCTGTGGAGGCGTTCGAGAACGCCAAGATGAGAGGCCGCTTTCTCGAGGATCTCCAGGAAGAGAACCAGCGCCTCCAGAAGGAGCTCGAGGCGCGTGAGGCCGAGGTGGAGGAACTGCAGATGCCGCCCGAGAAACGGAAGTGGCTACGCTGAGCCTGGCCTGCTAGAAGGAAGTCGGCCCAGGCGCCTGCGGTTCCTTCCCGAGCTGCCTGCACCGCTCGAAGTAAGCCTCGAGCGCGCGGGCGAAATTCCGCTCGACGACGCGGATAGTCTGCGCCTTGAAGGTTATGACGTCGTCGATCTCGATCACGCGTCCGTGGAGTACTCCGTCCCTGTCGCGCTCTACTCGCGCCCGATAGCCTTCGATCTCATAGAGGAGAGATAGCATCCTAATAGGACGACCAGGCGGGTTCGATTGGCACGTGACGCGCGGTACCGGAGGCAGTAGATTGAGCGCGACTTCCCATTCACCTCGAAGGCGATGCATGAACGAAGGCGAAACAACTCCCGGTACCGGTGAAGGACAACTTCCGGAATACGAGGCTCCCCGGATCGAGATGATGGTGAGCAGCTCTGAGCTCGAGCGCGAGGTCCATTACGCAGGCGGACAGATATCCCCGCCGCCCAACGGCAGTACCTGAGCGCATTCCTGGCGTCGAACGAAAAAAGGCCGGCACCAGTGGGGCCGGCCTTTTTTATCTCCAGCTGAAGAGAGCCACCGGTCGGATTTGAACCGACGACCACTCGATTACGAATCGAGAGCTCTACCCCTGAGCTACGGTGGCAAATCCGAACCGAGTTAATGCCCTGGAGCGGACTCGAACCGCTACGCCTTTCGGCACCACCCCCTCAAGATGGCGTGTCTACCAATTTCACCACCAGGGCCCTATGCCAACTGCAGTCCTGCCTCTCCTGTCGTCCTGTTCTTGTGTCGTTCTTCTGCGTTCTCTGTTTCGGCGCAGCCGCTCTGCGCCTCTATTAAACGGGGCCGACGGGGGTCGAACCCGCGACCTCTCGAGTGACAGTCGAGTGCTCTAACCAACTGAGCTACGGCCCCTGATACACCTGCAACTCCACGTGCAACTTCACCTGCACCTGCCGATTCCCCGGCAAAATAGCCCCAAGGGGAATCGAACCCCTCTCTGCACCGTGAAAGGGTGCCGTCCTAACCGATAGACGATGGGGCCGATCTACCAATCGTACAAAATAGCGCTAACGGGATTCGAACCCGTGTTTGGGCCTTGAGAGGGCCCCGTCCTAGTCCCCTAGACGATAGCGCCGCGTGTCTCTTAACAGGCCCGGAGGGAATCGAACCCCCAACCGCCGGTTTTGGAGACCGGTGCTCTACCAATTGAGCTACGGACCTACAACCAGTTGTCTTCGTGCCTTTCTTCACCACTCCGAACGAGGGTGGCTGACGGGAATTGAACCCGCAACCCCCGGTGCCACAGACCGGTGCTCTAACCGATTGAGCTACAGCCACCATGAACAACAAACAGCCTTACTAACTGCGGACTGCGGACGTACTGCGGACACTGACTACGGACTACTACGGACTGACTACTGACTACGACTGCATCTTAACCGCGCCGCGAGGCCGAATCAACCAAGTCTGAGTCCGCAGTCCGCAGTGGTCCGCAGTCAGAGTCCGCAGTACGTCCGCAGTCCGCAGTCAGTAAAAAGCTTTCGCCCCCGCCCGCCCTACTTGGCGCGATCCATGTACTCGCCCGTGTTCGGATTGATGCGGACCTTTTCTCCGGTCTTCACGAACTCGGGCACGTTTATCGTAACGCCGTTCTCCAGCTTGGCCGGCTTCGAAGATGCGTTCTTCGTCGCCGTCTTCATCACAGCTGAAGTATCGACAACCTCGAGAACCATCGAGTTCGGCAACTGGATGCCGATCGGACGCCCGTTGTAATACTCAGCCTGGATCTTCATCCCCGGCTGCATCCACTGCGCATTGTCTCCAAGCATTTCCTCGTCCATCTCGAGCTGGTCGTAGTTCTCGGTGTTCATGAAGTGGAACGTGTCCCCTCCCTGATACAGGAACTCCAGGTCGTGGGTCTCCATCGACGCCTTCTCGACCGTGTCAGCTGCCCTGAACCGGTGCTCGAAGCTCGAGCCCGAGCGCAGATTCTTGAGCTTCGCCTGAACCATTGCCCGCAGGTTGCCGGGAGTATGGTGACGAAACTCGATTACGCGGCAGGGATCGCCCTCGAATACGAGGACCATCCCCCTGCGGATCTGGGTTGCGGGAAATGCCATTTACTGTACCAATTGAGAAGCGCCGCTTCCTGTTCACCCCCCTTCCAGCGGGGGATGCCCGGACTCGGCGCGAGTGTCAGGATAATTCAGGGCCAGCCTTGAAATTTAACCATTTCCGTGGCTCAGGCAAACCTGGTGCGAGCCACGCAATGATTGCGGATGGAGGACTTTGCGGCCTCAGGACAAACGGCCATTGCAAAGTCGCGACTCAGTGAGGATTTAGGACCATCGAGGACCGTCGTTCCGCTCATCCTCGGCACCTCACTTAGTCGCGACTCTGCAATAGCTTTTGGTCCTGAGCCCGCAAAGTCCTCGATTCAGACTCCGGATCAGTCCCCGTAACCTCTGCCACGATCGGCCTCAGCGCCCGCCACACGTTATCGGCGACTATCCTCTCCCCTTTTTCATTGGGATGGACACCGTCAGCCTGATTGAGCTCCGGATGTCCCGCCACCCCGTCGAGGAGAAACGGCAGCAGCCTTAAATCCTCCTCCCTCGCGACATCGACGTAGGCCTGCCGGAACCTCGCTGTGTATGCCGCACCGAGGTTGGGCGGAGCGTCCATCACAGCGAGGAGTATCCGCGCTTCCGGCTGCGCCGCCTTCACCTGCCTGACTATCGCCCGAAGGTTAGTCTTGAGCGAATCGGCATTCAGCGCGCGCAACGCATCGTTTCCACCGGTCTCGATTACCACAATGTCAGCCTTCTGCCGCATGACCCACTCTATCCGGCGCACAGCTCCGGCTGATGTCTCACCCGAAAGGCCGGCGTTGACGGCCGCTATCGGCATCCCGGCGCCGGCAGCGATCGTCTCCACGAGCCGGGGAAACGCCACCCCGGGATCGAGCCCGTAACCCGCCGTAAGACTCGTTCCGAAGAACAGTACGGTAACTTTCGTTGAAGACGAGGGCGCAGAGGAGGCAGAAGTCGCAGACGAAACCGCGACTGCGTCTCCCGACGTATTGCTCTCCGAAGCGGCCGCCGACCCGGACTCGTCACCAGCTCCGCAACCGGTCGCGACAACCAGCGGGATCATCCAGAACCACAAATATCGAATGCTCATTGCAAGTGAAGTTACACGGGAGTACAAGAGCGGGGACCAGCAGATCGCCGTTCTCCGCGGAGTTTCGTTCGAGATTCCCCAAGGCGGATTCGTAGCAATCGTCGGACCTTCGGGAAGCGGAAAGACGACGCTCCTGGGCCTCCTGGCCGGCCTCGATACCCCGACGCGCGGCAAGGTGATCCTCGACGGGCACGATCTCACATCGATGAGCGAGAACGAGCGCGCAAAGCTCCGGGGCGAAAAGGTCGGGTTCGTCTTCCAGAGCTTTCAGTTGATTCCCACCCTGACGGCGCGCGAGAACATCCAGGTTCCGCTCGAGCTTCAGGGGATCGACGGAGCAGTGGCTCGCGCCGATGAGCTTCTCGAGAGAGTCGGGCTCGCAAGACGCGGCCACCATTTTCCGATGCAGCTCTCAGGCGGAGAGCAGCAGCGCGTCGCGATCGCGCGCGCCTTCGCCAACGCGCCACGCATCCTTTTCGCCGACGAGCCAACTGGTAACCTCGACGCCAATACCGGCGTCCGCGTCTTCGACCTTCTCGAGTCGCTGAACCGGGAGTCCGGCTCAACCATCGTTCTCGTCACTCACGACGCGGTCCTCGCGCAACGTGCCGCGCGGACGATCCGGCTCTCCGACGGAAGCATAGTCAGCGACACGGAGGCAGCTGCGTGAGCGACTCGCCGTCGCAGTTCACACAGCGCGGCTCGCTCGGCAAGCTCGCCGGGCTGACATGGCGGGAATCGAGAGGCGCGCGCCGGCGACTGCTGCTCTACATGTCGGCGATCTCGCTCGGCGTCGCGGCTCTCGTGGCAATCGACTCGTTCGCAGACAACGTCCAGCAGTCGATCCGCGAGCAATCCCGCGCGCTCCTCGGCGGAGACCTTTCGTTCACGTCGCGGCGGCCGTTCACGCCCGAACAGCAGGCGATTCTCGACACGCTGGCCCGGCGCGACAACGCTGAGTACGCCCGAGTTGCGACGTTCCCGTCGATGGCCCTGATTCCGAGGAGCGGAGGCACACGCCTCGTCCAGGTCCGCGCGGTGTCGGACAACTTTCCGCACTACGGTGTCATCACCACTACACCTGAAGGAAAGTGGGACGATCTGCAATCGGGTCCCAACGCGCTCGTCGACCCTTCCCTTCTCATCGCGTTGAACGCGCAGCTCGGCGATACGATAACGCTCGGGATGGGCAAGTTCGTCATCGCCGCGACGTTGAAGGATGTGCCCGGCGCTCCGGGAGTGGCCGAGATAATCGGACCGCGGGTTTTCATTCCCGAAAGGTATCTCCCCGAAACTCAACTTCTCGTTTTCGGAAGCACCGCCGAATACGGAGTTCTCGCAAAACTCCCTTCGGGTGTTGATCCGGAGAAGATCGTCGCATCGATAAGGCCTGCCCTCGACAGCACCCAGCTAAGGGCGGTGACTGTTACGCGAAGTGAAGAGAACACGACGGAGGCGATTCAGCAGCTCACCGAGTTCATCGGGATAGTCGGACTTGTTGCACTCCTGCTCGGCGGCGTCGGGGTCGCGAGCGGCGTGCGTGCATTTGTCTCGCGGAAGATCGACACCGTCGCAATCCTCCGCTGCCTCGGCGCATCGAGCGGGCAGGTCGTCGCGATGTACGTGGCCCAGGCAGCTGCAATGGGGCTGGTCGGCGCGCTTGCCGGCGCCGCGCTCGGCGTTCTCGTGCAGTTCACGCTTCCGTCTGTGTTCGGCGATTTTCTGCCAGTCGATGTTTCGGTTTCACTGGCGCCGCGGGCGATCGTCACCGGGATTCTGGTCGGCGGGTGGATCGCCCTGATCTTTTCGCTGCGGCCGCTCCTTGCTCTTCGCAACGTCTCCCCGCTTCAGACGCTGAGAAGGGACGCGGATTCGACGATCCTGCGAATGCGCTGGAATGACTTGCCGCGCGTGCTCGTCAACGTCGCGATGATTGCGAGCGTAGTCGCGATCGCCCTTCTGAGGTCATCTGACTTCCGCCAGGGGCTGTGGATCAGCGTTGCAACACTCGGGGTTCTTGGCATCCTCACACTCAGTGCGATTTTCCTTTCATGGGTCGCCCGCAAGACGTTGCGGCAAGGATGGCCATACGTTGTGAGGCAGGGCGTTGCAAATCTCTACCGTCCCGCGAATCAGACGCGATCGGTCGTTCTGTCGCTCGGCTTTGGTGCGTTCCTCATAACGACGCTGTATCTGGTTCAGTCGAACCTTCTGAGCAGATTCGAGTTCAGCGCCGCGGCATCCGAAGCCAACCTCGTCTTCTTCGACATTCAGGACGATCAACTCAGCGGTGTCGACTCGCTGATCGGCGCGAGCGGCAGTATCCTCCAGACTGCGCCGGTCGTCACGATGCGGATTGCAGCAATAAATGACCGGCGCGTGGAGGACATAGTTACGGAAGCCCGGGCGCGCCGCGTCGCGGATTCACTCGTTCGCGCGCGAGGCGGTGCCGCGGCAGACTCGGTCGAGCGCGCCGCCGAGGCGCGGCGGAGGGGCGAAGCGCCGAACCAGCCAGCGGGGCGCCCGTCGTGGGCCCTTCGCCGCGAGTATCGCTCAACCTTCCGCGACACGGTGACTTCAGGCGAGAAGGTCGTCGAGGGTAAGTGGTTCAGCGCGGCGTCGCTGCGGGGCGCAAGCGACACCGGCGAGGTGTCGCTCGAGAAGGATATCGGTGAGGAGCTCAACGTAAAGCTCGGGGATGTAATTACGTGGAACGTGCAGGGAGTCGAGATTCCCACGCGCGTCACCAGCTTCCGGGAGGTGACCTGGGCGCGGTTCCAACCGAACTTCTTTGCGGTGTTCGCCCCACCTTCGATGAGCGTTGCGCCGAGGCAGCATGTGATCCTGGCGAGTGTCGAAGGGAATCCGGTTGTTGCCACTCTTCAGCGCGATATCGTCATGCGGTACCCCAACGTCTCGAGCGTAGACCTTTCCCTGATACGGCAGACGATCGAGCGGATAGTTGAAAAGGTTTCGACGGCTATGAGGTTCATGGCCCTGTTCAGCCTTGCGATGGGAGTTCCAGTTCTCTTCAGCGCCGTCGCCGCAACGCGGCGTGACAGAATACGCGAAGGCGTGCTGCTCAAGACGCTCGGAGCGAGCCGTGGTCAGATAATGCGGATCCTGCTGGCCGAGTATGTCCTGCTTGGGCTGCTTGGCAGTCTTACGGGGATGCTCCTGGCGATCGGCGGGGGCTGGGCGCTGACACACTACGTGTTCGATGCGACGTTCACCCCTGCGCTCGTGCCGGCGTTCTTGATAGCCGGCGGAATGCTTGCATTGACTGTCGCGATAGGCTTGCTGGCTGGCAGGGATGTTTTTCGGGAGACGGCGATGAGTGCGTTGAGGGAGGTGTGAGGTTTACTGACTGCGGACTGCGGACGTACTCCGGACTCAGTAAAAAGGCCTCTCCGGCGGAGAAATGCTTGGTGCCTGCGACATTCCCCGGTATACTGAACTGAAACTCACCCGGACCTGAATGCTCCGACTTCCCCCGCTCTCACCTGCGCTCCCGCTCGCCCTGGTTTTTATCTCGATCGCATGTGGTGAGTCGACGGGCCCGCCAAAGCCTTCATCGATAGCGGCCGACGTCACGACAGTGGCCGATGGGACAGCGGGCATTGTTCTGTCGCCCCAAACGTCCTTCGTCGTGAAGGACGGCAACGGCAATACGATGGGCGGAGTGAGCATAACGATCGCCGTCACCGCGGGCGGCGGGACGCTGGCCAACGCGCCCACGCAAACTGCCGCCGGAGCTCCGACGCCGGTTGGACAATGGACTCTCGGTACGGTCGCCGGGGTGAACAGCGTGACAGTGACGGTGGCGGGGCTCGCGCCCCTTGTAATTACCGTCAATGGAAGGCCCGGACCACCGGCATCGGTCGCTTTCATCTCGGGGCTCGACCAGACCGCACTTGCAGGCAACCTGCTTCCAACCGCGCCGGTGGCTCAGGTTCGCGACCAGTTCAACAACGGCGTGCCTGGTGTCGTGGTGCTGTTCGCGGTCGTGGATGGTGAAGGGTTTCTTTCATCATCATCCGTGACAACAAACGCGAGCGGCAATGCGCTGGCTCCGCAATGGCGGCTCGGGAAGAGCGCCATTCCGCAGACGTTGCGCGCGACTGCTGGCGCATTCTCCGCCAACCTTTCGGCGACGGTTTCAACCGACTATCTGATCGACCTGCGTTTCCACGGCCCACCCATGCCACTTGCCGCCGAGGCAGCTTTCACCGCTGCTGCCGCGCGAATTCGCGGAGCCGTTGTCGGTGACGTACCCAACATAAATGTGGGCGCCGGCGTGGATCTCACGGTATGCGGGCTGCCAGGTGTGTTTCTTAGCGGAATCATCGACGACGTCGTGATTTACGGTTCAGTCATGCCAATGGACGGCCGTGGCGGTGTGCTCGCGCGCGCCGGACCGTGTTTCGTGCGAGAGGTCGGGAGCCAGACGGTGGTCGGGATCATGCAGTTCGACAGTGACGATATCCAGCCGCTGATCGATAACGGCCGGCTTCGGGACGTAATCCAGCATGAGATGCTTCACGTGATCGGTATCGGAACATTGTGGAACACTTACGGAGTGCTTGCAGGTGCCGGTACCGCTGAACCCCGTTACACCGGAACACTGGGGGTCGCTGCGTGCATAGCGATCGGGGGCGCGGCGGTGTGTCCCACGCACATACCCGTCGAGAACCAGGGCGGAGCGGGAACCATCGACAGCCACTGGCGGGAAAGCGTCTTCGTTACCGAGCTGATGACGGGATTCCTCGGCTCCGTCAATCCGCTGAGCGCAATGAGCATCCAGTCGCTCGGCGACATCGGCTATGTGACAAACCAGAGCGCCGCGGATCCATACACGATCCCCGGACAATCCGCATCATCCATCCTTGGCGACTTCGCGGAGCCGCTTCATGAATGGGAGGAGACAATGCTGCCCGTCTTCAAGATCACACCCGCCGGCAGGGTAACCCGAATCAAGAGACTATGAAATCACCAATGATATCAGCGGCGGTCACGCGCGGGGCACGGTCGAGGCGAGCTGCGCTGGCGCTTGCGGCGCTCTTCCTGGGCGGGTGCTTTCCGCGGGACCCCAATCCCGCCGATACGACACTCATCGACAGCGTGATGGCGCCGTCGCCCGAGGTAGTGGTCGATTCAGTGATCCAGATTCCGCCACGCGCTGACGCCAGCGGCAATCTCACCGGCGAAACCACAAGACGCGGCGATGGCTCCGGGCAGGCACCACCCAGCGACATCATCGGGCGCGACAGTGCGTTCGGCCCGATTGGTACGATTGACTCGCTCGGAAAGATAGAGCCGATTCGCAGATAGAAACCGCCGTGTTGTGAACGGCGGGGCCAATCTACTGCGTCCTGATGATGATGAAGGTCGCGCCGCTGAATGTCGCCGCGGTTGTGAGATCGGCGTTTGTCATCCTGAACAACCTCGCGGGCGCTCCTGCTACGCGGCTCAGCCTGAAGTAGTTGCCTGATCCGGATCGTGCCTGCAGCGGATTCGCGGTGAAGGTCGGTCCGGTTATCGGGGTGACGAGCAGCGGGAATGTCTGCGAAGGCGTGTTGACTCTCGCGACATTGCTCCGCATGTGGTACGTCCGGTAGGTGTATTTCGCGGCGAGCCCGCTGATTCCTGCATCGTCGGCGGCGTTTGCCGCCATCCACCCGGCGGCAAGCGAATCGAACACGACGTTTCCGGCTTTCGTGCGCAGATTCACAACGCCGGTGTCCGGCCCGGGCACGAGCGATTTAAGGAACGCCTTTATGTCACCGGCCGGCGCATGGTGGTCGGCGGCATATCTGAGAAGCGCCCAGGCGGCTCCCCGGGCTGCCAGCGAACTGTCGGCGTGTTGGCTCGTTGGAGCGTTCGGCCCGGGATTCTGATAATAGCGGGCGAGTCGGGCGAAATTCTGGTAGAAGAACGCGTTGAAGTCGTTCACCTGCGTCCCGTTTGCCGTGAGCTGGTCGTACGTGTAGTTGCCTGTTTCACCCAGGCCCTTGAGCGTACGGCCGTTGAGGTCCTCTGCGAAGTGAGAGAGTGCTTCGTCGAGCCAGACCGACTCGAGTTCCGTCGTAACCGGGTGCCGGATGCGCTCCGACGCATTGATCATGTGCTGGAACTCATGCGCAATCGTGCCGCGCGTGCCCTGCCGGACATCCGAGCGCGTTCTCTTGTTTCCGGAACCTCCGCCCGCTGGGACTATCGATCCGTCAGGATCGGGAGTGAGGAGGTAGAACAACTCGGCCCGGTTGCTCTGCGCGCACGTCGATGTCGGAAAAAGGTCTCCGGCGAAGAAGAAGCCGCCTACGAACCCGCTTGGGTTACCCGTCGGGGTGAGCTTGTTCACTTCCGGCGTGTAGAGAATGATTATCCGCGAGTTCGAGTCGAGATCGAGAGGGGTGCCGAAATAGTCGACGTCAGTGGGATAGACGAGGTTGTCGAACTCGGTTGCGATCTCCTGGAGGTCGGTGTTGGTGAATCCTCCAGCCGGCGATGCGTCATCCGAGTAGATGATCGCCCGGTTGCTGATATGCCGGACTGTCGCAGTGACCGTCGTAAAACTCGTGCAGGACTTCGGAATCTTGAACTGCGTCTTATCGCCGACTACTGCGGCAGCCGTGGTGACCGAGTAACGCGGTCCGCGCTGGAGAGACCCCTCGGAAAATGCACGCTGCGCTGACGGCAGGTGCAGGGTGCGCTCCGCCTTCCGCAGCCGGTTCTCGAAGGCGGTCTGCAGCTCCATTGCCGGTTTCACCGGCGCCTGGACCAGCGACGCAACGACTCTCGCCGGGGAGGCCAGAAGACTCGATGACGCCAGCGCCTCGTTATCCGAGCGTAGCGCAAACGTCGGGAAAACATCGGGAAGCGCGTTCGTGTTTGCGGTGATGACGATGTACTCTGACGCTGCCGGCGTCGATGCGATGCTCACGCAGCCCTGCGTATCGAGGGCACTCAGCACCCTTACCTGCCCCACGTCGACATTGACTACAGTTGCGCCATCAGCGCATACGTTTGAAATCGCGACGACCTGAATCGACGCGGTCCCGGTAACTCCGTCGACAGTGCCCTGGATCGTCGCATTTCCCGGTGCGACTCCACGGATGAGCCCCGCCGCCGGCGTGACCGTTGCGATGCTCTGGTTGAGACTGGTCCAGGTTATTTCCTTCCCCGACAGCGGGTTTCCATCCTGATCCCTCACCACTGCACTCGCCTGCGCCGTTTCGCCGACGGCTATCACAGTAGGGGTCGATGACACCTGAACCGTAGTGGTGACCTTCGGATCATTGATGTCGGAGCCGCTGCATGCGGCAGCAAGAAGCAGGACGGCGCAGATGAGGGCTGGCTTACGCATGCTGGGGGCGTTTCCTTCGAAAGTTGGGAGATCGGGCTGACGCTGACTCACTTACTACACGGAACACGCGGGAACGGTCGCACCCCACTGCGGTCAGCTTCGAACGCTACGCGGACCCGCCCGGGTCTGCAAGTGAAATCGATCCCCCTGAAGCCGGAACATCGCGAGAGCCGGCGGTCGGCGCGCAGATAGCCGGAAGGCCAGAGCCGAATCAGCTTTCGCCGACTGCGACCCTGGCCTTCCGCTCGCTTCGAGTCGAACTGGCGAGCGAGGCAGAACGCCTTGCCCGCCGCCAACCTAAGTGTTCGGGTTGGCGTTCAGCTCGTTCCTGGGTAGCGGCCAGCAGGTGATGCTCTGGTCGTACACCTGTCCGGTGGTGCTTCCCGGATACGGTCCCTTCGGGAAGAGATCGAGGTTCTCGTACCGGAGATAACGCCGAAGATCGCCCAGGCGCTGGCCGGCGAGATAGAAATCGCGGGACCGCTGGTCGCGCAGCTCCGCCATCAGCGCTGCGCCAGTGAGATTTACCGGAGCCTGCAGGCCGACAGCCCGGCGCTCGTTCACGAACGCGAGTGTAGCAGCCGTCGGGCCGGCCACTTCGGCCACGATGTACCTGGCTTCGAGTCCGGTTGCAAGCTTATGCGACATGTCTGCCAGGAATGGTCCACCCGCTACGGTCCCGGTGTAAGTACTGTACATCAGCGGAGAAAGCGGCACTCCCTGTCTTGCGACGGACGTGGTCGGCGCGACTCGTGGAATGCGGGGATCGCCTATCATCGCCTCGAAAGGCGTGCTCCGGAGCCAGCCATTAGTGCCGAGACCGATCCGGTTATAGGTGCGGTGGTGCTGCCCCGAGGTGTTCGACGAGTACCAGAGATGGTACTCGAAGTTCGCCGGCACCTGAGCGGCGAAAGCTGCTGCCGCTGCCTTGTCGTTCTTGCCGAGCGACGCCCGTGCCGCGCCCACGCGCGAGAGGTTTATCACCGAGTCGGCGGCGCTCACCGCCGCTGGCACCAGCGGAACCCGCGCCTGCACCTTCGCCTTGTACGCCGTCGCGACAGTTATCGCCGAGTTGAAACGCGCCACCGCGTCAGTGAACATCTCCTCGGACGACTTCGGAACGCCGAGATCGATCGGCGTCACGCAGAAGGTTTCGCCGAGGCCAACGTAGGAGTACCCGGCAAGCGCATAGGCGCGGGCAACCCTCAGATCGCTCGAGGCGGAATCCGGCATCAGAATCTCCAGGCGCCGCGCGGCGTCTTCAGCGAGGTACCGGGCCCGCTGCATGGGAGCATACATGAAAGCCGAGATGTAGCTCATGTCCGAATAAAGCTCACGCCTGTCGATCTGCCCCTCCTCCACGAAGGGGTTGCCGGAGTTGTTGTTGACGATCTCATCCGCGAACTGGGCGTTCCACCAGACGAGGTCGTCGTACGCGATCTGGAAGCCGAAAACCGGGGCGTTGGCCAGGAGGTTCACATACGCAGGATTGTTAACGTCCGGCTCCTGGATCGCGCCGGGATTGTCCGCTACAAGAAAGTCGCTGCACGCGGCAATGGTCGCCATCGAGACCGCGATCGCCGCGATCCTGAAGAGCCGTCCGCTGGTGCCGCGTCGTGTGATCATATGCGTCATGATGTCGTCGCTCCGCATCAGTACTGTAGGTTGATCGAGGCCGAGAATCTTCGCGGCGCCGGTGAGGCGTATACATCCGCTCTCACGAAGTTTCTTCCCCCGTATGAGTTCACCTCCGGATCGACACCCGGGTAGTCGCTCCAGATGGCCAGGTTGCGGCCTGACAATGTCACGCTTGCGCCGCGCCCGCCGATGTAACGGGTGAGTGAGGTCGGGGCGTCGTATGTAAGCGACACTTCGCGCAGCTTCGTGAAGTCGGCCTTCTGGATCCACTGCACGTCCGGGTTGGAGCTGCGCCTCACCGCCAGCTCCTTCGCAAGGACACTGTCCGCGGCGTTCTGCGGAGAACGCGCGCGCGGATCCATGTTGGCAAGGCAGTTGTCGCTGCCCTGGCAGCGCTGCCGCTCCTGGTAGTTGTAGATGTAATGACCGCCCTTATGATCGAGCAGGGCGTAGACCCGGAAGTTCCGGAACAGCGTGAACGTGTTGGCGAACCCGACTTCACGCGTCGGCGATGATGGCCCAACGTAACGGCGCGCCGTGTCTCCGGAAGGTGTCAGCGAAACGCCAGTGGCCGAGACAAGCGGAATGCCGTTCTCGTCGCGGCGGGCCGGAATTGGCCAGTAACCTCCGAGAGGATAACCGACACGGTGCTGCTGGACCACGCCGTACGCCTGGCCTCCCGGCGATTCGGTTGTTCTTCCCTCGATTCCGAAGGACACCAGCTCATTCTTGTTTGTGGAAAGCGTCAACCGCGAATCCCAGTCAAACTTCTGCGTCTGGACCGGACGCCCGGTCAGCGCGACCTCGAAGCCCTTGTTGCTGACCTCTCCAAGATTGGTCAACCGGCTTCCTATGAACCCGAGTGACGGAGCGACGGCAATCGATTGAAGCATGTCGCTCGTCTTCTTGTTGTAGTAGGTGAAGTCGATACCCAGGCGCTCCTGGAACAGTCCCATGTCGAAGCCGAGCTCGATCTCTGAGCCGGTCTCGGGCTTGAGGTCAGGGTTGCCGAAGGCGGAGGTCGTCAGAGCGGAGCCGATTGTTGTGCCGAGCACGACGCCCGTGATGGTGTAGGTCTGCGGCGCCGAGTAGGCGCTCGGGGCGCGGCCGGCCTTGCCCCACGCCGTGCGAAGCTTCAGCGAGCTGATCCGCGCCGACCTGAGGAAATCCTGCGCCCGCGGCTCGTCGGATATCACGTAGGATGCCGAAAGCTTCGGATAGACGATCAGGTCAAAGTCAGTTCCGAATGAGGAGTGATCGTCCGCGCGAACTGCAGCCGTCAGGAAGAGGCGGTCGTTGAACCCGATCTGCTCCTGGATGTAGTAGCCGACGCTGTTGTTCTCGCTGTATCCCTCCGAGCCGGTCGAGCGCTGCAGGAGGCCGATCAGCGTGACGTCGGGAGCCCCGATGCCGATACCCGTCGCCGAAAGAGTCTCGGTCTTGTCGGCCACGACCTGCGAGCCGAACGACGTGGTGGTGCTGATGCTTGGCGACAGGTCTTTTGTGAGCGTGCCAGCGTAGTCGATCGTCACAACGCGGCGGGTCGGCGTTCTCCGGAGGTTGGCGCCTGATGCAGCGTCGGCGTCCTGGTTGATGTCGACGATTCCCGGCAGAAAGAGAAGCTGTGCCTGCGCGATGTTGTTGTCGAAGCCCATCGTCAGCCGGTTCTGGAAGAACTTGAACGGCGTGTAGCTGAAGGTTCCCCCGAAGGTGTAACGCTCGGTATCCGTGTAGTTCTGGTACCGGTTCGATCCGTCGGGCGAAACGGTGCTCCACCCTTCGTTCCCCGTACCCCGCGGCGGTACACGACCCGGCAGGCCGCGGCGCGCGCTGAGCAGGATGCTGTTCGGCGACTCGTCCTGAATCGGCAGGCGAACCCGGCCTTCCTGCCAGTTCATGTTGAGCATGACGTTGAGCTTGTCGTTCGGAGAGAACCCGAAGTTCGACCTGATCGACGTGCGGTTGTTGTCACTCGTATAGAAGTATCCCTGCTCGGTATCGCGATCGCCCGCAACGTAGAACTGGTAGCGATCACCGCCGCCGCGAGTGCTCAGGGAGAGACGCGAGAGGTCACCCTTTCGGGTGGCCCGCGAATCGCGCTCGAGCGGGTTATCGGTCAGGACCGTTCCGTCAGGAACACCCTGGCAGCCGGGCCAGAGAGGAACGACCTGCCCCTCAAAGGTCGTTGTCTGAGCCCTCTTTGTCGCGTCGCAGTAGGTGTAGTTCTGCTCCGGCATATAGTAGTACTCGTTCTGCCCGCGCTCGGCCTTGAAGTTCCACTGCATGCTCTGCTGGCCGCGCGTCCCCTTCTTCGTGATGATCTGAATTACGCCGTTGGCAGCCTCGGCGCCGTACAATGTCGCCGCGGCAGGCCCCTTGATGACTTCGATCGACTCGATGTCGTTGGGGTTAAGGTTGTTGAGCGCCGACGTGGTCTGCGACGACTGGGCAAGGCCTGCGGTGCCAGCGCCTGTCGCGCTGAAGCTGCCGATGTCGTCGATGTTGTATCGAATGCCGTCAATGAACACAACCGGCTTGTATCCGCTGAGCGAGCTGGCTCCGCGAATTCTTATCTCGCCTGCGGTTCCCGGTGCCCCCGACCCGGGGAGAATCGTCACGCCGGGAGTCTTCGACTGAAGAACCTCGGTAACGTTCATGATCGAGGCCTTCGAAGTGAGCTCGGCGACATCGAGCGTGGTGATCGAGTTGCCGACGGTTTTCCTTTCCGCCGAACCGGCAGTTCCCGTCACCACCATCTCCTCGAGCTGGGTTGCGGAGATCGATAGAGCGAAGTCAACGCGGGTCTCGACACCGGCACCGACAGTCACCGTCCGCACCTGCCGCGAATAGCCGATCCGCAGCGCAATTATCTCGCGCTGGCCGGATGGCGCGTTGGCGATGACATAGTCACCGTTCGCGTTCGTCACGGCACCCGCGGACGTGCCGGTGATGTTCACCTGCGCCTCCGGAATGGGGCGCTGTGACGCCGCATCCATGACGCGGCCTCGGATGGTTCCACCACTTTGCGCATCTGCTGTCCCGAGCGGGACGGCGATGATCGCCAGCATGGCGAACAGGCGCGCTAGTGGTGAGGGAATGCGTACAATACTGGGCATTACCGGACTCCTGGAGAGCGGTGGCGGGAACTTCCTTTCAGTTTTCGCGAGACAAGATTGGTGTCGTTACAGAGGGGAGTCAAGAAGAAGTAGAAGATGGACTTACATATTTATTCAGTTCATTGACACTTCTTTATCGGAGCCGTACGTTTTGCTTCTTGTGTCAATGCCCGCCGAGGAGCCGCCACCCCCTCACGCATGCCTCCAGCGGCGCGCGAAACCCGCCAAGATGAACACCCCCAAGGCACTTTTATTCATAGTTATTCTGTCTGCGTGCAGTGCGCCGGCTTCCCGCCCTGTCGCGCCGTCCGGTGAGACCTCGTCAACCCGCATTATCGGAAAAGCCACACCAGGCGCAGCCACTGGCCTCAGCCAGCAGGACTCGGCCTGGGTCGAGACGACCCTCGCTTCTCTCTCCCCTCGCGAGCGTGTAGCGCAGCTGGTAATGCCGTGGGTCCCGGGCGAATACGCGGCCGTCGGATCACCGGAGTACGAGCAGGTCCGCGGGTGGGTCGAGGATGACAAGGTGGGAGGACTCATTCTCTCGATGGGACTGCCACACAGCTACGCCGCAAAGCTCAACCACATGCAGCGGCTCGCCACTGTGCCTCTCCTCATCACATCGGACATGGAGAACGGCACCGGAATGCGGCTGGGCGGATCATATGCGCTCCCCTCGATGCTTCCTCAGGGGGGCGGAACGGTATTTCCGCCGGTGATGGCAATCGGCGCGACCGGCTCCGACGACCTCGCCTACAAGCTCGGTCGCGTACTCGGCGCCGAAGCGCGCGCGGTCGGCGTCCACATGACGTTCGGGCCGGTGCTCGACGTCAATGCGAATCCGCTGAATCCGATCATCAATACGCGATCGTTCGGTGAAGACCCCGCGCTCGTCTCACGTCTCGCTTCCGCCTACATAAGAGGCGCGCGCGAAGAAGGGTTGATGACGACCGGCAAACATTTTCCGGGCCACGGCGACACCGAGACTGACTCGCACATCGGGCTCCCGCTCATCCGGTCGAACCGAAGTCACCTCGATGCGGTCGACCTTCCGCCTTTCCGCACAGCCGTCGTTGACGGAATAGACGCAATCATGACAGCGCATATCGCCGTCACCGGAGTACTCGGCGACAGCGCCCCGCCGGCGACACTCTCGCGCTATTTCATGACAGATGTCCTGCGGGGGGAAATGGGATTCACCGGA
>JBPPMU010000289.1:0-8744 GCA_051306215.1 Gemmatimonadaceae bacterium | reverse complement strand
GCTTGGCGGCGTCGTACAGCGCGCTTCGGCAGCCGCATTTCCCGTCGGAACATTGGCGGTGAACGTGATCGGGTGCTTCCTTATCGGCGTGCTCGTCCAGCATTACATGCACGTGCAGACGTCACCCGTAATGCGCGCAGCCCTCATCACGGGGTTCTGTGGCGGCTTCACGACCTTTTCGGCATTCGGAATCGAGACCGCCGGGCTGATCGAGGGGGGTGCATATGGAAAAGCAGCGGCATACATAGTGATGAGCATAAGCCTCTCGATCCTCGCAACCTTCGGGGGAATGGCGGCATCGAAGGCAGTCACCGCCTGAACCACCGCACAGCAACCGAACGACAATCAGAGAAAATGACACCAGATACCGACCTCAATACTTTCTTCGCCGACAACGACTCCCGCATCATGGATGAGCTCTTCGAGTTCCTGCGGATCCCGAGCGTGAGTGCAAAGTCGGACCACAACGCAGACGTCTGCCGGGCGGCAGAGTGGCTTCGCGACAACATGAAGCAAGCCGGACTCGAGTCGGCGATACACGAAACCCCGGGGCATCCGGTTGTCATCGGCGAGTGGCGCGGCGCGCCCGGAGCTCCGACCGTACTCGTTTACGGGCACTACGATGTCCAGCCGGCCGAGCCGCTAGACCTGTGGACTTCTCCGCCGTTCGAGCCGACTGTCCGGAATGGAAACATCTATGCCCGCGGCTCGGTCGACGACAAGGGCCAGCTCTTTCTCCACATCAAGGCGATCGAGGCGCACATCGCTACACGGGGCAAGCTGCCGGTCAACGTCGTGCTCATCGCGGAGGGTGAGGAGGAGGTCGGCAGCGACAATCTCGAGGAATTCGTCGAGGCGAAAAAGGACCTTCTCGCCTGCGAGGCAGTCGTCATCTCTGACTCCGCCATGTTCGGCCCCGGCCAGCCGTCGATACTGTCGTCACTGCGAGGCCTCGCGTACTTCGAGATAAACGTGCAGGGACCTGCAACCGACCTTCACTCCGGGGCGTACGGCGGAGCTGTGGCGAACCCGGCGCTGGCGATGGCCTGTGTTCTCGCCTCGTTCCACGACGAGAACGGCCACGTCACGATCGAAGGCTTCTACGATTCGGTTCTCGACTGGAGCGACAAGATCCGCGAGGAGATGCGTGGTCTCCCGTTCGACGAAGAAAGATTCCTTGATGAGACGGGCTCTGTCGCTCTCCACGGAGAAAAGGGCTTCACGACCCTCGAGCGGCTCTGGACCCGGCCTACCTGCGAGGTCAACGGACTGCTCAGCGGCTACACTGGCGAAGGCGCAAAAACCGTCCTGCCGGCGAAGGCGATGGCCAAGGTCAGCTGCCGTCTCGTCCCCGACCAGGATCCAAGGGACATTGTCCGGCTCATGCAGGCCCATGTCGACCGCGTCACCCCACCCGGTGTGAAAGTGACGGTGACGTACCTTCACGGCGGCCGCCCCTGGAAGGCCGAGCTCACCGGACCTCTATACGATGCAGCCCGCAGCGCTCTTGCGACTGCGTTCGACAAGGAGCCGGTCATCGTCGGCGAAGGGGGATCCATACCAGTCGTTGGCAGCTTCGAGCGGGTACTTGGCGCACCCGTCCTTCTCGTCGGCTTCGGACTCCCTGGTGAAAACGCTCACGCCCCGAATGAATGGATGTCCGAGGAGAATTTCAGAATCGGAATGAGGGCGATGGCCGTTTTCTGGGACGAATACTCTGCGCTAAGGAAGTCCTAGCGTTTCAAGAGCCGCGCGCGCCCTGGCGCGGGAGTAACTTGCCTCGAACCAGTCGCGATCGAAGACGTGTGCGCGGTTCAGGTAACGCTTGGCGAGAGCGCTCCGCAGCTCTGACCGCACCGGCTCCGGCAGACTGGCAATTCCGTTGACAATAGCCGGAACCGCGTCGAGTGAGAGATCCCTGGTCAGATAACTGGTGTCGAGTTTCCCGGTCGCGGCGAATCTTTCGATGTTTCGATGCGCTATCCACGCCTCGTGGTTCCAGTAGATCAGCGAGATCAGCACCAGGACGGCAGCCGCAAATACACGCCTGAACAGCCGCCCTGTGTCGAGCTCTCCGAGTACCTCGAGAGTCATCGTCCCGACCGCAACCGCGACAAGAATCATGAACGCCTGGCCGTACAGCCGCGCAGCGGTGAACCCGTAGGCGTTCTCATAGAGAATCACGCGGTAGAATGCCGAGCCAAGTATCAGGACGACCGCGACTATGAGAGCCAGTGTCAGCGCACGGGTGATTCCAGTGCGGTGATCGCGCTCGCCGTACCGCTCCGAGGCGATGATGAGAAGGGCTGTGGCGAAGGACACGATGGTCAGCTCTCCGAATCCCCGCCGGGCATAATCGGCGAAAGTGATTCCCGAGCCAGTTATGCGGGGAAGATTACCGAACATGTAGCTCAGCTGAACCGCGATGAACAGCCAGAGCAGGCCGGTGACGCCGGCGAGAAGAATCAACCGCTCGCCTGATCCTAGCCATCGCCGAGGTTCCTGATGAACTCTCAGCTCACGATCGACCCCAGTCGCCGCGTGACTGTAGGCACCGAGTGCGATGCCGAGCATGACTACGAAGAATGCGGCGCGGGGAAGAAAGTCCCAGCTCGTCAGGAGGTTCTCAACCGCGTTGCGCCACTGCGCGAAAGTCGGGTCCGCAACGGCCAGAAGAAGCGCGAACACGATCAGGACGGGAAGCGTTATCGCGATCCCCCGCACCGCCGCCCTGGCTTTCGGCGAACGAACGAGACGAGTCGCTTCTCCGAACCGGACAAAGGCAGATACGAGAGCTGTGGCGAAGGCGGCAAGGGGTGCGAGCATCACGAATCCCGCCGTCAGGCGCTCGAGCGCAGGCGCGGTGGCGAGGAGCATCGCCATCGCCAGCAGCAGGGTCGTCGAGAGGAGAATCAGTACGAGCATGAGCTCGTTCGTCGTCACCGATGCCCCAGCCGCGATCACTGTGGCTGTAACCGCGAGGACTGCGACCGGTGAGCTCAGGCGAAAGCGGTGGGAAGCAAGGACCAGGAGCCCGGCCGCGGCCAATGCGGTCCAGATCCCCCAGTTCACTCCGGGTATCGCGTCGTAACAGATCCAGGTCGCGACCGCTGCAACAATGGCTGCGGCGATCCAGAGAGAGGCGGTTTTGCGGTTTGCGTGAGATTGGTCCATCTGCCTCGATGCGGGTGGCAGGGGGTAATCTCGCGATTCTACTTTATGGTGTCAAGTACTTTGCAGTACTCCCGGGCGACGAATTGTCAGTAACGCCAGTTTCGTATGAAGAAGAGACTGAACACGCTGGTCGTATTGGGGTTCCGCAACTCGAGCGTAGGTTCTCTCAGCAGGTATCGCGGCTGGAACGTGAGCTCATAGCTGTATCCCTTGAGCCCTCCGAAGCGGTGCTGAAGCAGGAAACCCGGACGCTGCAGGGCCGCGGGATCCGGGCGCAGATTCACCGCGACGAAGCTGTGCCCCCTTATGTACTTCCCGAACTCGATCTCAGTGGCTCGCAGGAAACTTCCGACATCAGCCTGGATATCGGCCGGCGAGATCGTGAATACGTCGGCCCCGAGGGATCTTGCCGCCTCGCCGGCGAGCTGGTCGGCGAATACCCCTAGAGCAACTGCAGCAAGCTGCTTGCTTGCGAGCTCGGCGCCGGCGCCGACGATGCCCGCGCCGCTGCTCAGTCCGCTCCCCTCGAGCTGGAGCAGCGATGACGACGACTGCCCGAACGCCAGGTAGCTCAGCAGGTCACTCTGCGTAATCGGCGGCTGCGCGTCGCTCTGCAGTGAAAGCTGCGGATTCCTGAGAGTCCCGCCGACGATGATTTCGATGTTGATAGCTTCCCGCGCCGGAAGTTTCACCTCGTAACTGCCGGTTCCCTGCAGTATCGGGTTGAGCTCGCCGCTGTTTGTGAATGTCGCCGAGCCGCGCTTGATGTCGAAGCGCTTGGAGAGGAAGCTGTAGCTGCCGCGCTCGGTCAGGAGAACACCGTCGAGCACGATTCGCTCGCGCGCCCGGTCCACGTGGACAACGAGGTCACGCTCGCTGTAGAACTCAACGTTGAAGTCAGCCGACCGCACGAAGAAATCACGGTCAACGCGAAGGTTGACGTCCATGCGCAGATTTGCGAGCAGCGGCGACTGGGCAGGGAAGAGCTCCCGGTTCTCCAGAACCGCGGTGTCGAGCACGCTGAACAGGGCGGGATCACCGACGCCGACGAGAGTCTTTCCCTCCGACTTCGGGACATAGATCACCCCGTTCAGGACGCGGACATTGCCTGAAATGTAGGTATTGGTAAACGGACCCCGAGCCGTGAGGTCGAGATTCGCGCGGATCTTTCCATCCTTGCTGTCGATGAGCGTCGCGTTGTTCGAGAACATTCGCACGTCGAAAGACGGCTCCCGCAGCGATCCAATGCCGAGTCCCCCTGTTATCTCTATTCGGCCACCGCTGTAGGCAACGAGCGAATCTATGACGACGGTGTCACCCAACATCCTGATCGAGCCGTCGATTCCGGTGAGGTCGATGCCGAGGATGGGCAGCCTCGCCCGTGCGCTGTCCAGCGTGAACTGGCCGGTTATTTCGGGCCGGTTCAGGGACCCGGCGACCTTGAAGTCGGCGATCGCCCTGCCCTGGAGGTTCGAAACGTACGCGTTGACCTGCGGCACGAGGTCAAGCGGCAGGCTGTCGGTCCGTATCGCGAGATCTATCTGCCGGTCACGCGGCAGTCTCGATCCCGTGACACCAGAGAACGCGAGGTTTATCGGAATCGTTCCCTCGGCGAACAGGAATGACTTGCCTCCTGCACGCATTGCATCAGCTCTTCCCGTGAGTGTCTGGGCTGCATAACTGAGGGTTCCGTGTACCTCAGGGATCAGGGTTCCGTTATAGAGGAAATCCTGAGTGCCGAACGATCCGCTGAATGTTGGATCGACAGCCGTGCCCTCAGCCCGCAGATCGAGCGAAACGAGGCCCTTTGCATCGATGTCGCTTTGCGCCAGGGATATCAGGTCCTCGACCGCGAAATTGTCGACCGCGATCTCGAGATTTGCGCGGCCTTCCCTCGGGATCAGTCCGTCGACGAAGATCCTGCCGTTCGCGGTATTCCGAAGCTCGAGCTCGCCGATGTCCCATCCCTCAGTTCCCCAGTGCACCACCGAAGGTCGGGTCGACGCCCAGACTGTCGTATCGAACCGCAGCTGCATCCTGTTGAGGCGCAGCTCGTTGCGGATATTGTTCAGGACGTAGTCGGCATCCAGGCTGTACTCGTCCTCCTGATTCTGCACGACAAGTATGTCGGCAGTTCCGTTGGGTTGACGATATGAGATCTTGGCCTGGATGCTGTCGAGATCAAATCCGGCCGCCGACACTACGCCCGCTGACGCGTCGATCTCAACTTGCGACTGCGGCGTGAGCGCATTGGTCCACGAGTAGTCGGCGCGGACTCTCTGGATACTGTTGCCCTGGACGAGAATGTTCTCGCCGCTCGCGGTTCCCTCCAGACCGAAATCGTGGATGTTGCCTGTTGCGACGCCTTCGGCGCGCAGCGCACCTGCCAGGATGGTACGGGGAATGGCCTGCGGAGTATCGACTGGCGCGCGAGTCACAGGCGGCTGCCCAAGAGCGGCGCGCTCAACCTCTGTGGCCTTCGCCTCGCGCGCCGAGTCGGCACGGGCACGCTCGATCCGGCTGGCGAGAATGCCAGGCCGCGGTTCGACAACGCCCTCGCGGGCAGGAGGCAGGAACCCTGAGAGACGCGAGAGTGAATCGATATCGACGTTGTACCGCAACTCGCCGGTCGTTCCCCTTTTTAGGCCGAACGTTCCGCTGGCGTTTGCGACCCCCTCGGGGATTTCCACCGAGAGCGTATCGATCCGGGCCATTCCATCCGCGGTGGCAACCCTCAGCTTCGCCGCGGTCACGGACAGGGTATCGTAGGTAGACGATTGCAGGTCGGCGACGATGTTCGCGCGCATCGTCGCCGGATCGAATCCGCGTCCCTCGGCGGATGCGGTCCCCGTCACCGACGTGACGGGGGCTTTCGCCAGTATCGTGTTCGCGTTGAACAGCTCCGCGACCATGTCGAGGTCGTAGCCCTTTTCCGCGCTCGCAAGGTCGAGGGTGCCCGTGAGGCCGAAGGTTCCACCATCCGGGAAAGCGAGATTCGACCTGACCGCGAGCTGGCGAGTCGTACCCGTAAGCCGGAGCGGACCGTTTGCGGTCCCCCGGAGTCCTGCTGATGGGAAGAACCGTCCGACAGTCTCGAGTGAAAGGGGATGCACGCGCGCGTCTACATCGAACCAGCTCGAAGCGAATGTTCCTGACGAAGGCTTGCGGAGCGCGCCAGTGCCGGTGATCCGCGACGTCGCGCCACGATCGACGTGCGTTATGTCCGCCCGCGCCGTCATGCGCGAAGCGGTGGATCCGTTCAGCGTCGCCGTACCGGTGAGAGTCCCGCGGATCGGGAGGTCGCTGGCGAAATCGCGGGAAATATCGACCTGCACCGGCCGCATTGTGAGCCGGAGATTCTCCGCGCGGAAGTCACCGTTCCCGAATCCGACCTTGCCGACAGCGAGCACCCTGTTGAGCCCCGCGCGGCGATCGTTGAAGGTGATATCTCCATCGACCACCATGTTTTGCTGGTTGCCGTCGAGCTTCGCCCTTCCAGAGAGAATTCCCGACCTCGGAGGCTCGATGGCCGGGAACATCGACTCGATCAGGCGGGTGTCGAGATTGGAGAAGCGAAGATCCGTGTCGTGAAGTGTGAACGACTCCGCCACTGTGATGCCGAGGTCACCGCGGAGGTGCGCGTCGGCGATTCGGACGTCGGCGTTTTGCGCGATGTATGTGCTCGTGTCACCGGCCCAGTCCAAAGCGAAGTCGAGTGTTCCCGATCCTCTTTCCGGCGTGCGCGGATATACCCAGCGAAGGTCTGCGAGTGCGACAGGGTTCGCGCGGGCTCGAAGCGTCAGATCGCCCGTCTCGATCGTATACCGCCCGCTTCCGGTCAGCTGGCTTCCGGGCAAGGCGACCTTAACGTCCTGCCACCAGACGGAATCCTCGGTAAACTCGAAGTCGCCTACCATCGACCGAACTTCTGCAACCGGCGGGCGGAACGGCTCGGCAATCATGTTCAGTGCCGCAATGTCGACGCGCCGTGTCGGATACGCCGGGTCCTGGAAGCGAAGCAGAGGTATCTCCGCATCGATGTTGTGGAATTTCGAGATCTTCTGGTAACCGCCCTCGACTTCTTCGAGGACGAGACGCCCCTCGGGTCCGAGCTCCTGTCGTATGACGTCGTTGCGCGCGTCGGCAGCAAGCAATCCTTCGGGTTCCCACGGTGTGCGAACCGTGAGGTCCCCGTCCCGAACAGTGAGATTGGTGAACCTGATCCATGTTCCCCAGCCCGGCACTCTCTCTCCCTCCGGGGTGATCGTATCGCGGGGGAAAATCCGGTCGAAGTTCCAGATTCCGCCGGGCTTCCGGTCGAGCACGAGGATCGGTCTGACGAGAAGCACATCGTCGAAGTCGACACGCTCTGAAGTGAGCGCGCGGATCTGATAACGCGCGTGAACCTCCGCGATGTTGGCAAGAGGTTCTCCCGCGCTGTCGGTGATCACGAGATCGTGAAGAACGAACCCCTCGAGCAGGTTCCCCGTCAAGCGTCCGGTCGTGATGATACCGCGTGAGTTGTCCTGGAGCGCCGCAACGACCCGCTTCCTCACCTGCTCGCGCCCCAAGTTCGTGTTGGTGAGAACGAACACTCCCGACACGACGAGCACAGCAACGATGGCCAGGGCAGCAAAAATTCTGAGCAGCGCGGCGCGCATCAGAACGCCTCTCCGATCGAGAGGTGGAGCACCATTCTGTCGAAGACGCCCCAGAGGCCGCGACCGACCGGCTTGAACCGGCGTCGCTGCTCGAGGGTGACGAGGCGATTGTCGCCATCAACCTCCCTTTCCGTCACGACCGGGAGCGTCTCGGCGAGACCGGGATTGATTCCGAGATCCACGCGGATTGGACCGACGGGGGAGCGATACCTGACGCCGAAGCCCGGAGTTATTGCTGCCTTGCTCTTGGGGAGCTCAGGGTTCGTTCTCTGTGAGACGTACCCGGCGTCGATGAAGCCCGCGCCGAAAAGCTGCTTCCAGAGAGGAAAGCGGAACTCCGCGCTTGCTTCGACTACGAAGTTTCCGCCAAGCGGGCGCGTGTCGAAGTCGAGCCTGTCCAATCCTTCGACGTTCGGGTCGCAATCCCTGATGTCGGTGGCTTCACCGCACGCCGGGTCATTCTCGCGAAGCCGTGAGGAAGGGATTGTCAGCACGCGGGGCCCGAGCTGGTTTTCGCCATAACCGCGGACTGACCGCGATCCGCCCGCGTAGAAACGCTTCCGCGGGTGAAGAAGGGTGGCGTCGGTCTCGACACCGAGGGCGGTTCCCGCGCTTGCGAGTGCCCTCACCCAGCCAATACGCAGGTGGGTCGCGATCGTTCCCCGGCTCCGGAACGGGAAATAATACGCCGCGTCCCCGGTGGCCCGGTTGTGGCGGAAGTCAGACAATGTGAAGGCCGATGCATGTTCGGCGTCGGCGGAGGCGCGAAAGCCCCGAGTCGGCGAAAGCGGATCGTCAGCGCGGTTGATGCTCGTGGTCACGATGATTGGCGACAGCTTCTGATTACGCTGGAGAGCGCCCAGCGTGCCCCGGTCGCAGATGCTGAAATTGATGCAGAAGTAGATCTCC
>JBPPMU010000288.1:0-6921 GCA_051306215.1 Gemmatimonadaceae bacterium | reverse complement strand
CTCATCAGTCGGATCCCGTTGCAGGACGGTCTGGCTGTCGTCTCATTTTCACTGGCAACGGGTTCGGGAGTGCGGGAGAATGGCGGCGGGACGGCGTCACACAATCTACGGATTTACTGAAATATCGTGAGGCATTGGAAACGTTTGGTACGCGGCCGGCGAACGATTCCAGAAACCCGCTGTCGCGGGGGGACACCCGACTGCGTAAATGGAAGCTGGCCAGCAACTTGCCCACGCGGGAGGTGAGGCGGTGAACAGCCGCCCTGGTCGGCGCAATCTCAACGATCAACCCTGCCTGATGGCAAAAAGGTCTTCGCTAGCGGATCATCAACATCTCCGGCTCACGTCGAGCCGGGGTAGCCAGGCTCCGGCACCGTATGGGGCCTCCCCTTTGAGGGTAAGGACTAGGCTCCGCGAAAGACGTCCCGTCTCCGTGAGGCGGCACACCGCGCGTATAGCTACGCGACTCGGCGTCCTGCTCTTTGGTGACGCCGTTGCGATAGCCGTTTGCGCCCTCATCGCCGCGGGGGCCGCTGGCAGCGAGCTCCTCAACACCGGGCTTTCTACCGCGATCGCACACGCAGTCGCGGCGGGCTATTGGACGGGTCCAAGCTTTGCCGCCGCGGTGATCGCAAGTCTCGCAATAACAGGCAATTACAGCCGGCACCGGAGGTTGAATGGAAGGCTCCGGCTCCTCGCTGCGTCGTTCCTCGCGGCGGCCGTGCTCCTGTGGGGCCTGATCAGGTCAGGGGACATTGTCGATGCCGTCGCCGTTTACCTCGTTGCTGCGACGCTGACAGGCCTTGTGCTGCTGTTTGACCGGATGATCACGGAGCGTTTCCTGTCGAACGTGTGGCCGGGTGCTAAGGGCGCGGCACCAGCGGTTCTCGTAACCGACCGCAGCGAAGAAAGCCTGCTGCTCGAGAAGGCGGTAATCGGCGCGGGCGGGGACTATTCGCTTGCCGGATATGTCCCGATCGGCCGGGTGACATTCGATGGCGCACTGGGCGGGATACGCGACCTGCCGGAGATAATCCACGCCCACCATGTCGAGGCAGTGGTTGTCTGCCAGCATCTCAACGACCAGCAGATTGTCAATGTGCGGGAGGCAAGTCTCGCGGCGGGCTGCCAGCTCCTGTATCCCGCAAGCGCCGTGAAAATTGCCGGCGTGAGGCCGGCCCTCGTCTGGCACCAGGATCAGCCATTCTTCGAGCTCGGTGCACCGGTGCTCAAGGCCTCCGCGGTGATAACGAAGCGGGTAGTCGATATCGTGGGAGCCGCAGTCGGTCTCCTGATCCTCGCTCCCGTTTTCGCCTTGATCGCGCTTGCGGTCAAGCTCGATTCACCGGGCCCGGTATTCTTCGCGCAGGACCGCGCCGGGCTCGGCGGTCGGCGCTTCAGGATGCTCAAGTTCCGGACGATGCGCGTTGGCGCAGATGCCGAAAAGCACACGCTTTCGCACCTCAATCACTCGGGTGATTCCCGGCTGTTCAAGATCCCTGAGGATCCGCGTGTGACGCGTCTCGGGGCGTTGCTGAGGCGGTGGAGTCTCGACGAGCTGCCGCAGTTCTGGAACGTGCTCCTCGGCGACATGTCACTGGTTGGCCCGCGGCCGTTCTTCGAGGCTGACTTCGCGAACTACCAGGATCATCACTTCAGGCGTCTGGATGCTAAGCCCGGGATCACGGGGTTGTGGCAGGTAAGCGGCCGGAGCTCGGTGGTTGATTTCGAGGATGTGGTGTACCTCGACAGGCAGTACATCGAGCAGTGGTCACCGTGGCTCGATGTCAGCATCATGTTCCGGACACTGCCTGCAGTCGTGAGGCGGACCGGCGCTTACTGAGTCAGAATGGCAAGTTTGACTTGCGATTGAGGATCGAGGACTTTGCGGCCTCAGGACTAACTGCCACTGAGGATCTGCGATTAAGGGAGGATTGAGGATAAGGGAGGACTGTCCTCGATAATCCACAGTCCTCACTTAATCGCGACACTGCAATGGTAGTAAGTCCTGCGGCCGCAACGTCCTCTATCCGCAGTCCTCAATGGACGGGTGACTGGATTGCCTCGCGACCTCAAATCGGCGAAATTGAAAGGTTGCCCGCGATGTCTGCGGGCTCACTCATATCGGGCGTGCATGCACTCTGAAAACGCCGCCCTGGAGGAAGGTTGAAAGTATTTGTAACCGGGGCCGCGGGATTCCTCGGAAGCCATCTTGCCGATGCGTTTATCGCCGGGGACAACCAGGTCTCGGGCTGCGACAACATGATCGGCGGCGACTTGCAGAACCTGCCTGAGGGGATCGATTTCGAGCAGGCCGACTGCTGCGATGTCGCCGCGATGAAGCGTCTCACGAAGGACATCGACGTCGTTTATCACTGCGCGGCGATCGCCACTGAAGGGCTCAGCGTATTTTCGCCCGCGCTCATCGCGAAGCACGTTTTCCAGAACACAGCGGGAATCCTTGCAGCCGCCGCGACCAACGGGGTAAAACGTTTCGTCCACTGCTCGAGCATGGCGCGTTACGGGAACGGGCCGGTTCCGTTCGTCGAGGATCAGCCGCTCACTCCCGTGGATCCCTACGGCATCGCGAAGTACGCGGCCGAGCTGCTGGTGAAGAACGTATGCGAGCTTCACGACATCGAATACGTGATCGCAGTACCGCACAACATCATCGGGCCCAAGCAGAAGTACGACGATCCATACCGCAACGTCGCGAGCATCATGATCAACCGCATGCTCCAGGGAAAGCAGCCGGTGATCTACGGCGACGGCGGGCAGAAGCGCTGCTTCTCGTTCGTGCAGGACTGCGTGAATCCGCTCCTCAAAATGGGGACGAAGGAAGGGCTCTCAGGGGAAGTGATAAACATCGGCCCCGATGAGGAGTATGTCTCGATCAAGGAGCTGGCGGAGATCATCGCCGAGTTGATGGACTTCGACCTCGATCCCATTTACGTGCCCGACCGGCCACGCGAAGTCCGCTACGCCACCTGCTCGGCGGACAAGGCGAGACGGCTCCTCGACTACGGCACCACGGTAAGCCTCCGCGACGGTCTTCAGAGCATAATCGACTGGATCTCGGCACACGGAACGAAACCGTTCGCATATCACCTTCCGATCGAGATCGAATCGCCCCTCGTCCCGAAGACGTGGACGGCTCGCCTCCTTTGAGTGCGAGCTGAGCGGATGAAACAAACTGTCGCCCGGGCCAGTCTCCGCAGGCTCGTTATCCTGCCTCTCGCGGCGGTGCTTTTCGGCGGTTGCGACAGCACCAACGATCCAGGCGATCTTCCGGCCCTGGTCCATGATCCGATCATCTTCGTTCATGGATTCAACGGCTCGGAAAAAGATTTCGCCGAGATGCGCGCCAGGTTCGAGGCTGACGGATGGCGGGATGGCGTCGAGCTTTTTGCCTTCAAGTACAGCTCGACTGTAACAAATGCCGCAAATGCGCAGTCGGTGCGGAATCACGTGAACCACGTCCTTTCGATAACCGGCGCCTCGAAGGTGGACATCGTCTCCCACGAGATGGGCAGCCTGTCTTCGCGGTTTTACATCAGGCATTTCGGTGGAATCCCGCACGTCGACGCCTGGGTGTCGCTCGGCGGCCCGAACCACGGCACCACCGAGGCCTTGAAGAGATGCACCTTCATCCCGTGCCAGGAGATGGAAGTCGAGTCGGCGTTCATCACTGCTCTCAACGCCGTGGTGGAGGGTCCGCCTCCGGTACGTTACGCGACGTGGCGCAGTCCGTGCGACGAGGTCGTGGTGCCGAGGGAGAGCGTCGCGGTATGGGACGCCGAGAACTACGTCACGGGCTGCATGCCTAATGCGCAGCTCATAAAGGACCCTGCGATCTACACGCAGGTCAGGGAATTCGTGCGTAAGCCGCACCGGATCCCGTAGGAACGGCGCCTCCACCGGAAGCCGGCTTCGCCAATGAGTGAAAGTCCTTCCAGGCCAGGCAAGCTGCGGATCGGCATGCTCGGTCTTTACGGGATGACCATGCCGAATCTCCACTTTACCGGGTTCGAGACAGGGTTCGGCGAGATCGCCCCGCGGCTTGCCGCGATGGGGCATGACGTCGTCATGTACTGTCGCCGGGGATCATTCCCTGAGCACATGAGGGTTCCCGAGTACAAGGGCGTGCGTCTCATCTACGTGCCCTCGCCGGGAGGCAAGAACTTCTCCGGCGTCATCTCGACCTTTTTCGCGGTTCTGCATGCAATAACCCGTGGCGGATACGACGTAACGTTCTTCGTGAACGTCGGGATGGGCCACCACGCCGCGCTGTGCCGCCTCTTCGGGCACAAGGTTGTAATGAACGTGAACGGGCTCGACTGGACACGCGCAAAGTGGGGATCTGTCGCGCGCTTTTATTTCCGCTCTGCGGCGCATTCAGCAGTGCGGTTCTGCACGGAGCTCGTCACCGATGCGGATGCGATGCGCGAGTTCTACCTGAGGGAATTCTCGAAAGAGACGACGATGATCGCTTATGGCGCCTACGTCGAAGGGTCGCAGGACAGGTCGCTGATCGAGCAGTTCGGTGTCGAGCCTGACGGATATTATCTCATCGCGAGCCGGCTCATCCCGGAGAACCATGCCGACCTGATAGCGGAGGCATTCATCGCCTCGAGCTCACCCAGGAAACTGCTCATTGTCGGCGGAGCGAACTATGACAGCCCGTTTCATGCGCGGCTGCGGGAGCTTGCGGGCGAGAAAGTCCTGCTGGCGGGGCATATCGACAACCAGGACGTGATACGCGAGCTTCACTGCAACTGCTTCGCCTATCTTCACGGCCATTCCGTGGGCGGGACAAATCCGTCACTACTGAAAGCCATGGGCTATGGGAACTGCATCCTCGCGCTCGACACTGTGTTCAACCGCGAAGTGCTGGCTGACGGCGGGGAATTTTTTCCTGCCGATGCGGCTGCACTCGCGCAGATGCTGTGCCGGATCGAGTCTGACCCGGGCCGGGTGGCTGAGCTGCGCCGCATGGGACCCGAGCGCATCATCGCGAACTACACCTGGGAAAAAATTGCGGGGCAGTACGACGACCTGTTTCGCGAAGTAGCCGCGCGGTGAGTTAGCCGTTGGCGCAAACCTGGCGCATCACCCGCGGCAAGGTTGCCACTTTCCGTTTCATCGACGCTCTGTTCTGGCCGGTGGGAAAGCTGCTCTCCCTCCGCCGGCACGGGGATACGGAGATCGCCAGCGTGCTGGTGATGGAGCCATGGTACATCGGCGATGTCGTGCTTGCCACTCCCATTCTGCGTGCGATTCGCAGACGATATCCCGAGGCTCGCACAACGCTGCTTGGGGCGCCGCACGCTGAAGAGCTGCTCCGTCACAGCGGGCTTGCCGACGAGGTGATCGTTGCAGACCTGCCGTGGACGGCGAAGAGCGCGAAATACGACCCCCGGCGATACAACCTGCGGACCATGCGCGATCTCATCGCGAAGCTGAGGCAGCGCCGCTTCGACCTCACCATCGACGCACGAATGGATCTGCGCAGCAATCTCCTGACATTCCTCACCGGAGCGCCGCGCCGTGTGGGATACGATTTCGGTGGTGGCGCATTTTTGCTGACTGACGCTGTCGCCGCCGATCCGGACAGGAACCACCGGGTCGACGACTGGCTCGAGCTGATGCGTCCGCTCGAAGCCCGCGGCGGCTCGATCAACGCATCAGGAAGTGAGGGGCTCGAGCCATACCTCGCGGTTTCTGAAGCCGAGCGTGACGAGGCCGCGGCGCGGCTTCGGGCGGCGGGGATCAGTCCGGGTGAACCCGTTGTCGCCGTTCACGGCGGCGCCGGCGATCCACGCCGGAGATGGCCGCGGTCGAGCTTCGAGAAGGTGGCCGAGCGGCTCGCGGCGGGGCATGGCGCCAGGGTAATCTGGTTTCTCGAACCCGATGCCGACGAGTCGGCGATTCCTGTCGCAACGGCGGCCTTCAGGACGTCGCTTCGCGAGATGATGGCGCTCCTGACGCACTGCAATCTCTTTCTCTGCAACGACAGCGGTCCCATGCACATCGCCGATGCTCTCGATGTCCCTGTCGTCGCCGTGTTCCTTACCGGCAATCCGGTCTGGCACCGGCCGTACAGGAAAGATCAGCTGGTGGTGGGGGCGGGAACGGGCCACGACTTCATGATAGCACCAACCGAAGCAGAGGTTCTCGCTGCCGCGGTAAGGCGCCTGAGCGAGTCGATGCAGGGGGCACGATGATCAGCCGACTCGGAAGGTCCGGATCGATAGCGAGAAATTCGGCCCTCAACCTCGTCGGCTTCACAGTGCCGCTCGTGGTCGGCCTTCTTGCAGTGCCAGTGATAACCCGCGAGCTCGGCGCCGCGCGGTTCGGTCTCCTTGCACTTGCTTTCGCGATTCTCGAGTACTCGAGTCTCTTCGATCTCGGGCTCGGAGCCGCGACAACCCGTGAGGTTTCCGGTGCACTCGCGCGTAAAGACAAGGGGCTCGGATCGCTGATCGCGGGTTCCGTGCTGAGCCAGGCGCTTCTCGGGTCGATCGGCGCCGTGATTCTCTTTGGGGTGTCCGAGCTTCTCGTCGACAGGGTGTTCGTGGTTCCGGAGGAGCTGAGGGGTGAAGCTGTCGCGGTCTTCCGGATTCTCGCTTTGATGATCCCGGCGACGGTCGTGCTGCTCAGCCTGCGCGGAATCCTCGAAGCTGCGGGGCGGTTCGACCTGAGTGTCGGCATAAGAATCCCAAGCAGTGTCGCGACCTTTGCCATACCTGCCATTGCGGCGAGTCAGGGTTATGGACTTCCGGCGATCCTGGTGATGCTGCTTGTCACGCGAGTGCTGATATGCCTCGTGATGGCGTATGCAATAAAGCAGATACTGCCCGGTCATTCCTGGAGCTTCGGGATCAGGTGGGAAACAATGCGCCCGCTATTCGTGTTCGGCGG
>JBPPMU010000287.1:0-6726 GCA_051306215.1 Gemmatimonadaceae bacterium | reverse complement strand
TCGAGCCGGGAGTATGTCGTGAAGCTCTCCTCGGTCGCCAGGCGGATCGAATCCCGGGCGTAATCCCTCGCGGCAAGGACCAGGGCGAGCTTGCGTCGCACTACCGAGTCGGTTTCCGGGTGCGCGACTAGCGCCGTGATCGGCTGCCGGCGTGCGAGAATTTTCCCCTCCTCCCAGGCCGCCCGGCTCAGGTAGCATCCGGTCGGCGTGACGAGGAGCAATGCCGGCAACACAAGGGCGCCGAGGATGACGGCCTTCTTCATCCGGGCAAAGTTAACTGCGTGCCCCCTCATCCGGCGCCGCAATCAACCCGGAGAGGGATTGCGGGAGCCCGCGATTCGCCCTGTACGGACGCTCTCCCCAACGCAATATTGAAGGATGCCTGAGGTTCCTCGAGGCACCCTGACAGGAATAATCCGGACCACCTGAATGCAACCACGTATTGTCATTAAGTCGCTCTTTGCCGTTGGAATGATCTTACTTGGCACTGCGTGCGTCGATGAAATCACTTCCCCGACCTGTACCCCCGTGACGCTGAATGTCGCGAGCACTAACGGCGACACCGTCACGCTCAACACCGGACTTCGGTTCATCGAAGGCGACGTGGGTTCCGGGCTTCCCGCGGCATGGTGCGCCCCCGTTGCAGTTCACTACACGGAGTACCTTCTCGATGGCACCAGGCTCGAGAGCTCAATAGACATCGACAACCCGGTAATCTTCACCCCGGGACTCGGCGATCTGATAGATGGATTCGAGCAGGGTGTCGTGGGTATCCGTGCGGGAGCCAAACGTCGCCTTATCGTTCCGCCGAATCTCGCATACGGCAATCAGGAGCGCCGCAACGCCGCTGGTACGATAATCGTTCCGAGCAATTCAACGCTGGTGTACGACATCGAGGTGCTTCAGGTCGGTCAACCGCAGCAATAGCGCTTCGCCGTTGCTGGGCGTGTTGCAAGGGAGGTTGTCATGGTTTCTTCTTCTTTTTATCGGCTACTGGCCGCAGTGCCTGCCAGCCTGTTGTTGCACCCTCTTGTGGCGCCGGCCCAGGAGGTCGGTGTAATCACGGGGATGGTCGCCGGGACCAATTCGTCGCCGTTGGCCCGGGCCCGGGTAGCAATCGCGGGGACCTCCATTTCCGCTGCCACGGACGCTACGGGCAGCTTCCGCGTTTTTGGCGTACCAGTTGGCATGCAGACAATCGAAGTGCGGATGCTCGGCTATGCGCCGCTTTCCCTGCCGGTCGAGGTAGTGGCGGGGGAATCCTTTCACCTTGCCCTCGAGATGCTGCGCGAGGCAACCGTACTTCCCGCAGTAGAAATAGCGGCTGAGCCCCGGGTCAACCCGCTCTACCAGGGTTTTCTCGACAGACAGGCCCGCGGGCTCGGTAGCTTCTTCGACCGCAAGGACATCGAGGCGATTCAGCCCCGGCTCTTGACCGATGTGCTGCGGCGCGTGCCGGGCCTCCGGCTGGAGCCTGCTGGTGAGAGTTATGGGGCCGGAAACCGGGTTCAGTCGTCAAGAAGCTCGGGCTCGGGCGGGGAACGCATCTGCCCCATGGAGTTCTACGTGAACGGCACTCCAATGCCACTCCCCCGCGATGGCGGTGGGATCAACCACTTCGTTACTCCGGAGGAGGTCGTAGGCGTCGAGGTCTACAACGGAGCTTCGCAGATACCGCCGCAGTTCAATTCCGGCATGTACAACACGCGCTGCGGCGTCGTAGTGATCTGGACTCGCAGCGGCCCGGAACCGCGGTCGGCCCCAGCGCGCCGAAGAAGGTAGGCGCAGCAGCGTTCGATTCGGTCAGCGCCCGCCGGGCACTCCACCGGCCGGACTCCAGATTACTTCCGGATTGATTATCGGTGGCTCCTCTTCATCAGATCCACCGTGCCCGAAGAGCCTCGTTACCGCAAAGGCGCCGACGACAAATAGCCCCGCCGCCATCCAGCTCCGCTGCTTGTTGACGCGTTTTTCCATCAAGTGCGACAGGGCATACCGGGGAAAAATGACCGGCTCCCGGTTCCAGACCGTCGATATGCCTCCGCGATAGTCCACGCGCAGCAGGTTGAGCGTCCATTCGTGCTGGTTCGCCGAGGCGACTACCCCTTCGACCTCCGTGGCTCCGGGTCCAACCTTGGCGCCGATTGCGACCGCGCCGGAGTCGGTAACCCGTGCGATGACCCGGGTCTCAGGCGGCGGGGACGCGGTCTCCAGCGGAACCTGCGTATAACACGCGGAAACGACCGGAACCAGCAGAACCCCTGCAATAACAAGCCTGAATTTCATGCAATTCACTCATGTGTTGGAATTTGAAATCTTACACCGTGCATGGGAGAAAAAAAGATGAACCGGTCCGGCTTTCGCCGAACCGGTTCACCAGGTACTTCAGGGCGAAGCCCCTTCAGCTAGTGGCAGGGATTCGGATCGTTCCAGTTGCGGAGCGGAGCAACACCCGTCGTTCCCGCCGGATAGGCGTTTACCGTCGGAATGTTCGGGTTGGCGACCCTCTCGGTGGAAGAGTAAGGCGACCTGCCCGGGATCTCAGCGGAACCGGTGCGCCGGGTCAACGTCGGTATGCAGGACCGCTTGTAGTCTGCCCAGACATCGATGTTCTGGAACTGGGCGATGTACTTCTCCAGCATGATCTCCTCGTACGTTACCGCGCCAAGTGCAGGCAGGCCAACGGCGGTTCTCACCGCGTTGACGTTGTTGAGCGCTGCGCCCGTGTTGCCGAGGCGGAAGTTTGCCTCAGCCATTATGAGCTGGTTCTCTGCCCACGTAACAATCGGCTGCCGGAAGTTCATGGCACGGCGAACGGGGATGTTGATCTCCGAAGCAGCACCGGTGCCTACGACAACGTTGTTCTGACTGACGCCGAGGAACGCCCCGCCGGTGTTCGGCGAGAAGTACGCCGCGAGACGAGGATCGTTGCGATCCTTGAGGAGCTGGACGAGGGTGTGTCCCGCCCTGATGTCACCACCACGCGCGCTCAGGAACTCCGCCCAGATGTTTCCGTCAACATCGAGCGTCGACCCATGGAAGGTCCTGAAGTCACCAGGAGCCTGTCCGTGCATCGCCTGCGTCGCGTTTGCCGGCGCCTCGAGGATACCCTGCTGTGCCTGCGCCAGCGCGAGCGTGTACGCAGCGTTGCCGTTGCGCTCGACGAGATGCAGGTGGAAACGTGCCTTGAGCGTTCTGGCCGCAGCGGTCCAGCGCGCGATCTGCTGCGCGCGGGTGCCGGCGGACGCGCAGAATACCACGTCGGCGGGCTCGCAGTTGCCTGCGCTCGGCGCCGCAGCAAGCGCCGCAATACCTTCGTCAAGCCTGGTCTGGACCGCGGCATAAATTTCCTGCTGCGGGTCGAGCTTCGGCGTGAGGAAAGCGGGATCGTTTGCCTGCGAGTAAGGGAGGTCACCCCAGATCTGGGTGGCGGTTCCAAATGCGAGCGCCTCCCAGACCTTGCCGATGCCCTCGAACAGCCTGTCGTTGGCCGCGCCAAATGCCTGGACGTTGCGCATGGCGACCAGCCCTCCACCGGTGTAGAACCCGGTGAAGTTCTGTCCGACATCGCCCTCCCTGAAATCGTACTGCGTTCCATAGGTGAGCTGCTGGTTGTTAGTGCCGATTATCTGTTGCGTGTACATCCCTGCATTGCGCGCAAGCTGCCCCTCGAGCCTGGCCGACATGCTGGCCTGCAGCGAGATGAGCTGCTGCTGCGCCGAACCGGAAGTCGGGCTGTTCGGGCTCTCAGTCAAGCCCGGGCCCTGAAGAAAGTCGTCACATCCTGTCGCCATAAAGGCCAACAGCAGCGCGACTCCGCCTTTCGTGTATCTATTCATCTGGTGGAATCCTCTAGTTGGCTTAGCGGTTGAGTGACACGGACATTACCCACGCCCGTGAATACGGTGTGTTGAACCAGTCGATTCCGCGGTTCGCGTTGCCCGCGCCACCGAGGTTGACCTCAGGATCCAGTCCGCTGTAGTCAGTCCACAGCCTGAGGTTTCTGCCCGACAGCTTGACGTCGAGAGCGCGGATACCGCCGAGGTTCTGCACCCACGGACCCGTGAACGAGTAGCCGATTGAGACCTCGCGAAGGCGCGTGTTCGTTGCGTCCTCGAGACGGGTCGTGATCGGGCCGGCCGTATTGCCACCCTGGGCGGTGTTGAACCAGCTGGTTTCGGTAAGCACAACAGCGTTACCGGCGCCGGGGCCAACAACCGGACCATTTAACACATCGCACGTGATGTTGTGGCACAGCATGTCCTTGCCGAACGTCACGGTCGATCCGCGGAGCTCGGTGTCCTTGTGTGTGCCGTACTGATACATCGAGGCACGCGTCATGTTGAGGACGTTTCCGCCCTGACGGTGGTCGAGGAACGCGCTGATCTGAATCTTGCGGATGCGGAGGTCAGCACCCAGTCCGCCCGTCCAGTCCGGCCACGGGTTACCGATCGCGCGCTCAGTCGGATCGGAGATCGGGAAGCCGCTTGGACCAATGTAGAGAGCACCGTCAACCGCGCCCTCGCACGCTGCTCCAACGTTGTGCGAGGTGCCGCCCGAGATGACCGTGGTCAGTCCCCGCCCGCAGCGGGCGAAGTCGGTGCTGCGCCACACGCCGATCGGGTATCCGATCTGCGCGAACGTTGCCTGTCCGCTGAACGAGCTACCGAACCCGGTCGAGCACCGAGGCACGGCAGCCGTCGCGCCACAATTCTCGGCGGTCGGCATCGGGATCGTGCCATCGCGCTGCAAGTCGAGCGCGCCGAGCGACGTTACAAGGTTCCTGTTCTTGCCCCAGTTTCCGCTGATCTCGAACGTCACGTTCTGATTCGAAATCGGGCGGAAGGCGCTTGTGACTTCCCATCCCTTGTTGGTGAGACCGCCGACGTTAAGCGTCTGCGACGTGTAGCCCGTCGAAGGCGGCGTCGGGACACCTAGGATGACTCCCTCCGACTTCGAGTCATACCGTGTTACGCCGAGGTCAGCGCGACCGTTCAGAACAGCAATGTCGAATCCGTACTCGAGCTCCTTCACTCGCTCGGGCTCGATGTTGGGGTTTCCGCGGCCGGACGAAGCATAAAGCCCGCCGAGTCCGTTGAGGTTCGGCACCTGGAGCGAACCAGGATTGAAGTCCGAGAAGGCCGCTGCCGTGAAGAGATCCTGCGTCACGTAAAGCGGCGGCTGTTGACCGCTCTCGCCATACGCCGCGCGCAGCTTGCCGAAAGAAAGGATCCGATCGCTTACGTTAAGCGCCTTCGTGAAACGCCAGGCAACCTGACCGCCCGGATATGTCGCACGCTGGTTGTCGACTCCGAACGCGGAGTTACCGTCGCTGCGAAGCCTTCCCTGAAGCGTTAGCTGGTCATACAAGTCGGCTTCGGCCTGCACGAAGTAACCCTCGACGCGGCGGCGGCTTTCGCTATCGCTTGGCACTGCGCGAGTTACCGTATTTGAAAGCTTGTACGGACGCGCCGCGATCAAAGTGTTGGCGGTAACGTCGATCTGCCTGAAGTACGTTTCGTTCAGGTTCTGGCCGAGCGTAAGGCTCGACTTGAAGTTGTTGCTGAAATCCTTGCTCGCCGTAAGGCTCAGAGTGTGATCGATGATGCGATCGTAGAACTGCCAGCGGTTGATCAATCCGCCGCCCGCGCCACCCGAGGCCGCCTGGCCGAAGGCGTTGGTGCGATCGTCGTTCGTGTAGTCGGTGCCGAGCGTCCAGTTCGCCACAAGCCAGTTGAACGGCCGGTAATTGGCGTTGATGTTTCCGAGGATACGACCCGACTGACCAAGAAGATCGTGCTCGTTGATCGCGAAGAACGGGTTGTCGAAACCGCGGTTGAAAGATCCGGTTCCAATCGCCGAATTCGCTCCCGGATTCGGGAAGCGCCACGAACGGTGGAGACCGTTGAGTGTATCGAGGTACTGCTTCGCGTTGAACTCGGGCGGCTGACGCTGAGCGTTGAGCGTGAGTCCGTTCACCGCGTTTCCGCGGTCAGCTCCACCCGTTCGCGTCTGGATATAGGATGCGCTGGCACCGACCGTGAGATTCTCGAAGACAGAGTGCGATCCGTTCAGGCGCACGCTGTAGCGCTTGAGGTAGTCCCTGTCGCCGACGACGAAGCCGTTGTGGTCGAGTGCGCCGGCAGACAGATAGAAAGTGGTTCTCTCGCTGCCACCAGACATCGAAATGCTGTTATCGAAGATCCGCCCCGTCTCGTAGATCTCGGCGGCGTGATCGTACGTCGGGACTCCCGCCGGAATCGGCGCTCCCCACGAGAAAAACGCCGTCAGTGAGCAGTTGACAGTCGTGCAACTTCTGTCCTGGCCACCCGTGCCGACGCCATAACTGCGCTGCACTGGGACAGTCCGAACCGGCTCGTCCGCCTGGATCGTCGAGCGGAGTGTGTACTGAGTGCGTCCAGCCTTTCCGCGCTTGGTGGTGATGAGGATTGCGCCAGCGGAACCAGCTGCGGCGCCATAGATTGACGTCGCCGCGGCTCCCTTCAGGATCTCGATTGACTCGATGTCCTCGGGGTTGATGTCCGCCGCGCGATTCTGGGCGGGTGCGCCGCTGAGCGCGGAGCCTGTGGTTGACCTCGTAGCGTTATTGATTGGAACGCCATCAACGATGAACACGGGCTGACTGGAGCCAAACGTCTTCGCGCCGCGAATCTGGATCGCGGTCGAAGCTCCGGCGTCGCCGCCACCCGCATTCGTCAGAACGCC
>JBPPMU010000286.1:0-8523 GCA_051306215.1 Gemmatimonadaceae bacterium | reverse complement strand
CTCGCGCACTCGCGATAGCCGGAAGATTATTTCGTCTGTGAATCCGGAGACGAGGTACTCACCGCTCGAACCCGGATCGAGGTTTACCAAGGGCAACACCGCCAGCGTCTGCACGGCAGGAGAAGGGACCGTTGCGGATACACGCTCTGACTGTATGAGTCGCCAGCTGATCGCGCCGGTCGCTACAAGCCCGAGGACAACAGAACCAACGAGCACCGCCGCACGGACGCCTTTCCGCTGCTTGGCCTGGGCCCACAGTGGTATCCGATGAGCCGGAGGGGCGCCGGTGGAATGGCGGTGCCCGTGTATACCTCCATTCCGGCAATGCGATGCGGAGGTACGAATGCATCGATGTCTTCGGCCGTCAGAAAGTGCAGGAACTGGCCATCGATGAAGATCGCCGCATCACACCACGGTTCGAATGCCGGCTGGTTGACGTTCTGCCAGTCGACGTTGCGCGTCTTCACCGTGCAATGCGATCCACGCCGTACAATGCGAACAGAGTCCTTGCCGTCCTTGGATCTTTCTTCGCCTACGCCGAGCGGCAAGGTGTTCGCCCGAAGCATACCAATCCCGCCCATGAAGTCGAACCGTACAGGGAGGAATCGCGTGAACGGTTTTTGACACCTGCGGAGGTCGGACGCCTTGGCGAATCGCTGAACCGCGCCGAGACGAAGGGGCTTCCGGCACCTGATGTGCTCCGGAAGCAGAAGCGCGGCATGTCATCGTCGCGAAGGTCGAGGCTTACCGGGCGCAAGCGCGGCCCCTATAAGCGGCGCCCGGAACCAGTTGAAGTTCGACCCGCCAATCCGTTTGCCGTCGCGGCCATAAGGTTTCTGCTGCTCACTGGGTGGCGCGAGCAGGAGGCGCTCAAGTTGAGGTGGACCGACCTGAATCTCGAGCGGGGAACGGCGACACTTCCCGATACAAAGACCGGACGCAGTCAGCGGGTCATCGGCGCGCCGGCGCGACTCCTTCTTTCGGACTTGCCCCGGCTCAAAGGATCACCTTTTGTATTTCCGGGCGCATCACCCGAACGTCCGTTGGCGACTTTAACCCGGGTTTGGCTCGCGGCGCGACATGCGGCCAAGCTCGACGATGTGCGGCTTCATGATCTTCGCCATTCATTTGCATCGGTCAGTGCGTCCAGCGGCGGATCGCTGCTGCTCATCGGCAAGCTGCTGGGACATCGCGACACTTCGACAACGGCGAAGTATGCCCACTTGCTAGATGATCCGATGCGCGAAGCTGCCGACACCGCGTCGAACACACTGAGCGACTGGCTGGCTGGCAAACCACCAGTAAAGGTATCTCCCAGGCGGCTGGCCTAGGCTTTCGTGGATGAGAGCTTCAATCAGGTTTTTGCTTGGATTGCGCCGGCGCGGGGTAATTTCTAGATCCCCCTCAATAAGAAATGAGCCTAACGGTTACGATCGACAAACTTGCAGTCGTGTTGATCGCAGATCAGGACGAGAATCATATCCTCGGCACCGGCTTCGCGTTTCTAAAGCCTGGGTGGTTCGCGACTGCGAAACATGTAGTCACCCGTGCAGGCCTACCTAGACGAAACCTTCTGGTGCTTCCCCTGCAGACGGGGCAATACCACGCCGTAGTTGAGTTTGCGCATCCCGAGCTTGACCTTGCGGTTCTCTTCTGCCCAGAACTTCAGGTGCGCCCTCCGTTCTACGCGGGCCACGAGCGCTTCGTCGGCAGTCGTGGACTCATCGCCTTGGGATACGCACCTTCGCTTTCGAAGAGTCGAGATGGTGCGCACGTCCACGTGAACCGAATCGCGAGTTATGTGCGCGAGAATAGGCAGCGCACCGGGTATGACGAGGAGATCATCGTATTTCCCGCGCCTTGGCTGGAGGGTGGGCATTCAGGCGGCCCGGTACTTGGAGAAGGTGGCACCGTTGTGGGCGTGATTATTGAGGGGCTCACGGCGGAAGCGGGGTATCACGGCCGCGCCACAGCAATCCATCCGCTGCTTGAATTTTTGGCGTTTCCCGAAGGTCGCGAGCAGTTGTGAGGGACCACCGAATGAGCGCCAAGTACACGTGACGCTCAAGACTGATGTGAAGCCGCCTGATGGCCGTGACGTCTTCACAGAACTGGCGGGTCCGTCGAGGGTCCTTTCGAGTCAACCGGCAATGCGCCCGGTGCGAGGATCAAAGGGGATGAGCTAGCGCTCCAACCTTACCGAGACCCTGTTATCCGATGGGTCCGGGTCGAGCAAAGTACCGAGCGGATCCAGAACCACCGTTGCTGGCTCTCTGTCAACTATCATCGATAGCGCACCGCGAGGATCTGTTACCAGCAGTGTCGCGACCGCCAGCTTCTCCCCCGCCTTTCCATATGCTCCAACGTCGATATAGTCTACGTATCCCGTCAGCGGTGCGGGAATGTTCTCCCCTCGTTCGTTGCCGTAAGACTTTCGCAGGTCCGCAGACAGAGTCAGACGGTAGCGCCCGTCGCTCAGCCTTTGTGACCGCGCATCGATCGCGCGAATAGAATGCAACGTGATGCGGTCGAAGAGATCTGCCACAATCGGTTGTAGATTCTTCGGCGCATGTCGATGAATCGCGTTAGCGACATGCGCCGCCGTCGGCCTTCTATCGCTTCGATACCCGAACTCCTGAACGACATCATGCAGTGCGGCGTTCACGGCAGGCTCTCCAAGCAGGCGGCGGAGCCGCCACATGATCGCGTACTGGCTGTAGTACTGGTATCCATCGCGCAGAGGCCGCTCATCCTGTATTGTGCGCTCGCGCTGGATGAAGTACGACCGTGTTGCTTCACGCACCAGCTCGGCGGTCGCATCGTCGCCGAATGCTTTTTCAAGACAGCCAAGGCGGACATAATCCGACAGCGCTTCGTTGAGGACACGAACGCTCCCACCCCACCATTGGTGCGCCGTCTCATGCACAGCAGTGCTGTAGACGCGATCAATTCCGGGATCTCTACCCACCTCTCTGATGAAACCGCCAAGTTCGCCCCATAGGAACACGGTGGACACGGCGCGCGCGTTTCCACTCATCGTGTACATGGGCAGCTCGACGATGCGCAACGACTTATGGGGGTAAGGAGCGAAATTGCGCGCACCATAATCGAGGCCGCATTTCACGCCCGCGAACATGCTCCGCAGATTGTACGCGTGATCAGGATGATACAAAATCTCGACTTCCACTGGACCGACGCGTTCGGCTTTTCGCGCGTAGACGCCAGAAGCGAGAACAAAGGTTCTGCCAATGACGTGATCAGCCACGTAGGTCGCATAACGGCGGTCGCGCTCGATCCAGGTGCGCACCCGTGTCCCATTAGCCACGGGCGTCTGATCGAGATTAGTACTTACTGTGCTGGTAAAAGAGATCCATGCAGGGAATTCGCGCTCTAGCGATGAGCGATCATCGGCGACGCTCATGGCGCTGCTCGATCCCACTAGACCGTGCTTCAGCCGCTGGCCTGTATCGATCAACTCCAGGTCGGACTGGTAACCAACCTGGGGGAAGTACGCGGGGTCGGAGCCGAGCACGACACTTCCGTTGTGAACAAGGTGACCGTCGGAGTTCTGGTCGCTGAATCCGCGCGCGCCGATGGTGTATTCAAAATCAAGCGTCAAAGTCGAGTCGGGCGGCAGAGAAGTAGCAAGCGTAAAAACGGTATAGCCGCGCTCGTTGTCCGCCGAGACGTGCGAAGTCGGCGCGTCGAGCTCCATACGGGGCGCGGTGAGCAGTCTTGTTGGCAGGAGCGTAACGTGGAGATTCCGTATCGCCGCGTGCGTGCGGTTCTTGAGCCTCATTGTGCCGCGCACTGCGAGGCGGCGCGCACTGGGATAAAAATCGGCGGAAACATCCACTGCATCGATTGATGGCTGCTCGATCGAAAGAAACCGGCGGTATGATGTTTCGTATGAGGCACGCAGGTTTTCAATGCGGTCGGAATGAGTAGCGCCGTTCAATACATCGGTGTTGTAAACGATGAATCCGCCGGTGGTGGCTGCACCCAGCGCAGACGTGACAATCGTGGCACGAGCCTTCGCGGTCATGCGGCGGTGCACTAAGCGGAGCCGGGCAACGAGACCTTCAATCCCCCCGCGCGGCCACAGCAGCGACGCGATGGTTCCGAGAAACACCGCCGCGAACCCCCAGTACACGCGGTACCAGAAAACCGGAGTGGTAAAATGCCCGAGGCCATTCATGTCGGAGTATGAATAGGCTGGCGTAAAGCCGGGCCGCCAGATTCCGTCAGCAACTCCAATGTTTGGCAACACACTCGCGGCACCGATTACGACGGCCGCCAACCCATACCCGACGTACACATTCGGTGACGTCGCTTGAATCAGAAATGCAATCACGGCGATCGTCCACCATCCGAGCAGATGAACACCAAAAACAACACTGATGTAGCGGCCGATCTCGAAGTGTGTGTACCCGAAGAACGCGGCCTGAACAACAATGCCGAACGCAGTGATGAGTATCGCGAGCGCAAGCTGCATCATCAGCAGGGCCGACAGTTTTGAGCCGTAAATCACGGCGGTCGGAAGCGGTTGGCTGTCGACGATCTGGTGTATGCGATGCTCACGCTCACGCCACACAATTGTGCCTGCAAAGAATATCGTGAGGATGATGACGAACGAGCTCACGCGTAAACCGTACTCGATGAAAAAGCCAGTTCGCGGATAGATGCCCTGCGCCTGTACGTTCCCTACGAAATTGGAGTGCAGGTTTGCCAGCGTCGCGATTCCGAGGACGATGAAGGCCAGATGTCGCACGGTGAGTGACAGCTCACGCCTCGTGAGCACAGCGTATTGACGCAACCGCTGCGTCAACGTGTAGATCAGCGTCACGTTGCGGAGCCCGTGGAAAGTTGCCAATGGCGAGCTGGCGGGCGGTAATTCTTCGAGCCGGCGCAAGCGCTGCATCAAACTGAAGCGACGCCTGGGGGTCTCGACCGGTTTAAACTTGCGCCAGACGAAGACGAGCAATCCAAGTGCGACCGCCGTCCAGACCAGGCGGTGAACGAGAAGTAGCCCCAGCAATGGAATCGCTCTCGTGTTTTTTTCTGAGGGGGACCACGTGCTCGTGACTACCTGCAGCACCGCACCACCGAACGGCTCGGCGAGCGCCACAAAATACCGTGCGGGTCCCGTGACAATCGCGTTCTGAAGCAGCTCGCTGGAGATGCCTTGAGCGATGCCAAGTAGCATCATTGCGACGACGGCCGCGATGTAGGTCGTTAACATCCGACGAGTGAGCGTCGCCACAGCAAAGAAGAAGGCGCCGGTCAACAGGAGGTTGGGGACCGCAAAGGTGAGCAGCGGCGCCAGGAAAGTTGCGGCCCGGAACGGGCCGTTAAACTCAGAAGGTATGGAAAGCGCTGCGGCCAGCATGCCTGCTTCAGCGGCCACGAATACAATGAATGTTGCGAGGTAAGCGCCCGTAAAGCGGCCGAGAAGGTAGTCCAGTCTCGTTATTGGCGAAGCAAGAAAGAACGCATCTGTCCGGTGTTGAAAATCCCGGTGTATCGCCGGCGCGATCAGTACCGCTGCGGCAAGAGTCGCAACTACGCTGAGCGATGCTATCAACTTCGCGACGACATAGGGCGAATTATGCCAGAGTCGTCCGATCCGGATCAGACCACTTGCTGTCGGACTTGTGATGGCAATGGTCTGAAAGGCGAGGAAGAAGAATATTGCCGCGCAGAGATAGAGGATCGGGCGCCTGAGTGCGGTCAAAAGCTCGGCACCAATCACGGGGCGCAGCATTTCCGAGAGGCGAGTGCGGAAGAAGACACGCGTCATGCCACCAGGCCGACGCGACGAAAGTAGACATCCTCGATGGTCGCATCTACAGGCTGGAACGAGGCGTCGGGCCGGTCAGGGCTGTAGACCCGGAGCACGATTTGACCAGCAAACAGCCGCTCATCGATCACCTCGTGCTGCACTCGCGCAGAGGACAGATCTCCACGAGCAACGCTCTTCCGCCATACGCGTCCTTCCATGTCGCGCGTCAGTGCATCCGGTGATCCGGCGAGTAGAATCTCTCCCTTGTCGATGATTGCCATCGCGGTGCAAAGATCGCGTACGTCCTCGACTATGTGCGTCGAGAGGATTACGACAACCTCCTCGCCCAATTCCGCGAGCAGGTTGTGGAAACGGCGACGTTCCGCTGGATCGAGACCAGCTGTCGGTTCATCGACTATTACAAGGTTCGGATTGCCGAGCAACGCAACCGCGATGCCGAGGCGTTGACGCATTCCGCCCGAGAACTCGCCAAGCCGCCGCTTTCTTACATCCCAGAGATTCAACCGCGCCAGTAATCCGTCGACCACTCGCCTGCGGTCGGACTTGTGCGCACATCCTTTCAGCGTCGCGAACAACTCGAGAATTGAAAGCGGCGTGGACTGCGGGTCGAACCCGAAGTCTTGCGGAAGGTATCCGAGCACCTTGCGTGCTTCATCGGGTTCAGCGATTACGTCGAGTTTGCCGAGCCGTACGGACCCTGCGTCAGGCGCCTGCAATGTCGCGAGTATGCGCATGAGCGTCGACTTGCCGGCGCCGTTCGGGCCGAGCAGGCCGAACATGCCTGGCTGTATCGTGAGCGACACATTGTTGAGCGCCTGGACGCCATTCGCGTATTTCTTGGACAGTCCCTGTATCAATAGCGGTTCGCCCGGCATTGTTAGCCTCCGAGAAAGACGAACGTGGCGGCTGCAGCAGCGGCCACCGCTGCGCCGAGTCCGCTTACGAACCAGCCGTGACGCCGGCGGAATCCTTCTGCAAATGGGTAAAAGAGGAGACGCACTGCGCGCTCGCCGAACGCAAGCGCGAGGCCCACGAAAATCCAATACACGCCCAGGCCACCGAGCCCGATCGTGATTGCATCGATGGTGTTGGCAACTGGTGCGGAAGGAACTTGTGACTCACTGCGAATGGTTCCCCCTATCTCGCCGAACGGAGCGAATACCCAAAGCATTCCGATCGCTGCCAGTGGAGCAATGACGATGACAATTGGCGGGTAGAGCAGCCACCGGCGAGTTCCCAGTGGTTCGCCTCGTTCTTCGATCCGTGCCAGCGTCCACCGCGCCATCAACCAGCTCACGAGGAGGAGGGGCGGGAACGCCAGAAAGAGCAACATGGTTCCCGCGCTTGCATACGCGAGCCAGTCTTCACTGCTTCCCTCGGGCGAAGATGCTTGCGACGCTGATGCGGGGCCGTTGTCAGCTGCCCATTGTTCCGGACTCCCCAGTCGTTGCAGCACCTCATCCAGCTCTTTGGCTGAAATCGGCGGCTCCCGATCAGCAAGCTCCGCATCGACGTGATCCCGAATGTCCTGCTCGATCTCCTCAATGTCGATCGGTCTCGAGTCTTTCATCGAAATTCGCATTTTTTCCAGATACCGATCGAGCCGTTCGCGAGCTTCTGCATCCAGCATCGTCATCGCGTTTTTCTCCGCTGTAACTGGGCGACACCTTCACCGATGCGCCGCCAGTAGTCATTCATGATTGCGAGCTGCCGGCGTCCTTTCTCAGTCAGCACGTAGTACTTGCGCGCAGGTCCTTCGGGGGACTCTTCGAGTGTTGTCTCTACGAGGGATTCGCGCTTGAGACGGTTCAGCAGGGGATACACCGTTCCCTCACTGATGAACATTCCGTCGAGCTCGCGGAGTCGTCGCACGATGTCGTAGCCATAGAGGCGTCCGCCGCTGAGTGCGTTCAGAACGCAAAGCTCAATGACGCCTTTCCGCACCTGCGTGGTCCAGTTGTCGTCGAATTCAGAAGTCACTTGGTCTCGCGATCGACGAGTTTTGCGCTTACAGGGGGGTGGCGGCTCTCCTTAGATAGGCTCACAACTGCCAGTATATCGCATAACATAGTAGCTGTCAATACGATGTATATCGCAATAATTGTTGTTCACGAGCTCACTCGTCGCACAGGGCACTTCAACGGACTGCTGCCCGAGCGGTCGACATTGCATTTCATTGCTTATATCAATCGGCGTTAGTCTTAAACGACGAGCGACACAAAGTCCGACGTCGGCACCGCTCGCATGTTTCTCTCCGCGCTCGAGCAGCTCCCCGACTTCCTGCGGGGCGCCCCTGCCGGGGCTAATACGGCCGCCGTTCGCGAGTTCCTTTCGCTTCTCGCCGCTCGACACTTCCCTGGCCTTGGCCGCTTCATCTGAACCCGTTTCGTCCGGGCAGCACCCGCCTTTGTCGCGCGGGAACGAGGGCACGGACGCCGTTCCCAGGCTAACCGTCGGATCGCACCTCTGCGGGCCGGAACTGAACTATTCGGAGGCAACCGTTGTCAGACGTGGTATTCGAGGTCACCGTGACGCAAACCTCGCGCACACAAATCTATGACTGAGGACGCTTAATGACCGATGCCGGGAGGTCACGATTTCCTATCCGTACTGGTCGAGCGCCACAATCCGGACGATCGCGCTCGCTGCTGTTCGCTCGCGTCCTGAGCGGAGGCGCCCTTCTGCTATCGCTTGAAACAGGCGTTGCGACGGTTTCGAGC
>JBPPMU010000285.1:0-14128 GCA_051306215.1 Gemmatimonadaceae bacterium | reverse complement strand
AGTGTGTCGAGAATACGAAAGCCCTGAAGGCCGCCGCTGACACCCCCTGCTCCCGCAGGTCTGCCACTGTCGCAACGTTGCCGACACGCTTCGCCATCTTGCTGCCGTCGGTCAGCAGAAACTCCCCATGGCACCAGAAGCGCGAAAACGTTTCTCCCGTCGCCCCCTCCGACTGCGCGATCTCATCCTCGTGGTGCGGGAAAACGAGATCCACGCCGCCGCAGTGGATGTCCATCGTAGGCCCGAGATAGCGCATCGCCATGGCCGAGCATTCGAGATGCCAGCCAGGGCGCCCTCTCCCCCATGGAGACTCCCACGACGCTTCGGTCTTCTCGTCTTCCTCTTTCGCTGCCTTCCAGAGTGCGAAGTCCTGAGCGTTCTCCTTCGAGTAATCATCCTGCGCCACCCGCGCGCCGCTTTTCAGCTCGCGCGTATCCAGCCGCGACAGCCGACCGTAACCCTCGAACTTGTCGATGGCGAAATAAACTGATCCGTCTTCCGCCTGGTATGCGAGCCCGCGCTCGACGAGCGACTCAACCAGCGAAATCATCTCGGCAATATGCTCCGTGGCGCGCGGGTACAACTCGGCATCCTCGATGCGGAGAAACAGGCGATCCTCGTGGAAGGTCGCGATCACCGGCTCAGTCACCTGCGCAATCGTCATCCCTCGCTCGCTCGCTCGCTTGATGATCTTGTCGTCGACGTCGGTGAGATTCATCACCTGCTGCACGTCCCATCCGTGCAGCCGTATCGCCCGGCGCAGCAGGTCCTCGAACAGAAACGTGCGGAAATTTCCGAGATGAGCCGGGTTGTACACCGTCGGCCCGCAGGTGTACATCCGCACTGTCTTGCCGTCCGCCGGGACGAGCGGCTCAACGCTGCGCGTCATCGTATTAAAGAGCCGGAATGTCGTCATTGCGCTCAAGCTAGGGCGACATCAGCGGTGCGGCAAATGCGAGCCGCAATGCGCTCGGCAATGCGAGCGGGCAAAGCGAGCGGCAATGCTAGCGGCAATGCGAGCGGCAATGCGAGCGGCAATGCGATCAGTGAACGCGCTCCGCGACGACGCGCGACGCGAATGGTGAGCCCGTTGCGATTATCGGCTCACCGAAAGATTCGAGAGCGAAAGTTCGCGCCGTACGGCCCTCGTCGAGGAGAAAAATTCTCGTCGCCGTGAACGCGATGGCGGATGCGTCCCGCGTCGCCAGCACTACGGCCATCCCCGACTCCGCCCGCCCGGCAAGCGCCGAAAGGACTGCCGGGCCAAACGGCCGGAAAAGATCCTCGGCGCCGCTGTCAACGAGCACGACCTCAGGGCGCCCGGCCAGCGCCTCGGCCACTGCGACGCGTCGTATCACGTCTCCCGGCAAGCTGGAAATGCGGCACCTGTCGAGCCCGTCGAGCTCAAGCGAACGAAGGATCCGCGACGAGGCGCGTGAATCGGCCGGCGGTCCCGGGGTTCTTGCCGCCCTGAACTGAAGGACATCGCGCGGAGTGAGGAACGGGTAGTAGACGGGAACGGCCGGCACGTACGCGACCTGGAGCGGGCAAAACCCCGGATCGAGCGCGTCACCGAACAGCTCGACCCTCCCCTTGTCGAGCTTCAGCAGGCCGCAAAGGCATTGGAGAAGAGTCGTCTTCCCTGCACCGGCTCCGCCGACGATCCCGAGTAACTCACCTGGCCTGACGTCGATGTTCACGGAATCGATGGCGACATGCCGGCGCGGCGCGCGCGCGAGGCCGCTCCTGAACGCTTTCGTGAGTCCGCGACCCGACAGGGATGGCTCGGCAAGGCCGGCGCGGGGCAATAACGCACGCATGGCTCAAACCTGAAGGATCAGGGTCGAGCCACGACATCGATAAGGAGCGAATCGAATTGTTCGACCGCTATTTCTTCGTCTTTACCACCGACGGAAAGAGAGACTCGATCTTCTGGCGGGACGCCAGAATGTCCTCCAGCGGTAGGCTCGAGTGAAGGACGCCTCCATCGGGAGCAGGCACCCGCATCACGAACATCCGATCGCGGGTGCTCTTCCGGAACCCGCGCCCCTCGTAGATGCGATTGATGAGAATGCGGCGGACTATCACCATCGCCGATGCAAGGATCGGCACGGCGAGCACGAGCCCGAGGGGCCCAAGCAGGCTTCCCATGAGCAGCACCGCGATAATCGTCAGGACTGGTGGTAACTCGAGCCGGTGCGACATCACCCGGGGAATCACCACATTCCCTTCGAACACGTGAACGAGCACGCCGAGCAGCAAGACGAGCAGCGCGCGCGTGCCGCCGCCCGGTCCGCCCAGAACAAACAGCGCAGGCAGGACTGTCGAGATAAGGCTTCCGAAGAACGGAACGACCGCAACCATCCCGGTGAAGATCCCGAACGTGAGCCAGTAGGGCACGTCGAGTATGTACAGCCCGATCGCAGTGAACACCGCGAGGATCGTCATCGCAAGCAGCTGCGCGACTATATACGAACGCAGCGCATCAGCGAGGTCGCGGAGCACGTCACGGACGAGATCGCGGTGCACCGGAGGGAACAGCGCGATAAGCCATTCGCGGTAAACGCCCGGCTGCAGCGCCAGGTAGATGCTCATGACCAGCACCGCGAATACTTCGATGACTATGTGGACAAGGGAGAATACCTTCGGGACGACGTCGCCCGCCGTCGTCGAGAGCTGGTCGTAAACTGCGATAAGAACTTTGTGCTCGCCGGGCCGCCAGACTTCACGCATCGCGGGGAAGCGGCTCATGAACCTGTCGATCGACGATTCCCACCGGGAAATCTGGTCAGGAAGGACCGACACGAGCTCGCGCGTCTGCTCGACGACCGGAGGCACGAGGAGCGTGAAGAGACCGACTATCGCCACCAGCGTGCCGACTATCGCCAGGAAGAATGCGATCCTTTCGGGAACGCGTCCGCGCTTCACCAGCAGGTCGCGAACTGCGCCCAGGTAAAGCGAGATGATGATGGCAAGAAAGAGAAGCAGGAAGATGCTCGCCGTGCTTCCCACCAGCCACAGTCCGAGGACTGTGAGAACTACTGTTGCGAGCGCCGGTGCCAGGCGGAGATTGAAGGCACCCGGCGCGTCACTCACCGAGTCGTATTCTCGTCAGGAATCTCTTCCGCGTCGGGAATCTCCTCGGCGACTTCGTCAGCCTCACCGGCATTGAGTTGCTTGCTGCTCTCCGAAGCCGGCGCTGCAAGAAGTCCCATCTTCTGCTTCAGTGCGAGAAGCTGGGCGTCCGCTGTGGCTGTACCCGCCGTTGCCTCGAGGCGCTTGAAGTCGCTGGTGAGCCTGTCGCCCGAGAATTCCTCATCGATCTCCACGTGGGCCCGTATCTGGCGCTCGTTCTGGTCGATCTTCTCCTCCATTCTCGCGAACGCCTCGAATGCCGACTTCTCCGAGATCGACGACATCGTCTCGGAAATACGCTTCTGGGCGTCAGCACGCCGCTGCTTGGCGAGGAGGAGGTTCTTCTTACGCGATGCCTCCTCGATGTTGTCGTTGAGGCCGCGAAGCGAATCCTTCAGGCGCTCCGTCTCCCCCTTGTGCGCCTCCCACGTGAGCTGCATCTGCTGGCCGCGGGAAACGTGCTCGCCGCGGCGCATGAGCGCCTGTTTCGCGAGATCGTCACGTCCTTCCTTGACCGCGAGCATTGCACGGTGCTCCCATTCCTCAGCCTCGCGCAGCTCCTGGGCAGTCTGGTCCTGAAGGCGCTTTTCGTCGGCAATCGCTGCCGCGACCTGCTGCTTCGCCTTAACCAGCTGCGAGCGCATGTCGATGATTATCTGATTCAACATCTTCTCCGGCTGTTCGGCCGAGGAGATGAGGTCGTTGACGTTCGATCTGAAGAGACGCGCTATGCGGTCGAATATGCTCATTGTTTTCTCAGGGCCTCAGAGATGAAGCGGCACCGCCAAAATACCCTATTGGCTGGCGTACTACCAGCGGCGATCACGCTCGCCGGATTTGAACCAGCCTCTCCTTCGCCAGCCGGCGGCCGGTAGGCGTCGCTGCCAGGCCGCCGCCTGCCGTCTCCTTGTAACGTACATCCATTTCACGGCCGATTTCACCCATCACATCTATCACCTCGTCCACCGGTATCGCGAACGTGATCCCGGCCAGAGCCATTTCGATCCCCGCCAGCGCGATCGCCGCGCCGGTCGCGTTCCGAAAAACGCACGGCAACTCTACGAGCCCGCCAAGCGGATCGCAGACGAGTCCCAGCATCCCCTGCATTGTGAGGGCGACCGCATGACCGGCCTGTGACGGCGAGCCGCCGAGCATCTCGGTCGAGGCACCCGCAGCCATCGCGGCGCCCGCGCCCGTCTCCGCCTGGCAACCCCCTTCAGCCCCCGACAACGACGCCCGCTCGGCGATCACAGCACCTATCAGACCCGCAACTGCGAGCGCGTCGATGAGCCGCTCGTCGGGAATCCCCTTCGCGACAGCAAGTCCAGTCAACACCGCCGGAAGAGTTCCAGCGCCGCCCGCGGTTGGGGCCGCGACAATCACTCCCATCGCCGCGTTCACTTCCTGCACCGCCAGCGCCCGGGACAGGATGTCGCGAAACGCTGTATCAGCGAGCGGCCCGGCAGCGTTGTTTTTCAGCTTTGCAGCATCGCCTCCGACGAGGCCGGACGACGATCTCAGGTCCCCCGTAAGCCCGTCGCCGATCGCTCCCCGCATTACCTCCAGGGCTCGCCCGAGCGAACGCCTGATATCCTCTATCCTGCTTCCCTGATCCTGGCTCTCACGCTCGAGTGCGAGCTCCGAGAGTGAAATCCCGCGGGATTCGGCATCCCTTATCGCTTCACCGAGTGACCTGTACATCAGCCGCCACCGCTGACGCGGTCGAGCCGTCGCGCCCAGCGTACCCAGTCGAGCTTTCGTAACTCTTCCTTCAGCGCCTCCCCGGGTGGCTCGTCACACTCGATCACCATGAATGCGTCACCGCCTTTCTGCTTACGGGTGAGCCTCAGGGTCGCGATGTTGATGTCGTGGTCCGCAAGAATCCCGGTTATCCGCGCGATCGAGCCCTTCCTGTCTTCAGCTACGAGCGTAAGAGTGTGGAAGTTTCCCGAAACCTCGACCGGATACCCATCGATTTCGGTGACGAGCACGCGGCCGGCGCCGAGGGACGATCCCGTCAGCGTCGCCTTGAGGTCCCCTCGCTCGAGTGTCATCCGGACCGTGTTGGGATGCGACAACTCGGATAGTGTCGTTTTTTCGAAGCGGTAATCGAGCCCTTCCTGCTCTGCTATCTGGAGGGCAGTGCGGATCCGCTCATCGTCCGGCCTGAACCCGAGAAGCCCGGCGACGAGGGCCTTGTCGGTCCCGTGGCCTTCCCCGGTCCTGGCAAACGACCCGTGGAGCTCCAGTACCGCCGACTGGGGTGTGCCGCTCACCAAGCCCCGGGCAAGCAGTCCAAGCCGGCACGCGCCTGCCGTGTGACTCGATGACGGGCCAACCATCACGGGCCCGATGATGTCCAGGAGCGATACCATATATATGGGACCCCTTGAATGTCAGCCTGCCTTCCGGCGAAGCCTCGTTGCGAGGAGCGGACGCAGGAACTGCCCCGTGTACGAGCTCTGCACTCCAGCAACATGCTCAGGGGTTCCGCTGGCGACAACCGTGCCGCCCTTCAGGCCACCTTCCGGTCCCAGGTCGATGACCCAGTCAGCGGTTTTTATGACGTCGAGGTTGTGCTCGATGACGAGGACCGAGTTGCCCCTCTCGACAAGACGGTGCAGCACCTCGAGCAGCATCCTCACGTCCTCAAAATGCAGTCCGGTCGTCGGCTCGTCGAGAATGTAGAACGTTCGCCCGGTATCCCGCTTTGACAGCTCCGTCGCGAGCTTCACACGCTGCGCTTCCCCGCCCGAAAGTGTCGTCGCGCTCTGCCCGAGGTGAATGTAGCCGAGCCCGACATCGTTGAGCGTGTGAAGCTTGTGGTAGATCCGCGGCTGGTTCTCGAAGAATGCGAGCGCGTCCTCGACCGTCAGGTCGAGAACATCGGCGATCGAGAGGCCGCGGAACCTTACCTCGAGCGTTTCCCGGTTGTACCGCTTTCCCTTGCAGACGTCGCACGGGACGTAGACGTCAGGCAGAAAGTGCATCTCTATCTTGACGAGCCCGTCGCCCTCGCACGCCTCGCACCGGCCTCCCTTCACGTTGAATGAAAAACGGCCCGGGCCGTAACCGCGGATTTTCGCCTCGGGCATCTCGGCGAAAAGCTCGCGGATGGGAGTGAAGAGGCCCGTGTAGGTCGCCGGATTCGAGCGTGGCGTGCGTCCGATCGGGCTCTGGTCGATGTCGATCACCTTGTCGATGTGCTCGAGCCCCGTAATGCGGTCATGGGCGCCGGGAACCACGCGCGCCCTGTAGAAATGCCTGGCGAGGGCGTTGTGGAGGATGTCTTCGATGAGTGTCGACTTACCGGAGCCGGAAACACCCGTGACCGCGACGAAAAGACCGAGCGGGATGTCGACGTCGACTGTATCGAGGTTGTGCTCGCGTGCGCCCTCGATGCGAATGACGCGCTTCTCGTCGAACGGTCGGCGCCGCGCCGGGATTGGCACCTCCAGCTCGCCGCGCAGGTACCTGCCCGTGATCGATGCGGGATTGCGAATCACTTCATCGACTGTGCCTTCCGCAATCACGAGCCCGCCGTGTTTCCCCGCTCCCGGACCGAGGTCGATCAGGTGATCCGCCTCACGCATCGTCTCCTCATCGTGCTCGACGACGATCACAGTGTTGCCGAGGTCGCGGAGCTGCCGTAATGTCGCGAGAAGCCTGGCGTTGTCGCGCTGGTGCAGCCCGATCGAGGGCTCGTCGAGAATGTAGAGCACGCCGACGAGCCGCGAGCCGATCTGTGTCGCGAGACGGATCCGCTGCGCCTCGCCGCCGGAAAGCGACTCAGCTGCGCGGCCGAGCGTCAGATAATCGAGCCCCACGTCGTTGAGAAATCTGAGTCTTTCGCGAATTTCCTTGAGAACCGGTCCGGCGATGTCTGGATCGAGGCCAGGACTGCCGTTCTCGCGAATCGGTACTGACTCGAAGAAGCGGAGCGCTCCCATGATTGGGAGCTCAACTACCTCGCCGATGTTCCGGTCAGCGATCGTGACCGCGAGCGACTCCGCCTTGAGGCGCCTTCCCGAACAGGTCGTGCAGGCGCGCGCATGCATGAAGCCGTCAAGCTGCATCCGCACGGAGTCGGACTCGGTCTCGTTGTAGCGCCGCTGAACGTTGGCGATAACGCCTTCCCACTTTCCGGCGACTTCGGTGTACTTCGTCCCCTTCCGCGCCCCGCTGGAACCATAGAGCATTACGTCGCGGGCATGCTGCGACAGCTCTCCCCATGGAGCGTTGAGGTTGAAGGCGAACTGCTTCGCCAGTCCCGGCAGGATGACCTTGCGGAGATATCCATCGGGCTCGCCCCACGGCAGGATCACCCCTTCGAGAATCGAGATGCTCGCATCGCCTAGGATGAGCTGCTCGCTCACCTCGCGCCTGACGCCAAGCCCGCCGCAGTCGGGGCATGCGCCGAACGGGGAGTTGAAGGAGAAGTGCCGTGGCTCCAGCTCCGGCAGAGAGATGCCGCAGACCGGGCAGCCGTATTTCTCCGAGAAGAGATGAGTCGTCCGGTCGTCCTGCCGGGTGACTTCGATCAGTCCGTCGGAAAGCTTGAGCGCCGTCTCGACCGAATCGGCGAGGCGCGCGCGGTCCTCCGCCCGCACTACGAGCCGGTCAACGACGACAGAAATGCTGTGGTTCAGCTTGCGGTTGAGCTTCGGCGGGTTCGCGATCTCGACGAGATCTCCATCGACGTAGGCGCGCACGAACCCCTGCTTTCTCGCTGTCTCGAACAGCTCCTTGAACTCGCCTTTTCGCCCGCGAACGAGCGGAGCGAGAATTTCGATCTTCGTATCCTCGGGCCAGGTCAGTATCGAGCCGGCTATTTGTCCGGCGCTCTGTCGCTCGACGGGGCGCCCGCAGTTCGGGCAGTGGGGAGTGCCGGCGCGCGCGTAGAGAAGCCGCAGGTAGTCATAGATCTCGGTGACTGTGCCGACAGTTGACCGGGGATTGTGACCGGCTGTCTTCTGCTCGATCGAGATCGCCGGCGAGAGCCCCTCGATCGAGTCGACGTCGGGCTTCTCCATGAGGCCGAGAAACTGCCTCGCATAGGCGGAGAGCGATTCGACGTACCGGCGCTGCCCTTCGGCGTAGATGGTATCGAATGCGAGTGAGGATTTGCCAGAGCCCGACAGGCCGGTGATGACTGTCAGCCGGTCCCGCGGGATTACAACGTCGATGTTGCGGAGGTTGTGCTCACGCGCTCCGCGGACGATGAGCGCTTCTTCTGGCATAGCTTTGAAAGGTGACGGGTTTCTCATGGGCAGACAAGGCACGCCAGGTTCCGTGACTGATTGCGGACTGTGACCGGTCCGTAGTAGTTCGCAATCCGAGTCCGCAGTACGTCCGCAGTCCGCAATCAGTAAAAGGGTATTATCTTGGCGTGACTCATCGAGGAGCCCGGATTGTCGCACACTGACGCAGTAGTCGTGCTCACCACCATCGCCAACGAAGAAGAAGCGGTCACGCTCATACGAGAGCTGCTCGAGCGCCGTCTCATCGCTTGCGGCACCGTCCAGTCAGGCGCCCGGTCGCTCTATCGCTGGGAGGGCAAGGTAGCTGACGAGCAGGAAGCCATGGTGCTGCTCAAGACCCGGTCAGGATGCATCGAGGGACTGCGGCGGGCGTTCACCGAGCTGCACCCCTACAAGGTCCCCGAGCTGCTGGCGATTCCCGTGACAGGGGGTCTCGAGCGTTACCTCGGCTGGATCAACAGCGAGACCAGCCTGACGATCGCGTGACACGCAGGGTTGTCGCGGTCACGGTAATCGCGATCTGGATAGTCGGGCTCGCGCTGCTCTACAACCGGACAACGAACCGCACGCCCGAGCAGGAGCTGGTCGAGGCGGCCCTGCTCGTATCGCCCGCGACCTACTATTACATCCTCCGCCAGGATGGCAGGCAGGTCGGCGCCGCTTCATCTGCAATCGACACGACGAACAGCCGCATCATCTCGAATGATTTCCTGCGCGGCGCGATACCCGTCGGAGATGACGTGCTTCGCATGGAGGCGCGGTCCGAGGCGAGATTCACGAGGGGACTGAGGCTCCGCGATTTCGTGATCCGGGTAACGGGCGATCTCACGCCTTTCTTCCTCCGCGGCGCGGTTCAGGAAGGCGAGGACAAGACCCTGCGCGTGACCGCCGAGAATGCCGGAGAGAAGCCGATAACTCTCGAGCACGCCCTTGCGGCCCCGGTATTCATTCCCACTGTCGCGCCTGTCCCGTTGATGCTTCGCGGCAATCCGAAGATCGGGGACAGTCTTCGCCTCACCCTTTTCGACCCGGTAACGCGAGGAGCGCGCGACGTCATGCTGCGCATCGAGGCCGACTCGCTGTTTCTCGTTGCCGACAGCGCGCATCTCGACACCTCGACAAAGCGCTGGGTGAAAGCCCGTCAGGACTCGTTGCGTGGCTGGCGCGTCACGCCGCTGAATGCGCCGTTCACGGCGTGGGTCGATGCATACGGCCGCCTCATCGCCGCAAGTGAGCCGGGCGGCATTTCGCTTGTGCGCACGGCGTTCGAAATGGCCTTCGAGAACTGGCGTCTCGACCAGCTCCCGACCGCACCCGACTCAGGCGTGATCAAAGACTTTACGCAATAACCCGCCCGCTCGTCTCTGGAACGATGATACAGCTCAAAACACTCACCAAGCGATACGGTTCATTTACGGCCGTCGATTCGCTCGACCTCGCGGTGCCCCGAGGCGAGCTTTTTGGTTTTCTCGGACCAAACGGCGCCGGCAAAACCACCACGTTGCGAATGATCGCCGGCATCCTTCGCCCGACTGCGGGCACGGTTCACATCGGCGGCACCAACGTGAACGAAGACCCGATGAAGGCGAAGGCGATGCTCGGCTACATCCCGGACCGCCCCTTCATATATGACAAGCTCACCGGAGCCGAGTTCCTGCGCTTTGTGGCGGGTATCTACGGCCAGGAGGGAAAACACATCGAGCACCGCGGCCGGGAGCTGCTCGCCCTCTTCGATCTCGATGAGTGGAAGGACGAGCTGGTCGAGAGTTACAGCCATGGAATGCGGCAGAAGCTGATCATCGCCAGCGCGTTAATTCACAAGCCGGCCGTCATAGTCGTTGACGAGCCGATGGTGGGCCTCGACCCCAAGGCAGCGCGCATCCTCAAGGACCTGTTCAGCGAGTACACGCGCCGGGGCCACACGATCATGATGTCAACACATACGCTCGAGGTCGCCGAGGCAATGTGCGATCGCATCGGGATCATCCAGGGCGGGAAGATCCGTGCGCTCGGGACGATGGACGAGCTGAGGGCGCACTCTGCGTCGGGCGGCGAGGGTCTCGAGCAGATCTTCCTGAAGCTGACGGGGGAGAACGCAGCCCGTGAGTTCGTCGACGTCCTCAATAACTAGACACGCAGAGATGGGAAGAGGCGCAGAAGGAGCCAACCACGCGAAGGCGTCTTCTTCTGGCAATGGGCCGTCTTTCGTCCACCTTCTCTACCCAAAGTGGCAGAGCATGCGGGCGCGGGCGGTCAAGACCAACAGCGGCGCTCTGGGCCGCGGCGCCGTCCTCGGCCTTGTCGGGTTTGCGTTCTGGGCGTTCATCTTTGCGGTGCTCTACCGGCTGCTTGTCTATTTCCGCGGGATTCCGGAGATAGGGCCATTGCTCGCCGGCAAGCTGCTTGGGCTCGTTCTCATCAGCTTCTTCGGGATGCTGCTGCTGTCGAACGTGATAAGCTCGCTTTCGACGTTCTTTCTGGCGCGCGACCTCGATCTTCTCGTGGCCGGGCCCGTCGACTGGCTTCGGCTGTATATCGCCAAGCTGATCGAGACGTGCGCGCACTCGAGCTGGATGGTGCTCCTGATGGCCGTACCCATGTTCGCGGCTTACGGAATCGTTTACGACGGCGGTCCGATGTTCGCGCTCGTCGTGCTGTCAGTGTTTCTTCCCTTCCTTCTGCTCCCGACAGTTGTCGGGTCAGCGATCACGCTCCTGCTCGTCAATCTCTTTCCGGCCCGCCGGACGAAGGACATTCTCAGCGTCATCGCCGTGCTCGCCGCCGGAGGAGTGGTTCTTCTCTTCCGGCTGATGCGCCCCGAGCAACTCGCCCGGCCAGAGGGCTTCCGGTCACTCGTCGAATTCATATCGGTGCTGAAAGGACCGACGTCTCCATGGCTCCCGAGCGACTGGGTTCAGAGTGCACTGATGACATGGCTCCAGCAGGAGCCTGACCCGTTTCCGCTGTATCTGCTCTGGTCGACCGCAGCTGCTTTCGTTGTCATCGGCGCGCTCCTTCACCGCGCGATGTACGCAAAGGCATTTACCAAAGCGCAGGAAAGCGGTGAGCGCTCGGCACGGAGGAGTCTTGTGTCGAGCGTTTTCCACCGTCTGCTCGCGCCCCTCGGGATGGTCCGCCGGGAGCTTGTGATGAAGGAGGTGAGGCTCTTCTTCCGCGACACCACGCAGTGGTCGCAGCTGATACTTCTCGCGGTCCTCGTCGTTGTCTACGTGTTCAACATAAAGTTCCTCCCGGTCAGCGGTGAAGGCGTGACGTTTTTTGTGGCGAACCTGATTCCTTTCCTCAACCTCGTGCTGTCCGGTTTCGTTCTCGCCTCGATCGCGGCGCGTTTCATCTTTCCCGGCGTCAGCCTTGAAGGGAGGACGATGTGGCTCCTCAGGTCGAGCCCTTTGTCGATGCGCGACCTTCTCTGGGCGAAATTCTGGGTCGGTACTATACCGCTGCTTTTCTTCGCGGTCGGCCTTGTCCTCGTCACCGGACTCCTGATGAAGGTCAGCACGTTCATAATGATCGTCTCCGTGCTGACGATCACGATGATGACCTTCGCGATCTCGGGCCTGGCGATCGGGTTCGGCACTCTGTTCCCGCGCTTTGATACCGAAAACGCCGCCCAGATTCCGACTTCGTTCGGCGGCCTTCTCTTCATGATGGCTTCGATCGTCTTGATTGGCATCGTGATCACGCTCGAGGCGCGCCCGGTGTTCAGCTACCTCGCGTCGGTTTCCTTCGGCTCACCGCGTGCCCACGGCGAGATGTACTGGGGCTTCGGCGTGTCATTTCTGGTTTGCCTTTTCGCCACCCTCGCTCCCATCCGAATCGCATTGCGGAGACTGGAGCACCTCGAGGTTTAGCGGGTCAACAGCAGCGATCATTCGGGCGAGGTGCCCGGGCACCGGGCCCGAAGAAGTTGCTTGCCGCAAGCCCCCGCCTGCCGTAGACTTGCTCGCGTCCGACAGCAGCTCCCGGTGCCGGCTCCCACGTCCGCGGTCCGGCGACCTCGAACCCACTATCTGGGGTACCCATGAAGCGCGCTACGTTCTTTTCGCTGCACGCTCGATTCCTGTCCCGCATGGCAGTGTCGGGCTTCTTCGTATTTGCCGTGCAACTCCTAGCCGTTCCAACCGCGGAGGCGCAGCAGGCTACGATCACCGGCCGCGTCACTGACGCAAACACCGGCCGGCCGATCGTCGCCGCCAGGGTGAGCGTCCCAGGACTCAACCTCGCAACCCAGACGAACACCGAGGGTGTTTACACTCTGCGGGGAATCGTCCCGGGCGGCGCCACGGTGCGCGTCAGCAGCATCGGCTACGGAGAGGAGCGGCAGCAGGTTTCGGTGGCCGCTGGACAGTCGTCGACGCTCAACTTTCAGCTGCGCCCGGTCGCCGTCGCCCTCTCGGGCGTGGTGATCACCGCCACCGGTGAGCAGCAGCGGATCGAGGTAGGCAACGCGTTTACGAACATCGATGCGGCCGAGGTCGTGAAGACGAGCGCGGTGGCGAATATGGCCGACATGCTGACCGCCCGAGCCGCTGGCGTGATGGTGACCCCGGGCACCCAGACAGGCGCAGGCACCCGCGTGCGCATCCGCGGCCAGAGCTCGCTGTCCCTCGACAACAACCCTCTCTATGTGGTTGACGGTATCCGCGTCGAAGGCACGACGGGCTCGATGTCGGTAGGCGTCGGGGGCACGACTCCAGCACGAATCAATGACCTCAATCCGGAAGAGATAGAATCGATAGAAATAATCAGAGGACCGTCCGCGGCTACGCTCTACGGAACCGCTGGCGCGAACGGCGTAATCCACATCACGACGAAGCGCGGCATCGCGGGCAGGCCCGAGTGGACTTACTACACCGAGCAGACCGCCATCACTGACCGCAACGAGTATCCTGACGCTTATCGCGGCTGGCGCACGGGGACGACCTCGAACACAACTTCGACGAGGTCCAACACGGTTCAGTGTTTCCTCAGCCAGGTCGCCTCAGGCGCATGTTCGCAGGACAGTCTCACCAGCTACAACCTGCACGAGGACAAGGAGTCAACGCCGTACGGCACAGGCTACCGCCAGCAGCACGGCCTGCAGCTAAGGGGTGGGTCGGAGATGGTCCGCTACTTCCTCCACGGAGAGTTCGAGGATGAAGCCGGGGTGCATAAGGTCCCTGAGTTCGACAAACGCTGGCTCGCGGCCCGCGGACTTTCGCTCACTGATGAGCAGATGAACCCCAGTCATCTGCGGAGGGCGACGACGCGCGCGAACCTCAACCTCACGCTGCCCAGCAACCTCGACATAGGCATCAATGTCGGGTACACGAAGCAGGACCTCAGGCTTCCGCATAGTGACGACTCCGGCACGGCCGGCACCGCGGCGAACACATACGGAGGGCCGGGATTCAAGTTCAACACGAATGCGGCCGGCGACACACTCTACGGATGGCGCGAATTTACGCCACGGAAGACCTATCAGGCAGTGACCGAGCAGGCAATCAACCGGTTCATAGGCTCCGTAAACTCAAACTGGCGCCCCCAGAGCTGGCTTGCATTCAACGGCACCTTCGGTCTCGACTACATCGGCCGCCAGGATTCGCAGCTCTGCATGTTCGAGGAGTGTGCGACCACCAACGACCGTCTCGGATTCAAGATCGACAACAGAACCAACTTCTTCATCTACACCTTGACCGCGGGCGCCACGGCAACCCGCCAGCTGTCGGAAA
>JBPPMU010000284.1:0-2244 GCA_051306215.1 Gemmatimonadaceae bacterium | reverse complement strand
TACTGCCCGACGACAGAGGTTACGAAAGCGTCGGCCGGCGGAAGCATTCCCGCCACGCCGGAGCTCGCCGGCACAACCGGCGTGCCGAGAGCGCGTTCCGCTGGGAGACCATAGATGCCGAACCCCTGTTTCTCGAAGACCGAGAAAACGAGCCTGCCGCTCGTTGGCGAGATCGAAAACGCCGGCGCGAGATGAGTGATTCCGCTGATACCAGTCGCGACGTTGGTGACCTGGCTTATCGCGCCGGTCGCAAGAGTGAACCGGTAGATGTCGCTTACACCGCTCTGGTCGGAGACGTAGTAGATGTCGGCGCCGTCGCCGGAGAACTGCGGGTTTATATGCTTCCCTCTCGAGAATGCGTTGATTGGCCGCATTGTCGAGGTCGCGACGTCGATCAGCGAGAGACGGAGAGATCCGAACCTCAACTCGTCGAAGCTCGTCTCCGGCGTACGGTCGGTAGAGAACACCAGAGACGTTCCATCGGGAGACCAGGCCGGCTCGATGTCGGCGAACCTGTCGTCAGTGAGCCTCGCCACGGCACGGGCATTCAGGTCGTAGACGAAAAGGTCGCTGACACCGCCAACGTGACCGGAGAACGCGATCCGGCCCCCGTCGGGAGACCATGCCGGATGCTGAATCGCGCCAACGCCGGGCACGGCGATCCGTCTTTCGACGTTGCGGCTCTCGACATCGAGAATCGCAATCTCCTGGTCGCCTTCGGCGTAAACGATGAATGCGAACTTGCGGCCGTCGGGCGACCAGGTGCCTGCCGAGCTGATGAAGCTCAGCGCGTCGAATTCTCCTGAGGTACTGACGTTGGCAAGGCGCTTTATCGAGCGGCCAGTTGTCGCGTCAGCCAGATAGAGGTCATAGCCGAACAGGTCGCGCGCCGCAAAGAACGCGACGTAGCGCCCATCGGGACTTATCACAGGTGAAATGTTCGATTCTCCTGCGTCTTTGACTGGAAGCAGCGGCTCTCCGAGCTGATCCGGCCTGGTGCGGGACGCGATGCTCCCCGAATAAGCCGCGCGAGTTGCCGCATGCCACTCTTTCGCGAGAGAGTCGGAAGTCAACCGGAGCGTGCGCCTTATTCCCTGCTCGAACCCGTACCGGGCAGCCGCCTTGTATGTGTCGGCAACGGCGCGATCACCCCAGCGGCCGCCGACATATGCCCACACCGCCTCCCCATATCGATAGGGAAAAAATCGCGAATCGTTCGTCAGCTGTTTGAGCGTCGGCAGCTTGTCCTGGATTACCGCATCGCGCATCCACATCGCGGTATGCGGATCATCCCTGCCGAGGGCCAGATACTCTGCGACGCCTTCAACCACCCACAATGGAAGCTGCGACATTCCCGCTGGCCCGCCCATCCGCGGGTCGCTGGCGATGTCGTACTGAAATACGTGCACAAGCTCGTGTCCGAGGATGCGGTCGTTGTCCTCGTAAACGCCGGTGAGCGGCATTATCATCCGGTCGCGAAGGGATTCCGTGACGCCCCCGGTCCCTTCCGACAGCTGAGCCATCACGGCGTTTGTCTGGTGGAAATCCGGGTGATTTGCGTAGAGGAGAATCGGCTTCCGCGCGGTGAGACGGCGGTTGAAGATCGCGCTCAGGCGCGTGTTCCAGCGCTCCGACATCCGGGCCATGTCACGCGCCGGCCCTTCCTTCTCCGGATAGAAATGGACCCTGAAATGCGGGGTCTCGAGGATCCGGAAGTCGAATTGCTCGTACTGGACCTTGTTGCGCCCGAAGTACTGGCCTTCGGCCGGAGTTGGAATCGCCGGTGCCAGAAGCCCGGCGGCGACCACAACGAACAGGGATCGGCGTATCATCATTCTCTCGTCTGATTAAACGCCCCCAGACTTTTGCACGAAGTACGCCGACCTGCCCGATTTAGTCCTTGCCGGTCTCCTTTATCATGTGCAGATGCATCGCGGCGACCGGTTCAGGAGCAGTTGGACGCGGCTGCGGCGCGCGCGGCCTCGGGGGCTCCGAAGCCGGCTTGTCGGGCTTGCCGCCGCCTCGACCGCCCCTGATTCGCCTGAGTGCCGCCGGAACGTGGGTTCTCATCCACGCGACGAAGTCCTCGAGCACCGTCGACATCACGGGAACGACGAGAAGCGTGAGCATCGTGGAGGTAATGAGCCCGCCAATCACCGCCCGAGCCATCGGCGCGCGCTGCTCGGCGCCTTCTCCAATGGCCAGCGCGAGCGGGAGCATACCGAAAATCATCGCGACGGTTGT
>JBPPMU010000283.1:0-6757 GCA_051306215.1 Gemmatimonadaceae bacterium | reverse complement strand
ATCTCGCTGACCGGAAGCTCGTCGAGGAAGCCGTTCGTTACCGCGTAGATGATCATGACCTGCTTCTCGACCGGCATCGGCTGGTACTGCGGCTGCTTCAGGATCTCGACGGTGCGCGCGCCACGCTCGAGCTGGCGCTTTGTCGCGGCGTCGAGATCCGATGCGAACGACGAGAACGCCTCGAGCTCTCGGTACTGGGCGAGGTCGAGACGCAACCGGCCGGCGACCGCCTTCATCGCCTTGACCTGCGCGGCTCCACCCACTCGCGAAACGGAGATTCCGACGTTGACCGCCGGGCGGACGCCGGAGTAGAAGAGGTCTGCCTCGAGGAAGATCTGTCCGTCGGTGATCGAGATTACGTTCGTCGGGATGTAGGCCGATACGTCGCCGGCCTGCGTTTCGATGATCGGCAGTGCGGTGAGCGAGCCACCGGGCTTGAGGATGTTCTCGCCGTCGACGACATCGTTGTCCTCACGCAGCTTCGCGGCGCGCTCGAGAAGGCGCGAGTGGAGATAGAACACGTCGCCGGGGAACGCTTCACGTCCCGGCGGGCGGCGAAGAACGAGCGAGAGCTGGCGGTACGCGGCGGCCTGCTTGGTAAGGTCGTCGTACACGCAGAGCGTCGGCTTGCCCTCATTGTACATGAAGTACTCGGCCATCGCGCAGCCGGAGTATGGCGCGATGTACTGCATTGGCGCAGGATCCGATGCGCCGGCGACGACGACGATCGTGTAATCCATTGCGCCCGCCTGGCGGAGCTTCTCGACAACCGATGCGACCGTCGAGTTCTTCTGTCCGATCGCGACGTAGACGCAGATGACGCCGGTGCCCTTCTGGTTGATGATTGTGTCGACTGCGATCGCGGTCTTTCCTGTTCCACGGTCACCGATGATCAGCTCGCGCTGTCCGCGTCCGATCGGGATCATCGAGTCGATTGCCTTGATGCCGGTCTGGAGCGGCTCCTTCACCGGCTGCCTCACGATGATTCCAGGCGCGGGCGATTCGACCTTTCGTGCGTGCGTCGCGTTTATCGCGCCGGCTTCGTCTATCGGGCGGCCGAGCGGATCGACGACCCGGCCGATAAGTTCGGGACCGACTGGAACTTCGAGCACGCGCGAGGTGCGGCGGACTTCATCGCCCTCCTTCAGCACGAGGTAGTCGCCGAGGATGACGGCGCCGATGTTGTCTTCTTCGAGGTTGAGGGCGAGTGCAGTGATCTTCTCGCCGGTTTCGGATGCTGTAACCTCGAGCATCTCTCCCGACATTGCCTTGGAGAGGCCGTATATGCGTGCGATTCCGTCCTTCACTTCGAGGACGGTTCCGACTTCTTCAACGTCCAGGTCGCGGAGATCCGCAGCTTCGATTTCGCGAAGCAGGATGTCCTTGATTTCGCCGGGTCGGAGAGAGGTTTCGGTAGCCATGTTTGTGGATGGGCTGGGATGCGTTTACAAGGGAGCGGGCGCCTTGTTGAGGGGCGGCCGGGTGCTGTTGTTCCGGAGCTTGTGAAAAATATCACAAGCGGGTGCTGGATTCAACTGGGGCCACCCTCAGTAGGCCTCAGTAGGCCTCAGTAGGCCTCAGTAGGCCTCAGTAGGCCTCAGTAGTCGTCGGTAGTCCTCAGCGGTCCTGAGTAGAAGCCCGACTACGAACCGAAGACCCTTGCGGGCTCAGGACTAACTGCCATTGCAGAGTCGCGACTAAGTGCGGATTACTGAGACCGCCGGGCGGACGGTACAGACCGGGCGGATAGGTAAGTCTTCGCGCGCACGGTGCTGCTGCTGTCTTCAGCCCTCACTTAGTCGCGACTCAGCAATGGCAGTTAGTCCTGAGCCCGCAATCCTCTCGCCCCTAGCCCCTCGACCGAGTCCGGCCCTGAGTGAATCTGTCTATCAGATCGACGGTTCTCAGTCGCGACAGCGAAGCCGGCCGTGTGCCGAGGACCCGCTGGGCGGTGACTGCAAGGTGGGATGAGGATGCGAAGCCGAGGATCCGCGATATGTCGCGCACGTCGAGCCCCGGATTTTTTGCCAGCTCAGCCGCTCCGATCATTCGCACGAGGTCGATCACGCGCTTGAGATTCGGCGAGCCCGGTGCGGAGAAATGCCGGCTCAGGTGCTCGCGTGTGACACCAGCCTCACGCGCCAGCACGGCTGTCCTCACGGGACGACCTCCGGAAGCGAGAATCGCGCGCCATGTCGCAAGTTGCATCTCCGACTTGAGGCCCAGGCCTGGCGGGGGCTCGGAGAGCGCCGCGACGAAACGTGAAGTAAACGTGCGGGGAGCCACGAGGTCACGGGCTACAGCGTCATCGAGACCATCCGCGAGAATGTCACAGAACTCCAGACCGGCGCACCTTGCGATCGCCGGCGCGTCGGTCGCGCGAAGCGGCGTAATGCCGAAAAACGGTGCCGACGGAAACTCGTGAGCGAGCGCTGCAATCTTCCAGGTGTCGTCGGCCCCTGACGCGGCAAGCTGGCCCGCCATGATGTTCGTTGATTCGCCGCCCGCACTCGTCGCCGCCGACGGAGATCCGATGTCGACGAGTGTCGCATCTATGAGCATCCTCCTCAGCGCAGCCCTGAACTCGGTGACGTCGCGCACGAAGACAACTTTCCATTTTCTCTTCGGAAATGAAGCCCGCACGAACGCGCGTGCTCTCTCGCGCGGAGTGAACGCGAGAAGAGTCGGGAGCTCCGTCACGTCGGCCGTGGATTCCTTAGACACCGGCTTCCTCGAGCTCGAGATCCGCCCTGCCCTCGATGAACTGGCGGACGATGGGATCCGAAGTCTTCTGGATCTCTTCCACTGTGCCTACCTGCCTGATCGTCCCCTCGTACAGCATCGCGATGCGTGACCCCACGCGGTAGGCGCTCCGCATGTCATGGGTGATCACGATACTCGTGACGCCGAGCTTTTCTCTCATGCGAACCATCAGCTCGTCGATTACGGCGCTGGTCACCGGGTCGAGCCCTGTTGTGGGCTCGTCGTAGAGGATGTACTTGGGCCGCCGGGCTATCGCCCGCGCGATGCCCACCCGCTTCCGCATTCCGCCGGAAAGCTCGGCGGGCATCTTGGTTTCGACGTCCGGCAGATCGACCAGATCGAGCGCCTCCGAGACACGCGCCTGTATCTCACGCTCGGCGAGTTTTCCTTCCTTGCGCAGGCCCATTGCGACGTTATCTCCAATCGTCATCGAATCGAAGAGCGCGGCGAACTGGAAGACGTATCCGATCTTCGCCCGGAGGGCATAGAGCTGGGGACGGGTGAGTGTCGGGACCTCGAGGCCGTCGACCCAGACGGTTCCCTTGTCGGGCTCGAGCAGTCCGACGATGTGTTTTATCGCCACCGACTTCCCTGTTCCCGAGTATCCGATTATCACCGCTGTCTCGCCTTCATTCACGTCGAGCGTGAAGCCCTTGAGGACTTCATTGGGGCCGAACGCTTTGTAGACGTCAATGAGACGGATCATCGGGGTGGTGAGCTTGTGCGGTAGGTGTCGCGTTGCTCACAAAGTAGCTGCTAAATCCGCCACCTGCCGCCCCCAGCCGGTGACTTTGTATTTTCAAGCCTCGTAGGCGCACCGGAGAGGCCCCCGGCGCGTTTTTCGCGGCTGCCCGACCTGATCTGTGGAAACCGCCTCAACCCCGCTGGAGCATCAATGATCGCCGCTCGTATTCTCCTTCCTTTCCTTGCGCTCGCCCTGGCCGGCTGCGCGGATCTCAGCTCCGGACCCGATGAAGATGCCGCGAACCTCAACAGGTACGTGGCGATGGGCACGAGCATCAGCATGGGCGGCGCGAGCGACGGAGTTGTCGCGGAGAGCCAGCAGTCGTCGTGGCCCGCTCTGCTGGCGGCGGGCGTGGGCGCGGAATTCGGCCTGCCGCTGATCGAGGCACCCGGATGCCGGCCACCGCTGGTTGCGCCGCTTCAGAATTTCCGTCGCGCCGGCGACATCCCGAGCAGCGACCTGTCGACGTGCTCTCCGAACATGCCCGGCTTCAATCTCCCCGAGCAGAACGTGGCGATCTACGGAGCCACCGCGGCAAGCGCGGTCAACGCGACTCCCGCCGGAGCCAACAACCCGCTTTACGGCCGCGTGCTTGCCGCCGGCCAGACGCAGGTTACCGCGATGCGGTCGATGGCGCCCACTTTCGTCTCGGTCGAGTTCGGGGCCGATGAGCTTCTGCGCTCCCTGAGCGGGCTGGTCAGCGACGCGACCCCGTTCGCCACTTTTTCCTCGGCCTACTCGAGTATCATCACGAGTCTTCGGCAGGTGCCGGCAAAGGCTTTGCTGGTGCTGCTTCCGACGGATTTTCGAAACTTTCCCGCTATCAGGCCGGCTGCGCAGATCACGGCGCAGCGATCGGCGTTCGCTGCGCGCAACGTGACGGTCAACGCCAACTGCGACGCGAGCACCAGCTACGTGTCGCTGCCGAACAAGGTGGTGCCGCTTCTTGCGACCGGAGCCGTGCGCGCTGCAGCCGGGCTGGGCCCAGTCGACCTGAGCTGCGCCGATGCAGCGAACGTGAGGGACGGGATCCTGACCGAGACTGACATGACTGCTCTAGGCGCCCTTGCTGTGCAGATGAACACGCTCATCACCAATCGCGCTAACGCCGGAGGCTACGCGACGTTCTCGCTTGGATCCCTTTACGATACGGTCGGCAATGGAGTTCAGTTCGACCTGGGGACGATGCTCACGTCGAGCACACCGTTCGGCGCATTGATAAGTCTCGACGGGATTCATCCGAGTGCGGCAGGGCAGGCTGTGCTGGCGAATGCGGCGAGGGCTGCAATCCTCGAGAAGTATGGATCTATCACGCACTGAGGGGCAGTTTCGGCGAACCGGGCCGTCAACGATATCTCGCCGAAGCCGCAGTCGGCTATCGAGTGGGAGTCAAGGCGTAAGAGCGGGGTTCACAGATGACTCAGGTGTGGCACAGATGACACTGAGGTTTTCTCATTGGAGGATGAAAAGAAATCCCGGCATCGCTGCCGGGATCTTTTTTTCTGCTCTGATGTCTTCGGAGACTTCTAAGCCGCGAAGCTCCCGAGCGCACGGCCGACGTCGCCTTCGCGGAGGCGCTTGAGGGCCCGGTCGCGGAGTTGGCGGACACGTTCGCGGGTGACGCCAAGCATGGAGCCGATTTCCTCGAGGGTGTGTTCGCGTCCCGCTTCGAGGCCGAAGTAGAGGCGCAGCACTTTCGCGTCCCGCGGAGGCAGGGTTGAAAGTGCCGACTCTATCTCGTCGTTGAGGAAGCGGTTCATTGCTTCTTCTTCGGTGTCAGGCATCTCGTCGGCGACGAAACGCTCGATGAGTGAGCGGTCGCCTTCGGGATCCATAGGCGCGTCGAGCCGCACGTCGCCCGTGTTGAGGGCGGCGAGGGATTGAACGACGTCGACCGAGAGACCTGTCAGCTGCGACAGCTCCTCGGGTGTGGGTTCGCGGCGCATCTTCTGCCGGAGGATCTCGCTCGCCTTGATGATGCGCGAGAGATCAGCCGTACGGTTGAGCGGTACGCGGACAGTCCGTCCCTGGCGGGCCAGCGATGAAAGGATTGCCTGGCGGATCCACCATACGGCGTACGAGATGAACTTGACGCCCTGGTCGGGGTCGAACTTGCGGGCTGCCGTTAGCAGTCCGACGTTGCCTTCGCCGATCAGGTCGATGAGGGGAAGTCCCCTGTTCTGGTATTTCTTGGCGACGGATATGACGAATCGCAGGTTGCGCTTTACGAGCTCCTGGAGCGCATCCTGATCACCAGCACGGATTTTCCGGGCAACCTCGATTTCTTCGTTTCCCTTGAGGAGCGGGTACGTGCTCACTTCATAGAGATACTGGTCGAGGATGTCGCGCTCGGGTTCACTGGGCGCGATTCCGGTCGCGGCCGCCTTCCGGCGGCGCTTTACTTCAGCCATTTGTGGACACCTCAGGTCCTATCAGCAGAGATTCTTATTTATTCGAACTAGGGCGATGCCGAGTGCGGCGATCTGGAGTCTTGGGACGTGTATTTCCAGCGTTTCATGACACCCGAAAAACGTGAAACTGATTTCACGAGGCGGGCGCTGCAAATTACCGGCCGTGACGCGAATTGCTAGGGGCGTTTCTTGACTTCCCTTCTACCCGCGGATATCGTTCGCAGTTCCGCTAACAAGAGGCGCAGAGCGCCTTCGGCGACGCAGAGAACGCAGAAAACCCAGGACAAGCGCAAGCTGGGAAAGAGCGGAAAGTACGTAAGACCAGGGGCTGTATCGGCAGCCATACCTCGCCCCTGTATACATTAGGTTGCAGTCGCTGGTGTTGTCGGCAGTCGGAAGGGGGGTGTAGCTCAGTTGGGAGAGCGCTTGAATGGCATTCAAGAGGTCAGGGGTTCGATTCCCCTCACCTCCATACCGGCCGCCGATGCGATTAGATTGCAGTTTCGTGTGAAGCAGGCGCGACACACCGGCTGATTCGCTCCCGTTCGGGCGGTCGGCCGGTTTTGTGAAAATGAGAGCGTTTTCGCGGGAATAGCTCAGTTGGTAGAGCACAACCTTGCCAAGGTTGGGGTCGCGGGTTCGAGTCCCGTTTCCCGCTTAAAGCGAGGCGCAGAGGCGCTTCGCTTCGGAGAGGCGCAGAGTTTCAGGCAGCGGAGTCGCTGCCCGAGTGGCTTCACCCTCATGTGAAAGGGCGGTTAGCTCAGTTGGTTAGAGCGCCACGTTGACATCGTGGAGGTCACAAGTTCGAGTCTTGTACCGCCCATTAAGAAGAGGCGCA
>JBPPMU010000282.1:0-3150 GCA_051306215.1 Gemmatimonadaceae bacterium | reverse complement strand
CATGTTCGCCTGCTGGTCAAGGCGGAAGACTTCGTCTCGGCGCGCGCGCTCGCCGATTCCGTTCTGCAGTCGCTGCGCGGATCGGAAAAATTTCCCGAGGTTCAGGGCGCCATGTCGGCGCTGACGGGCAGGCCCGCCGGGATGGTGAATGGCGTCATGGTCCAGCTGTTCGATGATCTACAGAATCTGGAAGCGCCACTCATTCGTGCTGCGGCCGAGTTCCTGACGTATTCAGCGCTCGGTTCCTGCTCGAGCCTGGGTGAGGGGGAGAAGCGAGTGGAGAGTCTGCTCGCCAGCTACGTCGCGCCCGGGGCGATGTCCTCCGTGCGGCGCCGGCTAACCACGGATGCGCTGAGTCTCTCCGCGTCCTGTACCGCCGGCGCGCAGGCACTGAGAGTCGAGCCCCCGGCCGCTCTAATCGTCAGCATGCAACAGGGCTTCGCGAGAGGCGACACGGCGGCGGTTCGCGCCGGCTTCGATTCTCTCGCGCGCATCCGCAGCGGCGCCCGGGCCAGCCAGACATCGCCCGACCACCTCGTCCGCGAAGCGTGGCTGTGGGCCGCGATCGGGGACACGGCCGGGGCGGCGCAGCGACTCGATGCGGTCCTCAATGCTCTGCCGACGCTCTCCGCGACTACGGTCGACAACGCGGTGCAGTCCGCTTCGCTGGTCCGCGTGATGGCTCTTCGCGCCGAGCTCGCCGCGGCGATGCGGGACGCGGGCACCGCTCGCCGGTGGGCCCGGGCAGTCGCGGAGCTTTGGGCGGGAGCTGATCCGGTATTGCGGCCCACTGTCCAACGAATGCAGAATTTGGCAAGATAGGACGCTGTGCTTACAGCCATTCAAGGGGGGTCGGTGCGAATGATCAAGAAAGGAATCGTTGCGGTCGCAGTGGGTGTGCTGGCGGCGGGGTGTACACCATCCATGCCCATTCTCGGGACGCGAATCGACGTCATGTCCGGTGAATCGATTCGGGCTGCCGTGTCGACCTTGGGGTTCGGTGAATGCAGGACATTGCCGCGGACCGCCGTGGGAACGGCCCCGGGCGTTACGCGCCTGCAGATCTGCGCCGTGGACGGGGGAGAGAACGCAGGCGGGCCCAGCACTCCGGTGAACGGCGTTTGGGTCGCCCGGATCGTCAACAAGGGGTCGCTACCCGACAAGCGATGGCAGCTGAAGCCGGGCGCCTACGAATCGTGGATAGTCGCGTACGGCCCTGCTCCCGTGAAATACGCCATCGTCGAGATCTCGACGGCGTCTCCCACCGATCCTCCGAGAACGATCGTCATGGACGGCGTTTATCATCACTGCGGTCATCCCCCGAAGGCACCGCGAGCGCGGGCGAGCTTCGGGACTTGCCAGGACAACCCAGGGGGAGCGTGGGATCCGCCCGACCCAGCCACGTCCCGGGTGCGCGGCGCGCTAAACCAGCTTCGCTCGGTCCTGCTCCCTTCGACCCTGCATGCGCAGGGCCCTGGGCGCCTGGACGGACCTGCCTGGATCGACTGTGGTGGCGACTGCTGCACTACAGACCCGCAGTGATTCGCGGCTAGCGAAACTGAAAAAAACGGGCCGAGAGATCGGCCCGTTTTTTCGCAATATGATCAGCTCCCGAGGACGCTGACGCCAAGCGGGGACACTATGGCTGGACGACGAAGCGGGTGAGCATTCCAGCGTTGATGTGATCGTTGACGTGACAGTGGAACAGCCACGTGCCGGGGTTGTCCGGCTCCATGTCGAAAACCTTCATGCTGGCCGGGAGCAGTTCGATGATGTCGGTGCGCACTCCCATGACGACGCCGCTCTGCCCATGCCAATGCGGCGTATGCAAGTCCACTTCGGTGCCCAGTGCGAACATGTACCACCGAACTCGCTCTCCCTTCTTCATCGTCACGGACTCGAGCGGCTGGTAACCGTACACCCAACCGTTGATCGAGTGCATCAGGTTGCTCTCGAAGAACTCGTCGTCGTCATGATCGACCGTTGCGGGATCGCCGGCGAAGGTCTCGATGTTCCGGTCGAGCAGCCAGCTGTCGTTCTCGTTGAAGACGGTGTAGAGGAACACGAACTCGCGGTCCACGTCGACCGGCCTGCCGCTTTCGGTCATCTTCCCGCGTTCGGTGATGATGATCGGACCCGCGAGGCCGGTGTTGGTGTCCATCACCTCATCGGTGTGGGAGTGATACATCCACATTATCGAGCTCCCGTCCACCTTCGCCGGCCCCGCCCGCTCGGGAACCAGCCAAACATAGGTGACCATCTGTCCCGCGGGCACGGCATCGTCCGCCAATCCCACGCAGGGAGCGTTTGGAATCGGGTCGTGACAGTAGGACGCGCCCTCGGAGTCCTTGTCGTAGAAGACGCCGTGTGGGTGGACGCTCACCGGCTGGAGTGAGTTGTTCCGGAACACCACCCGGATGGTGTCGCCGACCTGAGCGAGGATCGCCGGGCCGACAGCGCCGAGATGCGCCCATCGTGCGCGGTACTCGGCATCAGCGTCCTTCTTCAACGTGGTGAAGCTGGCGTCGCTGTATTCGCGATACAGGATTTTGTAGTAGGTGCTGCCGATACGATCTTCGCCTCCGAGGACGAACGTGCCCGCGTGCGGGTGCTCGTCGAACGGGATGCCGGTGATTCTGTCGCGATCGCCGGGGGCGTAATCCCAGAGGACAACGTCGGCGGCGATGTAATAGGTGCGCGTTCTCAGGCTTGCCGAAGTGTTGGAGAGTGGATCGGTGGGATCGTCGGAACAGCCGGTGAGCAGCAGCGCGGCAATAAAGACCGCCGTCAATCCGGGCCTTTGTCCTGGGCAAGACACTGGTGCCTCCTGTGAATACGGTTTCGTCAGGAAGGCTGCCGCCGTCACCGAGCGGCTGGTATCATCGTTTTCACCCCTCGATCGTGCGGATTTCCCTGCAGTTCGCTCACTCACGGCACTTAAAGACGAAGCCGTGGACCGTTGAACACGGACCCGCGGCTTCGGTTACTACTTACAAAAGCAACACTTCTACCAGCTCCCGAGGAGGGACTCGAACCCCCGACCCGGTGATTAACAGTCACCTGCTCTACCAACTGAGCTACTCGGGAATAGCCTTAAAATCTAATCGGTTCGCGGTCGCGTCTTCAACCCGTCTCTCGACAGCGGAGCCT
>JBPPMU010000281.1:0-7760 GCA_051306215.1 Gemmatimonadaceae bacterium | reverse complement strand
CAGGGGAAACGGTCCCAGTTCAGCGTTGGCATCTCGCGCGGGACGAGTGACATGGCGTCGGTCCATGCCCTTCGCTCCAAAGCATATCGCGCTCGGGTTGAGGCGAGGTGGAACGCTGTCTTGAAAGTCGGCTCCAGTGAGCGGGTCTCATGCAATCGGATCAGCTGGGCTTCCGCCTGTTCGTCTGCGCCCTGTTGCAAATAGGCATACACCACGTACTCGATGGCATGCGGGAATTCATCCCAGACCAGCCCCTGGTCACCCACGCGAGTTTCGAGTGCGGCGTCAGCCGCCAGCAGGTTACCTCGAACGACCGCACTCCAGTCCCCCAGGCGGGTGTAAATGTGTGTGGGCATATGGAGCGCGTGGGGATTCCGCGGGGCGGCGGTCTCGTACTTCTTCGTAACCTCGAGTGACGTGCGCTCGCGCCCCGGCGCATCGCTCGCGTGCACGAGGTAGTGCATCACGCCGGGGTGGTCGGGATTCTCCGTATGCACGGTGAGCAGCAGGTTTGCCGCACGCTCGGAGTGCTCTCCCACAGACTTCTCATCGGAGGGGGCTGCCGCCAGGTGGGATAAGGCGTAGAACGCAACTACCTCATGATCCTGAGGATACGCGCGATAGGCCGCCTCCATTGCCGCTTCCCAACGGCCAATGCGCTTCCAGTAATCCGTCGACTCCGGGTTCTCGAAGAAGGCCGAAACCGCCCCTGCCAGGAGCTGCTCGCGGTGGGGGACCGTGCCAAGCTTCCGGGCCGTTTGGGAAGCCTCCCAGCCGCGACGGAGGTCCTCGGGTCCTGGCCGGGTGGGCCACAGAGGTTGAAACAGCGTCATCGCAATTCCCCAGTGAGCCATCGCACACTGGGGATCAATACGCGCCACATTCTCGAAAGCCGCTCGTGCACGCGGGTAAGTCATATGGTGCAGCAGGGCGACAGCACGGTTGAATTCTGTCTGCACCTGCTCCGTGCACGAAACACGAAAATCGACTTTCCCCAGCGTTTCCTGCGCCGTTATCTGCACAGGAGTGACCATCGCCATAGTCGCCGCTGTCACGCAGCCCACAACCGAAGCCCGACAATAGCCAGACAGGCCAAGGGCGTGTACTTCGATCAGAGTCATGTCGCCATCCTTCTGTTAGGGGTCGCGCCCGGACGTAATCCAGAAGCCATTGATGTCGCGGATCATAAACTCGCGCAAGACGTGGCTCTTCGGATGGATCAGTTTCACATAGCTAGCGGACCGGCGCATCGTAGCGCGTCGGCTTCAAGCTGGCTAAACTGCCGACGGGAGGACGGCCTCAGGGGCGGCGGCTCGGTACAGGTCGGTACTCAGGTAGCGAAGTCCCGAGTCTACCGCGATCGTGACGACCGTCGCATCCTGGCCGAGTCGCGCGGCGACACGCAGGGCTGCCACCACGTTCGCGCCGGTAGAGGTACCGGCGAAAACCCCTTCTTCGGCCGCCAGCCGGCGCGCCATGGCTTTCGCGTCCTCCGTGGTGACGGTGGAAATTTCGTCTACCTCCGCCGGCTCCCAGAGAGGCGGGATGAAGCCGATTCCGATGCCCTCGATCTTGTGCGATCCGCTGGGTTCCCCCGAAAGCACGGCCGATTCCGCGGGCTCGACCGCGGTAACCTGCAGACCTGGCGCGTGCCGCCGCAGCGCACGCGCCACTCCGTGGATGGAGTGGGCGGTGCTCACCGCGTGCACGAACGCGTCGACCCGCCCGGCCGTTTGCTGCCAGACCTCCTCGCCGAGGGGCTCGTAGCCGCTTATGGCATCGTGGTTGTTGAGCTGGTCGCACCACCAGTGACCCGGCTGCTTACTCAAGCGCTCCGCGGTCGTGATCATTTCCTTGATGAGTGCTTCCGTGATCCGTTTCTCATCGCTCTGCACGTCGGTGATTCGGGCCCCGAAAGCCTGCATCGTGCGCCGCTTCTCGTCGCTGAACGCATCGGAGAAAACTGCGTGCAGATAATAGCCCTTAGCCGCGCAAACGAATGCCAGGGAGATCCCCGTTGTTCCAGCCGTGTACTCGACGACCGTACCGCCCGGCACCAGGCGCCCGTCCGCTTCGGCCCGCTCAATGACCGCGCGCGCCATGCGGTCCTTCATGCTGCCCGTTGGGTTTGCCCATTCAAGCTTCAAGAGCACTCGCGCGGATCCGGCTGGAACGACCTTCCGGAGCTCGACGAGCGGCGTATGACCGATACCGGAGAGGATATTCATATGGCTCCATGTGATTCTGACCGCATCAAGGATGCCCTGCGGTCGCCGGTGCGAAGGACTCCAGCCGGCCGCAGTGCGGACAGCGAAACGTCGTAATGGGGAGCTGTACCCGGCCATTCAGGTAGTTGGTGAGGGCCATCCGCCATACGGGTGCGAGCAGATCGAGACGGCCCCGCCAGCCCGGCAGAGTGTACAGCAGCGCCACGTAATCACCGCGCTACGCAACCAGGGCCCTCTCTCCCGTACCAGTCATCTTCTTCTCGTCCTGGCGCGCGTCCACCGCCGACCTCCACCACGACGATGGACGCGATGACCCCTTCTCAGAATCCGCAGGCAGGATCAGCCGGAATTGTCGCGCCCTGCCCGATGGGCACATCCAGGAACGTACCCACGACGACCAGCTCGCTCGACGATGCGTTAAACCCGACATGCACGTTCCCCTGGCCCGGGTCCACGAAAGCCTTGCCCGTCGGGTAATTCCGCTGGACGCAGTCACTGGCGTTGATGATACCGAGCTCGCCCGACACGACGGTCACTATGACGGGCCCGTGATGCGTGTGCCATCCGAACGAGCCGCCAGGCTGGACGGTGATCCGCGCGACGAGGACATCGGACGGGTCTGCTACGTTCACCACGGTGGTCGGGCCGGAAGACAGCTTCACGCGGAACAAGACATTGATGTTGTCGATGAAGCTGCCGCGTCCCATTGGCTGCACGCTCACCCCTCCAGGCACCGAGATATTCGCCGAAACCGCGGCGCCAATCCCCGGATGGTCATGGCCAGCCGAAGCGTCCGGCTCAGCCACGCTCTTCCCATCTGCGCACGCTGCGGCCGCGATTGAAATCGCGGTTATTGCCAGGAACCGCCTCGGGAATGAATCCTGTACTTGCATCGATCCTCCAGTTCTCTGGTGAAGAAGACGACAGGCGAAACAGACCCCGGATTGCGTGGCCATCATCCGGCTTACATGTTGATTGGCCGGCGTCATCTGAGTAGCCGTCAATACAAAGAACGACTATTCCTTCTCCCGGCCGACATTCCCGGCCCGGCGTAGCGTTCGGGACACAGCTGAGGAGGAGGAACGGATATGGATCCGATTGAAATCCCCCCTGACGCGAGTTTCGGCGATCGCGAATCCATCGATCGCCTTGTACCGTTGCTATACGACGAGCTTTGCGAAATCGCCCATCGGCACCTTTCCCGGCACCCGGATGGTGGGACCTTGAACACGGCCGCTCTCGTCAACGAAGCTTATCTCAAGCTCGTCGACCAGTCGCAGGCAAGGTGGAATGATCGCGTTCACTTTCTCGCCGTGGCCGCGCTGGCGATGCGTCACATCCTGACGGACCGGGCCAGGGCGCGCGCTTCCATCAAGCGGTGGGGCGATCGCCACCGGGTGACGCTCGATGACAACGTGATAGGACTGGACCACGCTCCGGACGCGTTGCTGCAGATCAGCGACGCTCTCGACCGCGTCGCGAAGATCGATGCGCGACTCGCGCGCGTCGTCGAATACCGCTTCTTTGGAGGCATGTCGAATGACGAGATCGCGAGGGCCCTGGGCATAGCCGAACGCACCGTCGAGCGTGACTGGGTCAAGGCGCGCATGCTGCTCAGGGAGATGCTGGAGGCTTGACGTCGCCAGAGGGACGTTCGAGGCCGCCGTTGACGGCGGAGCGATGGGAGCGCCTCTCCCCTCACATCGACGCCGCACTCGATCTCGATGCACCCGAGCGCTCGGCCTATCTGGAGCGCGTCTGTGCGCACGAGCCCTCTCTCCGCGACGACCTGGAGAGACTGCTCGGCGAAACCGAGCGAGGCGATTCCCTCATCGATCGCGCGGCGACAGAGAGATTCGCGTTGCTGCTCGATGATGGTCCCGATCAGCTGCCGGAGGTCCTCGAAGATCGCTTCGTCGTCGAGCGTGAGATCGGACGCGGAGGAATGGCCACGGTCTTTCTCGCACACGACCGAAAGCACGATCGACCGGTCGCGATCAAGGTTCTGCGCCGGGAGCTTGCGGCGAGCGTCGGCCCGGAGCGTTTCCTCCGGGAGATCCGCACCGCGGCACGGTTACAGCACCCGCATGTCGTTTCACTGCATGATTCCGGTGAAGCCGGGGGTTTCCTGTATTACATCATGCCGTACATGCAGGGCGAATCACTGCGACAACGGCTCGACAGGGAAAGACAGTTGTCGCGCAACGAAGCTCTGCGAATCATCCGGGAAGTCGCAGATGCCCTCGATCATGCGCACAGTCGCGGAGTAGTCCATCGGGACATCAAGCCGGAGAACATCTATCTCTCCGGCGGGCACGCCCTCGTGATGGACTTTGGTATCGCCCACGCCCTCGCCGAATCCGCGGGGAACGGGAGGATTACATCCGGCGGACTGGCGATCGGCACTCCTGCGTACATGTCGCCGGAGCAGGCTGCCGCACAAGCTTCGGTCGATGGGCGAGCCGATGTCTACTCACTGGCCTGCGTCCTCTACGAGATGCTCACGGGGCATGTGCCATTCATGGGGACGACGTCACGCGAGATCCTCGCGCGACATTCCATTGATCCGGTGCCGAGGTTGCGGGCGAGCCGCCCGGACCTGCCGCTAGCGATTGAAGCGGCCGTTACGAAAGCGCTGTCGAAAGCGCCGAGCGACCGTTACGCCGCCGCCGGCGCGTTCGCGGAAGCCTGCAGGCAGCTGTCGGCAGGGCACTCAAAGACATGGCGCCGGTTGGCCGGGTTGGCCGCGCCGGGGGTAGTCGCAACTGCGGCACTCTTCACTATCTCGAATGGACGCGAGTCTACGAGGCTGCCGGTAGTAGTGGAACGAGCTGCCTCGCCATCGGTTGCCATCCTTGCTTTCAAAAGCATCGGCGGAGACAAGGCTGATGAGGCCCTGAGTGACGGCATCTCAGAAGAGATCGCGGTGACGATCGGCCGCATCCCGGGATTAAACGTGAAAGCGCCGCGATCGTCGTTCAGCCTGAGGAACCGGAATCTCACGGTCCAGGAAATCGGGAGAGCGCTCGAGGTGCGGTATCTGGTGGACGGCAGCGTCCAACGGGAGGCGGAAAACCTGAGAATCCGGGTCGTGCTGCTGGCCGCATTCAACGACTCGGTATTGTGGAGGCAGGAATACAGCCGTCCTCTGGGGGAGGTATTCAGGACTCAAGATGAGATAGCACGCGCCATCGCCTCCGAATTGAGCGTCAAGCTTGCTCCCGGCGCGGTCGGATCTCTCGCACGGCGGTCAACTCGAAGCGCTGAGGCGCACGAGCTCTACCTCCGTGGGCGGTATTTCTTCCAGCGGCGCGATTCGGTCAGCATGCGCAAGGCGCGTGAGTATTTCGAAGGCGCAATCGCCGTCGATTCGACGTTTGCGCTCGCCTATACAGGATTGAGTGATACGTACAGTCACGGCTCGGTTTTCGGCTATGCACTGCCGCACCGCAACATGCCGAAGGCGAAGGAATACATCGACGTCGCCCTCGGGCTCGATAGCATGCTGGTCGAGGCTCACAGCTCACGCGCTTTCATCGCGACGTTCTACGATTGGGACTGGCCTACAGCGGGCCGCCATTTTCAGAGGGCCATGGAGCTGGACCCAGGCCATGCCTCAGCCTATCTCTGGCGGGGATGGTATTTGATAGCAACCGACAGCATGGCGCGCGCGATTCAATCCGCCGAGCAGGCCCTGGCGCTCGAGCCGTTCATGCCGCTCACGAACACAAGACTCGTGTCCTTTCTCTATTACGGACGACGGTACGACGATGCGGTGCAACAGGCGCGCAAGGCTTTCGAGCTCGATTCGACATTCTTTCAGATTGCCATCGAGCGGGCACGAGCTCTCGGCGAGCGTGGGCGATGTGACGAGGCAATGGCAGTTCTCGAACGGGCACCTATACAGACGGCGGCGGTGCTTCAGGGAATACGCGGTTACACCTACGGCATTTGCGGCAGGCGGAGGCAGGCGGTCGCCGAGGCCAAGTACCTCCGGGATCAGGCGCGAATGGGTGTGTATGTTTCGCATTACTCGCTTGCGGTGATCGAAGCAGCGCTCGGGAACGAGGATGCCGCAATTGCGGAACTCAATTCAGCGTTCGTTGAACGCGCCTGGCCGATGTTCCTGATTGATAAAGACCCGGCGTTCGATGGCTTGCGGGACGATGCCCGCTTCAGGCGACTTGTGAGGAGAGTCGGAGTTCACCCTTCGCGCGCACTCTGAATAGCAGGCCCGCTGCTGCGCACCCAGCTGCAAAACGAACATCTCGCCAAGGAGGCGCTAGCATAAAGGCGAGGACGGATCCGATCGCTATCGAGAAACGCGGGCGAGACCTCAGTCCCGCCGCCGTCATTCGCGCGGACGCTGGAGTCCGGAGATTCCGGGCAACTTGAGAATCCATATCTCGCCACGGTCGCTGCCGGATGCAAACGCGAGTCGTCTTCCATCGGGATGTATCCGCACGTGGTTCTCAGAGCAGCAATCGGACAGCAGCCGGACCGGTTCGCCTCCGCGCACGCTGATGGCCAGAGGCTCGCCTGCCCGCCGCTCTCGATCTTGAAGACGATCCCCGAGCCGTCGGGCATCCACGTTACAGGCGGTCCAATCCGGCCTCGATCGGGCCGAAAAACCGTGCGCGAGCTTCCGCTGCCCGTCGTGGGAATAACGCGCAGCTCGACGTGACCCGAGGTGTCGTCGCGCGCGAGAAACGCCAGTTGCATCCCATCTGGTGAAACCGACAGAGACGCTGTGACTGCTCTGGCGGTGCCGATCACGCGCATGGCTCCAGTCTCCGCATCGGCTGCCACCAGGTTGTTTACGGGACCGCTTCCCTGCGGTCGCGCAATCATATAGAGACTGCGGCGTCAGGTCCCACGTCATGAAGGTGCCGAAGATTCACCAACTGGTGTTCCAGCTTCGGGATCGGATACCGGCTGAACCCGCTCTCAGTGCTCAGGAGGTCGAGTCCGTCCACGGCAGCGTCAACCAGGCCGTCGCACACGGTCCAGTAAGCAAGGACCTCCTCCTTCGAGTATGGGTTCGGAATGAGAGGATGCGCGCTGGCTGGATCTGCTGGTCCCGGAATGGCGTCCGGGTGTTGAACGTCTGCCTTATGGCCGTCCCATGAGTGGAGGTGGTCTGAGGTCGGCTGCAGGTAGAGATCGGTGAAAAAGAGCGCGTGATATGCATGCTGCCAGAACGCGGTGGTCGGCTGCTCGTCATACCACAGGTGTTCGGGGCAGCGCTCGATGCACTCACGCAGCGTCCGTGAGGGCAGCGTGATACTGGCTCTTGAGCATCGCCCGCAGAGCCTTGATGTGTTGTTGGAGACCGGCGTCCGACGCAGTGTGCATGAGCGGTTTCTGAGCAGAACGTTAGAACTGCAAGCGCGACAGGTATGCGAAGTCGCGGCGAATGCTCTCGAGCGGCGTGCCGGGATACGTCTCCTGCTCGACGAATATGTGCTTTCCGTCGATGTTTTCGATACTTGCAAGCAGCTGCCGGAAATCGATGATCCCCTTCCCGAGCTC
>JBPPMU010000280.1:0-6066 GCA_051306215.1 Gemmatimonadaceae bacterium | reverse complement strand
GACTGCCGGACTACGAGCGGGGCGCGATCGAGCAGTGGGTGCGCGAGCGGAAGCCGATCACCAGGGAATACGTCACAGGGGTGCTTGCGACTCAGCCCTCGAAGCCCGCCGGGCAGAACTGGACGTACACCAATTCCGGATTCTTCCTGTTGGGGCTGATCATCGAGAAGGTCTCCGGCGTGACCTACGAGGAATTCGCCGAGCGGGAGATCGCCCGACCCTTGGGAATGAACTCGACCTGGATGATCCCGCGCCGGCCGCCGAACGTGGTCGAAACGGTGAACTATCACCTGGTCGACGGAAAGCTTAAGCCCGACAGCCTGTGGGACCTGCCGGGGATCTGGGCCGGCGGCGGAATGTTCTCCACGGCCACGGACCTGACCAGGCTCCTTCAGGCCTTGGCCCGTGGCGAGGCGGTCAGCCCTGCATCCCGCGACCGGATGCTGAGTCCAACCATGCTCCCTTCGGATGCACGAGCAGACTATGGACTGGGCGTACGACTCGGGGAGATGGGCGGGCATCCCAAGTGGGGACACACCGGGGCGGCCCGCAGCACCCGCGCGGCGGCGGCCTGGTATCCACACGATTCGCTATCCGTTGTCGTCCTTATGAACACGGAGCACGAGGACCTTCCCCTGACGGCCATCGAGATCGAGGGAAGGGTCGCTCGAATCGCACTCGGCCTGGTGAGTCGCCGGGAAGACCTGCGGCTCGAGCCGGGTGAGGGGGCGACGTACACCGGGATCTATTCCGACGCCACCGTCCAGTCGCTGATCGCGGAGCGAGACGGAGTGCTTCAGTTCTCTCGCGTGGGGTCGGCGAGCCCGGCCATAGCACTCCTGTATCAGGGCGACGATGAGTGGGCGGACCCGGAGTTCACTGAGTACTTCTTCCGCTTTCAGCGAAAGGATGGGAGGGTGGTAGCGATGGGCCGGTACGACAACGGGTGGTTCAGCGGTGTCAGGTCGCGCATGCAGTAAGGCGCCCTGACTGGTGGTGTAATACTATTATGCTATATTAGTCTCTATTAATGCTACCGAGGAAACGATGGTCCGAGACGTAAGCCTGAGAAAAGCCGGCGGATCCGTAGCCGCGACCCTCCCCAAGGATATGGCCGACCGGCTCAACCTGCGGGCGGGCGACCGGGTCCTGGCGGTCGAAACGGACAAGGGAATCCTACTTACCCCCTACGATCCGACCACCAGCGAAGCCCTCGCCCTGGCCGCCAAGGCAGCCCGCCGGTACCGGCACGCCCTCAAGGAGCTGGCGAAATAGTGGCCCCTCCAAAGTGGCTCAACCGGGTCTTCATAGACGCGATCCACCTCGACCAGCTCCGTGAGCACGGTGGGCACCGCGGGATGCGGAACGAGCCCGCCCTCACCGCTGCGCTCGAGAGCCCGAACAAAAGGTGGGAAGAGGAAGACAAGCCGGACCTGGCCAGGCTCGCCGCGACCTACGGTCATGACATCGCGACCGACCGGCCCTATCGCGACGGGAATACCCGGGTGGCCTTCCTCGCGATGGCGGCCTTTCTTGAGATGAACGGCCGGACCGTTGTGGCAAGCGAGGAGGAGGTCCTCCTCACGATGATCGCGCTGAGCGAGGGTCAGATCTCCCGGAAAAAGCTCGCGACCTGGATCCGGGAGCGCCTCACCCCGGACTAGCCGGCCGAAGCGGTCAGAGCGCGAGCTATTCTATAGAATCGTCCACACTACCGCCTGCCACCCGTTCCGGTTCTTGCTCCTGCCCACCACTTGGCCAAGCTCGTTGATCGCCGCGGCCCAACCCTGCGTGTATCGATCCAGGGGCGGGAGGAGCTTCGAGGCGTAAACGCCCGTCGAGCCGCGCGTCCAGATCGTCGGTTGCAGTCATTGGTCACGCCCACTGCTGACACCTGCGGGCCAGCCGATCTGCGGCTCCACGACTGCCAGCGGAGCCATGCCGGTTTCCTGAGTCCAAGCTACGATCGGCGGTCCTGAGACAATTCCGGTGCGAGACGCCGTATATGCTGGGCGAGTGGATGGCTGAGGTGTCCTAGAGGCCATTGAGCCTAAGGCCCTGGGTCTCAGGCTGGACGCCCCGGCCGATTGGTGCTGGTATCCCGATTTTTTTCAAAAGTGCGTAGTAGCGCCGGTCGCCCCGCAGGCGCGCATTGGCGCCAAGCGAAATCATGATCGGGACAGGCCACTCCTTGACGCGGTCGAACTGCGCGAACGCCGAATCTCGCATCCCCATCTCGAGATAGAAGAACGCCTGCTCGGCAGCATAATGCTCGTTCGTCTTGTCCACCCGCGCGAAGATCTTCCTGGCGCTGTCAGGGTGGCCGAGCTTGATGTGAATGCTCGCGAGGGCCATGAGTGACCTCGGATGTGTTGGATTTATCGACACCGACCGCTCCGCTGCGTCGAGTGCCTTGACCATCAAACCATTGGCCGCATAGACGGCCGCCATGTTCGTGAGAAGCCACGGATTGCGTTGCACCCACGCTGAATCCGGTTCCTCCCCGATCATCTTCTCGTACTGCCGCAACGCAGCCGGAGCATCGCCGGAGGCGGAAAGAAATGTCGCGTACGTGTTCTGAATCTGCGGCGACAACGGATCCAGCTCGGCGGCACGGCGCGTCTCGGCCACCGCTTCGTCGAGGCGGCCGAGGATCTTGAGAAGCATCCCGTACCACTGATGCGCGGTGGGATATGACGGGTCAAGCGCAATCGATTTCCTGAAAGCGGCCTCCGCCTCAGCAAATCGTCTTTCCCAGGTCAGCTCGAGACCGAGTGCGGCGTAAGGCGCGGCGAGAGTGCTGTCGAGATCGATGGCGCGAAGGGCCGCTGCTTTCGCTTTCGGGAACATCGCATTGGCCGGCCGATAACCGGAATAACCAAGCAGGACGTACGCGTTCGCGAGCCCGCCGTATGCTTCGGCATAGGCGGGCTCGATCTCGATCGCCCGGCGAAAGCTTACGACCGCCGTATCGAATCCCTCCTTCGTCCGGTTTGCCCATGCATTCATCCCGCGAAGGTAGAACTCCTTCGCTTCCGCGCTGACTGTCATGGTGGTCGAAACAGCGGGGCTCGAGTGCGTCGGCTTCCGCCAGTCTGTCAAGAGCATTCCCACGAGGACGAGTCCGGCAAGCGGAACCGCGGCAACTCTCCACTTCGAGGATTTTCGCGAAGGAGGGTCGGGATCGAGAGGACGCTCACGGGTCGCAGCGGATGCTGACACCCGCGGTTTCCGCGGTACAGCCGGGCTTTCGATCCGAGGCGACAGGGTGGAAGTGAGCGCACCGATTCGAGGATCGGGCTCGATCTCGAGCTCCTCCCGAACGAGGCGCTCGTAATTGCGCGCGTGCTGGATTGCCGCGGGATTCTCTCCAGATGCGGCAAGCGCCTGGATCACCTCGATCGCGATTCGCGATGAAAGCGGATCGGAGGCCGCAAGCCTTCGCCACCAGGCAACAGCAGTAACGTTATCGCCCCGCAAGGCTGCCGATCTGGCGAGCGCCTCGAGCGACGAGCGATAATCCTGATCGATCCGCATTCGCTCCGAATCGATCCAGCTCTCGAGGTCGCGGTTGTCCGAAACGTAAAACCCCTCGAGTAGCGGGCCGCCGTATTCCGCAACAGCATCCTCCCACCTTCGCTCCCGCATAGCGACAGCGAACGCTTCAAGGTCTGTCCTGACAACCGACCTGTCCAGCCGGAGGTCACGGCCCTCGGAAAAGATTGGATCGGTGCCAAGCGCTCGACGAACAGCGTAGATCAGCTGGTCGAGCGCGTGCCGGGACTTCTCCGGCGGGCTGTCGGGCCAGAGAAATGACTGGAGCCGGTCGCGCGAAATTCCGCGATCGCCCGCGATTGCCAGCAGCGCCAGCAGACCGAGCCGGCGTTTCTGTTGTGCGGCAGCCGGGACGGCACCGGTGTCGGAGAGGAGAAGAAGCGATCCGAGGACCTTCAAGTGCAACATTTTTTCTGGTGAAGCCACCCGGTGAGGTTTTGGTGAGAGGCCGGTGATAACGGACGTTTATCATGGACACTCGCTTACACCGGGTCAACCACGAATGGCCACCCGGGATCGAAAACCTCTCAGCTGGAGCCACAGATGCACCGGAAATCCATCATGATCACAGCGCTTCTCGTCAGTGCCTGCAGCACCCCGGCACCGGTCGAGCCCGTGAGTCACGACATGCACTCCTCGGCCGGATCGCTGCGGCTGGCCGCGGCAAATTCGGCAGAAGTGAACGCCGGACTGGCCGAGATTCGAAGGGTTACGGCGAAGTTCCATGATTACGAGAAGGCGATTGCGGCCGGCTATACCGCGTGGTCGCCCAATCCCCTGATCGAAGGATCGAGCTGCCCAACTAGCTCCGAAGGCAAGATGGGATACCACCTCGTGAACGTTCCGCTTCGCGGAGGGGCGGCGAATCCGGCGGCTGGCAACGCGGAGATCAACCTGCTCGAGCCCGAAATGCTTCTATATGAGAAGACGGCGAACGGGAAACTGCGGCTTGTGGGTGTCGAGTACATCGTATTCACAGCGGCCTGGGAAGCGGCCCATGGAACCGGGGCCGCGCCCCCCGAAGTGCTCGGCATACATCTCCTGGCCAGCAGCCACACCTTCCCGGGAGGTACGGGGAACATCGATCACTACGAGCTGCACGTATGGGTGTGGTCACCCAATCCGCTGGGAATGTTCTACCCTTGGCACCCCGGAGTCAGCTGCTGATCGGATAAGGGCTCAGGCACCCGGAAGCTCACGTCGAGTATTCCGGGTCGCCTGAGGTGCGTCGTCTGATCGCCCTGAGCGAGGGTCAGATCTCCCGGAAAAAGCTCGCGACCTGGATCCGGGAGCGGCTAACCCCGGACTGAACGGGCAAGGTAAAGGGTCAGCCACGCCTCCGAATGCATGGGATTTGCCATATAGAGCCACCATGGCAACGCATTCAACCGACCCGAAACCAGCCTCGAAAAAGAGCCCGCGTCCGGCTCCGCGGGCTGCAGCACTGCTGGCAATCCTGGCGCTGGCGACCGCATGCGCCGGCGCCCGCCGCCAGGCACCGGCAGCACCGGCGAACGATCCTGAAGCCGCGGCCATCGCGAGGGCAAGAACCGACAGCGCCCGCCATCCATATACGACCGCCGACATCCACTTCATGTCGGCAATGATCGACCATCATTCGCAGGCCCTCGCCATGACCGCCCTTGCCCCGACGCGGGCAGCAAGCAATTCCGTGAAAATCCTGGCCGAGCGTATCGCCAGCTCGCAACGGGATGAGATCGCGTTGGCTGAGACCTGGCTCCGCGACCGCGGCCAGCACCCGGCACATGACATGTCCGCTCACGGCGGTCATGACACGACAATGCCGGGAATGCTCAGCGCGGCGCAGACAGCGGAGCTCGCGCAGACTACGGGCGCCGAGTTCGACCGCTTGTTCCTTGCATTCATGATCCAGCACCACCGTGGCTCGCTGAGGATGGTGAATGAGCTGTTCGCTACCGATGGGGCCGCCCAGGACGAAACAGTGTTCAGGTTCGCCTCCGACGTGAACGTCGACCAGGCCACTGAGATCGCGCGAATGGAGCAGCTGCTCACAACACTTGCACCGAGAGAATCTCGATGAGACTGTCACAACTCGCGTCAATTGCCGGCCTCCTTTCGCTTTCCGCATGCGCGACGGCGAGCACCTCAATGGATGGACGCCTGCCGGCAGGCGTTTCGGCATCGGCGCCGAGCCCCGACCCGCGAATCGGACTCAAGGGCGGACTCCACGATGCCGGGGAGGCGTCATGGAACCTCCGTCTTCTCTCGGCAACCCGGCCCTCGGAGAGATTCGTCGGCGCAACGAACAGCGACCTGGCGTTCACCGGTCAATACGCAATACAGGGCAACTACAACGGGTACCAGGTCTGGGACATCTCAGATCCACGCCGGCCAGTTCTCACGACGGCGTACTTCTGCCCCGCATCCCAGAGTGACGTGTCGGTCTACAGGAACCTGCTCTTCGTGTCAGGCGAAAGCCTCAGCGGCCGCCTCGACTGCGGTCCGCAGGGAGTCAGGACGGCAATAAGC
>JBPPMU010000279.1:0-2544 GCA_051306215.1 Gemmatimonadaceae bacterium | reverse complement strand
TACTGCCGGATGAGAAGGATCCGTGGATCGTCACCAGAGGGGTCGTCGAGGAACGGAACGACCGCACTCGCCCCCGGATGCCTGACCATCTCGAGCTCGCCGACTATCCCGTTTGGAAACGCCACGGTATCGACGTCGAGAGAAATCACGCGGCCAGAGTAGACCCGGCGCGAACTCTTGAGGGTCAAGGGTCGACCGGCTCGCTGACCGATACCGGGCCGATGCCAAGCGCCTCGACTGGCGCCCGCACGATCTCCGGATTTCCAACCACTAGCACTTGAAGCTCCACGGCTCTCACGAAACGCTTAGCGGCTGACAGAACATCGGCCGTTGTCACCCCGGCTATCCTCGCTCGATAGGTGTCGTAGTAATTCTCGGGAAGCCCGTACGTCACGAGGTTCGCGAGCGCTGAGGCGATGGATGCCGTCGTCTCGTACCTGATCGGGAAAACCCCCTCGAGGTAGCTCGTTGCGAGCGTGAGTTCGTCAGTGCTTATCTCCTCAGCCCGCATTCGCTCGATTTCCTTGAGCGTCTCGGCAATTGCCTCTCCCGTGACTTCGCTCTGCACGGCTGTCGATATCACCAGCGGCCCTGCCTGCCGGCGCCAGTCGTAAAACGAAGAAGCTCCGTACGTGTATCCGTGCTGCTCGCGGAGGTTGAGGTTGATTCGTGAAGAAAAAAGCCCTCCCAGAACCGCGTTCATTACTGTGACGTTGAAGTATTCGGGGTGAGACCGTGGAATCCCGGCGTGCCCGATCCTCAGCTCGGACTGGGCTGCATCGGGCCTCGCGATTATCTGGACGCCCGGTGTGTTTCTCGCGCTCTTGTCCGCCTCGGGGTTCGCCTCGAGGGCCTCTCCCTTCCACTCGCCAAACGCACCCTCGGCAAGCCTTACACCCTCGCTGATGCTGACATCACCGACGATGACGATTGTGGTTGCCCCCGGAACGTGCCTCCGGTGATGGAAATCCGCGATGTTCTTGCGCGCGATCCGCGAGATCGAGCCTGTAGTGCCGCTCATTGGTTCGGAATATCGTGAGTCTGCCGAATAGACAAACCGGCAGAATGATTCGTCGGCGAGTCCGCGTGGCTCAGCCATCACCTGCATCCGCTCAGCAAGGCGTTCTGCCTTGAGCCGGGCGATGTCTTCATCCTTGAAAGCGGGTGACAACAGCACTTCGGCGAATATTTCGAATGCCGGCGCCAGACGGTCGGTCAGAACCGTCATGCTTGCGACGGTATTGTCCCAGCCTGCGCCCGCTTCGACAGAGGTGCCCAGCATCTCGAGGTCCAGGGCGAGCCTTACGCCATCCCGCGCCACAGTGCCTTCCCTCAGCGACAGCGCAGTCAGCTCAGCGAGTCCTTCGAGGCCTGCCGGATCGTGCAACGCGCTGGCATCGATAACTGCCGCAACAGTAACCACCGGGAGTTTTCTCACTGGTGCTACGATCACGTTGAGCCCGTTCTCCATGACCTGTCTCTCAAACCGCGGAAAGTGGTACTCGCGGGGGGCGCCGGGCAGCGGGCGGACAGGTGTCGTCATGACGCTGCCACTTCGAGCAGCTCCGTTGAGCCGTCACCAGCTTGTTCTGGACGCGGAACATAAAGGAGTGTCGCGCGATTGTCTTTCCCGAGCCTGTCGCTCGCAAATGCGTTGACCTGTGCTGCCGTAACCGAGCGGTATCTGTCAGCCTGAATGTTGACAAGGCCAGGATCACCCAGCAGGGTGGCAAACATCGACATGCGGTCGGCTCGTTCTCCTGCTGATTGCATCGCCGTCGTCATGTCGGTTTCAATCAGCGCAACAGCACGCACCACTTCTTCCGCGGTAACTCCATCGTTTGCCAGCTTGTCGATTTCCCTCTCGACCTCGGCCTCGAGTTGATCGGGCGATGTGTCCGGAAGGGCCGTCACATCGCCAACAAGTATGTCACTTCCTTTTGCGAGGTCGAAGGTGAACGCCGATGCATCGGCGGCTATCTGCCTTTCGCGCACCAGGGACCTGTAGAGCCGGCTGCCGCGACGCATGCCGAGGATTGCTCCGCAGACACTGGCCGGGTAGTACTCGTCGCTCCCGAATACTGGTGACCGGAACGCCATGTATATCCTCGAGAGGCTGACATCGTCCTCGACGACCTTGCGCAGGGTCTCGCCGAATTTCGGAGGCAGGTCGATGCGCTCGAGCGGCGGCTTGCCTTTACCCTTTGGGATCGGCCCGAAATATTGCCCCACCAGAGCTTTCACCTCGTCGGTCTCGAAATCACCGGCAATCGACAGGACTGCGTTGTCAGGCGTGTAGTAAGTTCGAAAGAACTGCTCGACGTCCTCGAGCGATGCGGCGGACAGGTCCTCCATCGATCCTATGAGTGAATGGTGAAAGGGGTGCCAGTCGGGGTATGCCAGCTCCGGCAGCTTCTCCCACCAGGTTCCGTACGGCTGGTTGTCCACCGACCAGCGTCGCTCATTCTTCACCACATCACGTTGCGTGTCGAGTTTCACCTGCGTCATCGCGGGGAGCAGCGCACCCATTCGGTCGGCTTCGAG
>JBPPMU010000278.1:0-2943 GCA_051306215.1 Gemmatimonadaceae bacterium | reverse complement strand
CGCCAGATCTCGTAGTGCCCGTTGTTGTGCCAGGGATACCACTGATAGTGGTTTGCGGTGTCCTTCCCCATCCACGGCGTGACGGGCTCGTTTCGCGCATGAACGAGAGCGTCTCCCAGAAAATGTTTCTGTCCCGTTGCGTCAACGAGTGAAGCTGCGCCGAGCTCCATGTCATCGTGCCAGTTGTCCTCTTCATAGAAGTAGGGGGACCGGGCGGGGGCTGTCTGGCAGACACCGGGATGCTGCCTGCCGAGCCGATACGCCGCGAGCGCCCGTGCCCTTAATGTTTCGGCAAAGGCAGGGTCTTCCTTTGCCCAGACTGATGCCGCTATGCCGAAAGCGGCTGCGTACTTGCCGGCAGTCGAGGCATATCCAGTCGAGCGGTTCTTCGCCTTGATGAGGCCCTGCGGTTTTCCAGTGCACGGATACACGGGCCGGTACGAGCCTTTCCCCCAGCCATAGTCTGACGAGTCGTTCCACGGGAGATCGAAGTACATGTGGTCGCGATCGTCGCCGAGCTGGTTGAACATGTCCTCGCCGCCAGGATACATGCGGAGGAGCCAGTCGAGCCCATGTTTCGCCTCGTCGAGCACATCGGGTATTCCGTTGGCGCCGGGGAGCCCGCGCTCATCGAACGCGTCGCCGAATGCTTTCGGATTGTCGCGGTACGCCATCAGCATCACGAAAGTCGCGTTAGCCGAAGTCGTGACGTACTGGAGGTAGTCCGAAGCGTCGGCCCATCCGCCCGATACGTTTATGAACTCCTCATTGCGTGTCGGATGATCGACGATTTTTCCGTCGAACTTGTGGATCGAGTCCTTGACCACCGTGTTGAATCCCGAGCGCTGCTGCCTCATGTAAACGAGCAGCGAGTCGGCTGCGCCCTTGTATGCTCCGGGATCGATAATCACCGGCGGAGAAGCGGCTCTCCCGGCGATGATCGTATACCGTCCGGGTTTGCGAAGGTCCGAAAAGTCGAGCCGGTGGGTGGAGGCGCAGGCGGCGAATGATCCTGAGGGCGTGGCCTTTCGCCGTCCCCCTACCTGCCGTCCCTCGCTGTCCTGGATCGTGAAGGTCGTGATCGACACCGGCTCGAGCGAACATGCCACTGCGATCTTGGGGCCGGTCGGGATGTAGCCGAGCTGGTTGATCCTTATCCATGTGCGCTGTGGCGGCTGGGCGTCGAGCGGAAGCGCCATGAAGATGGCGGCGAATAGAAGAGCTCTGGTTTTCTGCATGATTGCCCGGGTCGGATGAGGTGTCAGGGAAGCGAGTCGAGAACCCTGCGCTTTCCGAATGCATCGATGTTGAATGAGACAGCGCGTTGTTTTCCGGCAACAGCGCCACGTACTACGGCCAGTGCGTCGTAGTAGTCGAGATACCTGAATGAGGAAATCTTTCCACCCACGAACTCGTATCTGGATACCGCGTCGCGCCACTGGTCGCGCTCCTCAGAGACATCGACTGAGATGAATGGCTGGAAATCCTCTGCATCCTCCCAGTTTTCGGCGTACCAGATCCCGCGGATTCCCCGATGCGCCGGCGTGCCCGTCTCGACACCCGGCAGGGAAGCAAGCAGGACCGCATCCTGAACGATGAGGCTGGTGTTCGAGTGATCCTTATGGATGCTCTTCTGCCAGTGGGTGATGATGAATGACGGCTTCACCTGGCGGATGACGTTGGCGACGTAAAGCCGGGTTGCCTCGTCATTGGGAAGCTCGCCGTCCTTGTACGGCGCGAAAAGCGTTTCGGTACCCATGACGGAGTCAACGGCAAGCGCTTCCCGTCGTTTCTGCTCGCCGTAGGCAGCGGGTGTCATCCGGGCGTTTCCGCCTTCGCCCAGCGTCATGTGGAGGATCACCACGCGGTCGCCTTTTTTTCGCTGCTTGATGAGGAGCTGGCCGGCCGTCAGCTCCATGTCGCCGGCGTGAGCGCCGATTGCCAGGATCGTCCGTTGCGCCGGCTGTGCGGTCGCTATCGACGGCGCGAAAAGACCCATGACGAGCGCTGCACCGGCAAGGATGGCTTTCCAGAACATGCCGCGAAAGTACCGAACGAGTCGGCGGGGCGCCATGAAGCGGCCGATGCCGACCCGCTATTCGTGAACAACGGTTTTTACTGTCGCGTTTCACCTGCCGGCGCTATGATTTGGCGCGCGCAAGGTTCAGCACGAAGCCCCCACCCTTCGATCGAGGCCGCAATTCGAATGCGCAAATTCACAACTACCCTCCTCGCTCTCTCTACGGTTGCCGTTTTTTCCGCGCCTCAGTTGATGGCGCAGGCGCACGTCGAACATGGCGTCGACAGGCTGACCGGTGCGTTCCCCAAGGTTCTCGAAGGAAAGAAGGTCGGGCTCATAACGAATCACACCGGGCACGACAGCAAGCGAACTCCGACGATCGACCTGCTTGCCGGGCGCCGGGACATGAAGCTCGTGGCGCTGTTCGCGCCGGAGCATGGAATACGCGGAGCGCTGCAGGGAAGAGTGACCTTCGAGCGGGATGAAAAGACGGGATTGCCTGTGCACTCGCTTTTCGGCGAAACACAGAAGCCGACTCCTGCGATGCTCGACAGTGTCGACGCGCTCGTATTCGACATCCAGGATGTTGGCGTCAGGCAGTACACGTATATCTCGACGCTTGGCCTCGCGATGCAGGCAGCTGCGGAGAAGGGGATTCCGATAGTCGTGCTCGACCGCCCGAATCCCATCGGAGGTACCATAATAGAAGGCAACATACGTGAGGACGGACTCGAATCGTTCGTCGGGCTCTACCCTATTGCGTCGCGCTACGGAATGACGCCGGGAGAGCTCGCCGGGATGTACAACGGCTTCTGGAAGGTCGGCGCGGATCTTCATGTTGTTAAGCTGAGCGGCTGGAAGCGCGACCTCTGGATGGACAAGACCGACCTGCCCTGGACGGGACCTTCCCCGAATCTCCCGAC
>JBPPMU010000277.1:0-4658 GCA_051306215.1 Gemmatimonadaceae bacterium | reverse complement strand
CTTCGGACGGATCTCGACGCGCCGATCCGCGCACTGTACCTGAACCGCTTCGCGGCGCAGAGCACGAGAAAAATGCGGAACCTGATCGCCGTCGCCGACTCGACTGAGATCAACGCGTTCGTCATCGACGTGAAGGACGAATTCGGGCTCAATTTTCACTCTGACGACCCCGCGGTGAAAAAGAATGCGGGCACCCAGACGAAAGTCGCGAACATGAAGGCCCTCGTCGACACGCTCAACGCGCACGGCATTCTTCCGATCGCGCGCATCGTCGTCTTCAAGGATTCCGTCGCCGCCCGCAACAACCCGAATTCCACGATTCGCAAGGCCGACGGCTCGATCTGGCGCGACCACGAGGGTCTCGCCTGGGTCAACCCGTACTCGAACGAGATCTGGGACTACAACATCAGAGTCGCCGAGGAAATGGTGAAACTGGGCTTCGGTGAAGTCCAGTTCGATTACATCAGATTCCCCGAGCCGTACAAGAGCCTTCCGGCGCAGGTATTCCCGGGAGCGAATGGACGCGACAAGTCTCAGGCACTCTCCGAGTTCCTGAATGTGGCAAAGGGTCGTATCGACAAGCTCGGCGTGCGGACGACTGCGGACATTTTCGGGCTGGTCACCACCGTTGGTGGAGCGCTCGAGGTCGGCCAGCGTTGGGAGCCAATGGTCCAGGCGGTCGACGTGGTGCTGCCGATGGTTTACCCGTCGCACTATCCGCGCGGAGCTTTCGGAATCGCGCGACCCAATGCGGCTCCGTACGACATAATCCATATCGCCATCTCACGGGGGCGCGTACGGACCGAGGCTCTCGGACTCAAGGGCCAGCGGGTGAGGCCGTGGCTGCAGGCGTTCACGCTCGGGGCGCCGAAGTACGGAGCTGCGGAGATCGAGGCGCAAAAGCGCGCGGTCTACGATTCGGGTTATGAGGGCTGGGTGCTTTGGCACCCCGGCTCGAACTACGACATCTTCCTGCCGGCACTGGAGAAGACGCTTCAGCCGCGGGCGAAGAACCCGCCGGTACCGCCTAAAATCTCAGCCTTCAATTAGTTGGTGCGGGTGCCGGCGGCGCCGGATCAATCTGCGGAGCCGGAACCGTCACCGTCACCGCGGGCGCGGCGGCCGCATCACCCGGGGGGATCCGCTTGATCCTGATAGTGCCGTCGGGGTCCCGCGTTATCATGAAGGTACCGCGAGGCGTCTCATACACAGTCTCGCCCGCCGCGTTTACCCTGGGCTCGGCGATCCGCGCGCTTATCTCGGACTTCACGGTCCTTACGATTTCCGGCACAACCACGGTAATCGCGAACCACACCATCAGCGTGCCGATCGCCCAGCCAGCAAGAACTTTCTTCGAAAAGAGCGGTTCCTTGACGTAGGCCGGCGCTTCCGGCTCCACCGGTACCGGTGGCCATGCTTCACCGGACCCGGGAAGGATGCCGGTGGACATCGTCTGTTCATCGAGGCGCTGCTGCCGAGGCTCGTCTGTCATTCACTGCTCCCCTGAATCAATACGGCGCCGGGACGTGAAAAGTGCCATCGACCTCACTCGCCCCACCCCTCTGACCAAACTATAATTGCATGAATGGTCACGACGGTGAAGATACACGGCATGAGCTGTTCGCATTGCGTCCGCGCGGTATTCACCGCGCTGGGCGGCGTGGCGGGCGTTTCCCGGGCGGACGTGTCTATCGGCCTGGCAATCGTCGAGCATGACGGGACCGTGACTCCCGAAGCTGTCAGCGAGGCGATCTCCATCGCCGGCTACGAAGTCACCGAATTTCGCGACGACCGCCGCTCCCTTCCGGTGGTGTGATGAAGGACCAGCGGCACTCTCCCCTGCACGCGCCGACGGGCGAGCATGAGGTGAGGGAGGTAGCCGCGCTGCTGGCACCTGACATTCTCGACCTGCTCGACGACGATCCGTCGAGCATCGCTGCCGAGACCGAAGAGATCCACCCAGCCGATCTCGCCGACATAGCCGAAGCTCTGCCGCGGGAGAGGGTCGCGGACCTGCTCCGCGCGCTCTCCGCCGAGCGCGCAGCAGATGTGCTCGAGTACCTCGACGACGAGCTGCGAAGCGAAGTGCTCGAGCGTCTTCCGACGCGTCAGGCGGCTGCCCTCGTCACCGAGATGGATCCCGACGATCGCGCCGACGTTCTCGAGGATCTCGAAGAAGAGCGGGCCGACGAGATTCTCGCAAGGATTCCCGAGGAGGAGCGGGAGCAGACCGAGCGGCTGCTGGCGTACGAGCCAGACACCGCCGGCGGGCTGATGACGACCGAGTTCGTCTCGGTCCCCGAGGACAGTCTCGTCGAGGATGCCCTGGCGGCGGTGCGGCGAATCGCGCGCGGAGGCAGGCGGGAGGCGATGCACGCCATCTACGCGGTCGACTCGACAGGAGTGGTGAAGGGAGTGATGTCGCTGCACGAGCTGCTCGCTGCGCCAGAGGGCGCGCTGGTGCGCGACATCGCTTGGGAGGAAGTCGTCACGGTTCCGCCGGAGATGGACCGTGAGGAAGTGGCGCGGCTTACGTCGAACTACGACCTCGTCGTCCTTCCCGTCGTCGACGCCAAGCACCACATACTCGGCGTCGTGACAGTCGACGACGTGATCGATGCTCTCGAGGAGGAGCATACCGAGGACGTGCAGCGGTTCGGCGGGCTGGAGGCGCTCGACGAGCCATACATGCAGATCAGCTTCCTCCGGATGGTGAAAAAGCGCGGCGGGTGGCTCGCCGTCCTCTTTCTCGGTGAAATGCTGACGGCCTCTGTAATGAAGGGGTTCGAGGAGGAGCTGAGCAGGGCGCTCGTGCTGATGATCTTCATTCCGCTGATAATCAGCTCCGGCGGCAACTCGGGATCTCAGGCGACTTCACTGATCATCCGCGCGATGGCGCTCGGTGAAGTGAAGCTGAAGGACTGGTGGCGAGTCGCGGTTCGTGAGCTGCCGTCGGGCCTGGCCCTTGGGTTCATCCTCGGATTGCTCGGAGTGATTCGCGTAGTGGCGTGGGAGTATTTCGGGATTGGCGGCGGCTACGGCGAGCATTACATGCGTATCGCACTCACGGTCGGCTTCGGCCTGCTTGGCGTCGTGACGTTCGGGTCTCTTGCGGGGTCGATGCTGCCGTTTGCCCTGCGCCGTGCGGGCTTCGACCCCGCAAGTGCTTCAGCCCCGTTCGTCGCGACTTTAGTCGACGTAACGGGGCTGAGCATTTACTTCGGTGTCGCGCTCCTCCTGCTTCGGGGAACGCTGCTTTAGCTGGTCAGTCTGTCTTTATCACGACGTTGTCGAGGCCCCATGACTCGTCGTAGTTGCTCTGCAGGCCGCCGTCCGGGACGACGAACGCAAAGATGAGGTTCTGATCCGCACCGCACGGATTGCTACCCGAGAACTCCATGTGGTACGAAGCGTCGGCGAAACTCCTGAACTGCGGCGTGTGCACGGATGGATCATTGATGAATCCAAGGCCGCCGATTTCATACGAGCCGCTTCCCGCCTTGTTTCCGCCTTGCTTCGAGGCTTTTTGCGGATAACTCTGCTGCACCGTGTACTGGTTCGAGAAGTCAGTCTCGAGCAGAATCTGCTCCGGGCCCGTGTTCAGGCTTCCGCAACGGATTGACAGTCTCCAGAGGTCCTGACCGAACCTGCCCTGCTGGGCTTGCTTCCCCTGCCCGTCCCATGAGCCGATGATGTAGAGGTGGAATTCAAGGGAGTAAACGTCACCGGCGACAACGGAGGGGATTACGAGGAAAATTTCGTGATTATTAACTCGGCCGATGAAGTCGGTGGAGCCGTTATACGCCGAGGAGATGTTTGGCGCCGAGGTTGAGAAACCGCCAGACTCGAGGTCATTCAGCGCGAAGAAGGGTCCTCCGGCAATCTCGAAACCGCCGTCTTCGAAGTCGAAAGTCTGGTTGGTGAGGTTGCCGCTGACGGAGATTCCGGGATCAGCGACGGGTTTTGCCGAGCGGGCGGATAGATCTGCGGTGGGGCCGGTTGCTTCACTGCAGGCGGCGAGCACGAGCGCCGCGACGGTGAGAGAGACGAGCTTTTTCATCTGGAGATACTCCTTGAATGAAAGGCGGCCGGCGAATGCGCCGGCGACAGGCCTTTTCGGTAGCCCGGGCGATCTCAGGTGTTAATGCCGAGATCCTGGGCTTTGCGGACCGGCCTCGCGGCCGGGGTGCCTTTTCGAAGGAGATGCTTTACTGAACATTTGCTTTGCATTCTTCGGACCACCGCTGCAGGCGGGGTCACCAGCCCTATTGGGTCATGCCCGCGTCCCGCAGGATCCGCTCCACTTCTGCCCGATTCGCCCTCAGGAATTCGACGTTCTTCGAGCTCTGGCCCTCGGGGACCTTTGCCTCGGGGCTTGCCTCAAGCAGTCCCTGGGTCATTGCTGCCTGGATGTATGCCGCGGTGATCCAGACGTAATCCGCCGCCGTCAGTCCATTTTCCCTCAGGACTCGCATTGCAACCGGGCTTGATTCGATCCGGGCGATCATCTGCGCGGTCGATTCGTTAGCCGAGCCGCTGGACATCGCGGCGAGGATGCTCGAGTCCTCCTCGGACATTGCGGAGAACCCCTTTATTGCCCCGGCGTACTTCCGCATCCTGTCCATCGTCAGCTCGTAGTTGCTTATGTCGACCGCCGT
>JBPPMU010000276.1:0-3955 GCA_051306215.1 Gemmatimonadaceae bacterium | reverse complement strand
ACGACCGTCGCACCCGCGCCCGCAAGAGAAGTATTCCTGTCGGCGCCAACCGCCTGCAGTCCGGCGAACGCCACGCTTTCGACAAAACCAGCAATCAGGAAATGCTTGAGCTTGTCGATGCCGAGTATCGAGTCTTTCACGCGCGGGCCGGCCGACTGGGCCTCGGCTCGGGCTGCGAAAGTTAGAGACATACACGCGGCGAGAGATAGGGCCGCTATCGCGCGTCTCCCGATCACCTTGCCGGCAGCGACTTGACGAAGGTCGCGACTTCCTCGACGAATGCCGGCAAAAGCGGGAGGTTCGGGTCGGAGTAGGATGGAAGCTGCTGCCCGATCAGGCCGCTCGCGGACTTGAGCACGTGATTCATTCCCTCGATCACCGCCAGCTTCGCGCGCGGATTCGCCGCCGACAACCGGTTTGCTTCATCTACCTTCACCTGGATGTCGGTCGTTCCCTGAATTATCAGGACCGGGATCGCAAGCTTGCCGATTTCCGCCGCCGGGTCGTACGCGAACCACGAAGTCAGGTACGGCTGGACGCTCGGCCTGAACAACGCGTTTAGCATCGGCGGGACAGAATCCGGACTTTCGCCCCGGGCAATCTGCGCCATGATCGCTTCCGTCTGCGCCAGCATAGCCGGCGGAAGCTGTGCGCTGAGCTGCTCCTGCAGAATCGCCGGCGCCCGTCTTCCCACACCCGCAATCGACACGTAGCCGTCTGCATCCGCCTCTCGCGCCGCGACCATTCCGATGAGCGAGCCTTCGCTGTGCCCGGCGACAGTCACCGTCGAGTAACGCCGATCCGCACGAAGGTGACTCACCCACGCGACCGCGTCGGATATGTAGTGCTCGAAGCGCAGGTCTGCTTCGGCGGTACCAGCGGCTCTGCTTCCGGCGATGCCGCGCTTGTCGTACCTGAGCGATGCGATACCCCGGGCGGCAAGGCTGTCCGCAAGCATCTTGAGCGAGTTGTTCGGTCCGGGGAAAACCGGCGAATTCCCGTTACGGTCGGTCGGCCCGGATCCGGCGATTATCAGCACCGCCGGGACAGGGAATCTCGCTGCGGGCAGCTCGACTGTTCCGGCAATGTTTCCGGTCGGTGTGGCGAGAGTCGCGTCCTCCTCGACTATCGCTGTCGGAGCGGGTGGCAGTGACGCGTCGGCGCTGCCTCCGCTCTGAGCCGCGCAACCTGCCGCATAAAGCAGAATCAGGACCGATAGTCCTTTCTTCACAAGCTCTCCGGGTTTCTTGCCCAATGTAGTGCGGCGCCAACCGCTCGATTCCATCCGCGAACGAGCTCCGATCGCTCGTCGGCGCCGATGTCCGGTTTGAAAGTCGCATAACGCGGCACTGACCGGAACTCTTCGCTGTCGCGCCAGACGCCTGACGCAATGCCGGCCAGGCCAGCCGCGCCAAGGGCCGTAGTCTCGACAATTTCAGGGCGCTCGACCGGAACACCAATCACATCTGCCTGAAACTGCATGAGCCAGTCGTTGACGCTCGCTCCCCCGTCGACCCTGAGACTCGCGAAAGGCACGCCGCTGCGATCACGCATTGCCTGCAACACGTCCCGGGTTCCGTAGGCCATCGACTCGAGCGCAGCCCGGACCAGATGGGCCCTGGTGCTCCCGCGAGTGAGCCCGGTGATCATCCCGCGAGCCTCGGGCTCCCAGTGCGGCGCGCCAAGTCCTGCCAGCGCAGGAACGAAATACACTCCGTCATTTGATCCAACGCTGCGCGCGAGATCCTCAGATTGCGCCGCCACCTCGATCAGCCCGAGCCCGTCGCGCATCCATTGAATCGCGGCACCTGCGATGAAGATCGACCCTTCGAGCGCGTAGGCGTAGCCGCCCGCCGCATCGCAGGCGACTGTGACAAGAATTCCCGCGCCGGGCGACGGCCGCCTTGTGCCCGTGTTGAGCAAAAGGAATGCACCGGTCCCATACGTGTTTTTCCCCTGCCCCGCCTCGAAGCACCCCTGGCCGAACAGAGCCGCCTGCTGATCTCCCGCGACACCACGTATCGGAATTTCATTTCCCACGAAATCCGCCGACGCGACGCCGAAGTCGCCGCTCGATCTCCTCACCTCGGGCAGAATCGAGCGTGGCACGCTGAAGATCGAGCAAAGCTCATCGCTCCACGATCTCGAATCGATGTCGAACAGAAGCGTCCGCGATGCGTTCGTCGGATCAGTGGCGTGAACAGCGCTCTTCGTCAGCTTCCAGATGAGCCATGAGTCGATCGTTCCCGCCAGCGCATCACCCCGCTCGACTGCCCGCGACACCTCGGCCTCGCCCAGCAGCACCTCCAGCTTCGTCGCCGAGAAATACGGATCGATCGGCAGGCCCGTCCTCTCGGTGATCCAGGGGGCCTCGGTCGACAGCTCCCGGCACCTCTCGGCCGTTCTTCTATCCTGCCACACGATGGCGCGGGAGAGAGGTTCACCTGTTCGCCGGTCCCAGACGACGATCGTCTCCCGCTGGTTCGTGATGCCTATCGTGTCGGGAGTGACACCGCTCGCCGCAATAGCTTCCCGAGCCGCTTCGACCGTCCTGTCGAAAATTTCGGCTGCGTCGTGCTCCACCCACCCCGGCTTCGGAAAGTACTGGGATATCTCGCGGGCCCCGCGTCCCACGATCTCACCGGCGGCGGAGATGACGAGACATCTCGTGCTCGTGGTCCCTTCATCGATTGCGAGCACGTGTCTCATCGGCTCAGCTCCCCTCGGCCCCGCCGCGAACCGCGACGATCGGGAAAATGGACGTCGAGGAAATCGATGAGCGCGATCTCCTCCGGTGTGTGCTTCGATGCGGAAACAGTGCCACGCCTCCGGTGAGCGACCTCTATCGTCGCTCCGCTGCGAAGGTAGCGCGTGAAGATCATAGGATGGACGTACGACTTGCGGCAGATCGCCGGAGTGTTGCCGAGCTCAGCCGCGACAACCCGGACGGTCGTGAGGATGTTCTTGTTGCGGGCAGTCTTCGAGCGGACCGGGCCGAGGTCGGAGAGAACTGTCGCTGCCCGCAACGATCCGCCCCAGGTCCGGAAATCCTTTGCGGTATAAGGGAAATGGGCGACCTTCTCTATGTATTCGTTCACGTCCCGCGCGTTCGCGTCTACCCATTTCCTCCCCTCCAGGTAACGGAACAGCCGCTGGCCCGGAGTGCTCATCATGTCGAGCACAAAAGCGATCAAGCGGGGATCTGTAACCTTCTGGCTGTTGTCGATCCCCCGCTTGCCCCTGTACTGGAACCTGATGATGTCCTGCCTGAGCTCCACGTGAGACTTCCTGAGCGTAGTGATCCCGAAAGAATTGTTTTCCTTCTCGTAGCGATCACTTCCGACCCTGAACCAGGCGTGGGATATGAGCAGCACGATACCGGCGCAAACACGATCCCTTGAATACCCGCCCTGCCCCAGATCCTGGAGGAATTTCTTCCGAAGCTTTGGAAGATCCTTTGCCATCTGCCGCACGCGATAATATTTCCGAAGCTGGCCCTTCTCTACCGCCCGGCCGTGATACCTGTACTGCTTGCGACCGCGCGCATCGAAACCCCATACCTGAATGGCCGCACGCGGGCTCGCGGCTACGTGGACGTCGCGCCATGCTGGCGGTATCCGCAGCAGGTCGATTCGTTCGCGTGTGGCCATGTCGCGCACCGGCTTGCCGTCGGGGCCGGCGTAACGGAACCCTCGCTCTTTCGATCCAGTCCGTCGAATCCACTTTTCTGCCATGCAACTCCGTTGCGGCGAACGATGATACGGCCGCGTACATTACAGCGTCGCCAGCACCACCTCAACTCGATCGCCCGATGAGCTACCAGTTTCTCACCCTCTCGGTCGAGAGCCGCATAGCGACTCTCACCGTCAATCGCCCCGACAAGCTTAACGCACTCAACGATGCAACGATCGCCGAGCTTGGCGCCGCCATCGATGAGGTCCGCTCGCGTGATGAT
>JBPPMU010000275.1:0-3443 GCA_051306215.1 Gemmatimonadaceae bacterium | reverse complement strand
CTTCATCGCAAATCTGTTCGTCATGCTGTACCTGCTGTTCTTCCTAATCCGTGATGAGGGCGCACTGACCAAGCGTATCAGGGATGCCATTCCGTTGCATGCCGAACAACAGCGGGCTTTCCTTCTCAAATTCACGATCGTCATCCGTGCCACGGTCAAAGGCGACATGCTCGTAGCCCTCCTGCAAGGAACGCTCGGTGGCCTGATATTCTGGTTTCTTGGGATTAGTGCCCCGCTGTTATGGGGGGTTGTGATGGCCTTCTTTTCGGGCTCATCAGGAAATCGAGTGGATGAATCTAATGGGGAATGCGGCTTGAATCCCCATGGATACTGGGGTTTCGGGGTTTCGTAAGGTGGTTGAATTGGGCATCATTTCCCGATGGCCAACTCATCGAAGCGACAGCGGCGCCTGTGGGACACGTACACGTTCCCCGGCTTTCGCCCCCAACCCACGGTTCGCGGTGTCTTCGGTGATCCGAAGGCGCGCATCATCACTCTCGCCCGGCGCGCAAAAAAACGATTTGCGGGTGCTGCGGGCGGATTCATTCGGGTTGGTACGACCGGCGTATACGGCAGGTTCGCGATCTGCCGTGCGGTGACACACGCATCTTCCTGGAGATTGAGGTCCGGCGGGTGCGATGCCGTGGTTGCGGCAAGGTGAAGCGCGAGCGGCTCGATTTCCTGGCGGACAACCCGCTCTATACGAAGCGCTTTGCGCATTACGTGGGCCAGCGCTGTCGGCAGGCGACGATCAAGGACATCGCCGAGGAGCTGAAGCTCGACTGGGATACGGTCAAGACGTTGGAGAAGCAGTACATGCAAGCCCAACTCGCCCGCGCCGGCAGACCGGGGCCCAAGGCGATCGGCATCGATGAGATCTCGATCCGCAAGGGCCATAGCTACCGTATCGTGGTGAGCGATCTGATCCGCCGGCGGCCGATCTGGTTCGGCGGGGAGGATCGCTCGGAGGCGAGCATGGCGCAGTTCTACGACTGGCTGGGCCCGAAGAAGAGCCGCGGCATTCGCCTGGCGGTGATGGATATGTGGAAGCCGTTTCGCAACACGACGCGCGAACGGGCGCCGCAGGCGGCAGTGCTGTTCGACAAGTTCCACATCATGCGTCATCTGGGCGAGGCGCTCGACAAGGTCCGCAAGACCGAATACGCGCGGCTTAGCGGCAAGGGTCGACGCTTCATCAAGGGGCAGAAATACACACTGCTCGCGCACCACGAAAACCTCAGCTTGGAGGGCAGGAGATCGCTCAAGCTGCTGCTGGCGGCGAACAAGCGGCTGAACACGGCCTACGTACTGAAGGAATCCTTCGGCCAGCTCTGGGACTACGAGCGCGAGGGTTGGGCGCGGCGCTTCTTCGAGAATTGGCGGGCGAGTTTGAAATGGCAGCGGCTCGCACCGTATGAAAAGTTCGCCGAAATGATCGATCGGCATTGGGATGGCATCGCCGCCTACTGCAAGCCGGAAAACAAAGTCTCGCTTGGCTTCGTCGAGGGCCTCAACAACAAGATCCGCGTCATCCAGCGACGCGCCTACGGTCTACGCGACCAGGAATATCTGCGGCTCAAGGTGCTCACATGCATGCTCCCAGCGCTCTGAAGTGGCCGAAAACACCCACTCGATTTCCTGAAGACCCAACATTTTGAAGCGGCGGTAAAAATAGAGATTTTGGGCTGGTCTCGATTTCAATGGAGACTGGAAAGTAGGCACACCTTTGCGGCCTTCAGGTCGCGAGGATGGCGCCATGCATCAAGGTCATTTCGTTTTTGCCCAGCTCATGCAGCACCTACCGTTGACGACATTTCGTCGTTGCGTCGCGCGTTACAACGGCGAGTACCGGATCCAGCAGTTCTCATGCCTTGACCAATATCTGTGCTTGGCGTTTGCGCAGTTGACCTGGCGCGAAAGCCTGCGCGACATCGAAGCGTGTCTACGTGCGCAATCGCCCAAACTCTACCATCTCGGTTTCCGCAGTACGATCGCCCGCAACACCTTGGCCAATGCCAACGCCGTGCGCGACTGGCGCATCTATGCCGACTTCGCGCAACACCTGATTGGCATCGCGCGGCGGCTCTATGCGGACGATCCCCTCGCACTCGACCTCGACGCGACCGTCTATGCGTTGGATTCTACCACCATCGATCTTTGTCTCTCGGTGTTCCCTTGGGCGCCATTCCGATCCACCAAGGCCGCCGTGAAGCTCCATACACTGCTTGATTTGCGCGGCAGCATCCCCTCGTTCATCTTCATCAGCGACGGCAAAATGCATGACGTCAATATTTTGGACCAACTCATTCCTGAGGCCGGCGCCTTCTATGTCATGGATCGCGGCTATCTCGATTTCGAGCGTTTGGCGCGCCTCGATGATGCCGGATGCTTCTTCGTCACACGCGCCAAGTCCAACCTCAAAGCCCGCCGCCGCTATTCGCGCCCCGTCGATCGTTCGACTGGCCTCGTCTGCGACCAGACGGTTCTCTTGACCGGCTTCTATTCGCGCCAGGGCTTCGACCGTCCGCTGCGGCGGATCAAGTTCAACGATCCGCAAACCGGCAAGCGGCTGGTGTTCCTCACCAACAATTTCGCCCTCGACGCGCTCACCATCGCAAAGCTCTACAAATGCCGCTGGCAGGTGGAACTGTTCTTCAAATGGATCAAACAGCACCTGCGCATCAAAGCGTTCTTCGGCACCAGCGAGAACGCCGTCAAATCGCAAATCTGGATCGCCGTCTCTGTCTACGTCCTGGTCGCCATCGTGAAAAAACGCCTCGGGTTGCCGGCGAGCCTCTATGAAATTCTACAGATTTTGAGTCTCACCCTGTTCGAGAAAACCCCGGTCAATGGCTTGTTTAATGACGATGCATCGCAGAACATTTCTGCCGCAGAAGCCAACCAATTGAATCTCTTCAATTAATGTTGGGACACTACTGACCAAGTCCCACTAATCAGAACCCGTGTGCCCATTGGCGCAACCCAAGGGTCATGATGCGCCAGGGTTGATCGACGAGCTTGTTCCAAGCATCACAGCAATGGTCGACGAGATCGTCGTAGGATTTGAAGACGCGGTTCGACAGCCAGTTGTCGCGCAGGAACTGCCAGACATTCTCGACCGGGTTGAGCTCTGGCGACTTTGGCGGCAGGGCGAGAATGGTGATGTTGGGCGGCACGACGAGGCGTGTCGACATATGCCAGCCGGCTTGATCGACCAAGAGGACGGCGTGGGCACCAGGCTCGACGACCTCGGCGATCTCCACAAGGTGCAGGTTCATCGCCTCGGTGTTGCAGGCTGGCAGGATCAGGGCGGCGCCCTTGCCCTGCTTTGGACAGACCGCACCGAAGATATAGGTGGAGGCCGTGCGCTGATCACGGGGCGCACTGGGACGCGTGCCGCGCTTCGCCCAGCGGCGGGTAATCTTGTTCTTCTGACCGATACG
>JBPPMU010000274.1:0-2411 GCA_051306215.1 Gemmatimonadaceae bacterium | reverse complement strand
CGTCGAAGCGGTGAAGCCGGACGTGCGACGCGCGGAGAAGAACGCTCAGGAAACGATCACCTGCCTACCTATCATCTGATGGAGCGAGTGGTCGAGCGCAGGAACGCCCTCGAGGCGCTCAGGCGCGTGCGGCGTAACAAGGGCAGCCCGGGCACTGACGGAATGAGCGTGGATGAGCTCGAGCCGTATCTGCGTGAGAACTGGGAGATAATCCGGGAGCAACTGCTCGCGGGGACCTACCAGCCGAGCGTGGTGAAGCGAGTGCTCATCCCGAAGAGCACGGGAGGGATGCGGCAACTTGGCATCCCGACCGTGCTCGACCGTTTCGTCCAGCAACTGATACTTCAGGTGCTGCAGCCCATTTTCGATCCGACTTTCTCAGAGCACAGCCACGGCTTCAGGCCGGGACGCCGGGCGCACGATGCAGTGCGCAAGGCACAGCAGTACATCCAGTCCGGGAGACGCTGGGTGGTGGACGTGGACCTGGAGAAGTTCTTTGACCGCGTGAACCACGATGTGTTGATGGGGAAGCTTGAGAACAGGATCAGAGACAGGCGGATGCTCGGCATCATCCATCGCTACTTAAGGGCCGGGATAATGGCTGACGGAGTAGTTATGGAGCGGCACGAGGGGACGCCACAGGGCGGCCCTCTCTCGCCGCTGCTGGCGAACGTGCTTCTCGACGAAGTGGACAAGGAGCTGGAGCGACGCGGACACTGTTTTGTGCGCTATGCCGATGATTGCAATGTGTACGTGCAGTCGAGGCGTGCAGGCGATCGGGTGCTGAACGCATTAAGAGAGATGTACGCGAATCTCAGGCTTCGCATCAATGAGGAGAAAAGCGCGGTGGCACGTGCGTGGACCCGCAAGTTTCTGGGTTACAGTTTCTGGGTGCCTCGGGAAGGAGCGGTGAAGCTGCGTATCTCGCCGGATGCTCTTGAAGAGATGAAGCGGAGCGTGGGGGAGCTTACTTCCCGCACCGGCGGACGGAGCATGACTCAGGTCTGCTCGACACTTGGCCAGTACCTGCGAGGGTGGAAGGAATACTTCAAACTCGCGACTACTCCAAGTGTCCTCATCAAACTTGATGGGTGGATACATCGCCGGCTGAGAGCGATGCAACTCAAGCAGTGGAAACGAGGCCGTACCGCGTACCGTGAGCTACGGGATCGCGGGCTTCCTGGCTGGCTCGTAAAGAAAGGGAGCGGCTTTGGCAGACGCTGGTGGTGGGGGGCCGCTCAAGGCGCAATGCATACAGCTCTACCGGGATCATACTTCGTCCGGCTCGGAGTACCCCGGCTGGCCGCAAATACCTCAACTCTTTGAACCGCCGGATGCGGACCCGCATGTCCGGTGGTGTGGGAGGGGAGTAGCGGCGATCAGCCGCTACCCCCTATCCCGATTCAAGAACAGGGTTCACAGATGACACTGATGAGGCACTGATGAGGCACTGATGACACTGAGAGCCGCGTGAACTGCATTTTACCGCAGAGAACGCGGAGGGCGCGGAGAATTCCGACAGCAACGCTGCAGCGGGGCAAGCTCCCTTGGGGTTCTGGTCCTTTGTCGTGTAGTTAAAACCAGAACAGCTTCAACTTTCCTGCAAGAGATGCGTGTCCCGGGCGTGGGCATGCATGTCTAAACCCGCGGTCTCCGCGGTGAAAAGCAGTCCCCGTATTGCCTCGGTGCCATCGGTGCCACATCAGTGTTATCTGTGAACCCTGCTCTTGATCTCAGCCCGAGTACCGCATATTGCCGCAGGCAATCAACGCATCAGTTCCGCCACGCCTGTCACGGTAGACGTCGATGTGGTAGGCGCCGCCGGCCGGAAGCACGATGGGCAGTGACGCAGTCACCTGTGCGCGACCACCACCACCGACATTCAGCTCGGGGAAATTAGACATCGGAATCACCGGGAGAGCGGGCGTACCGCACGATCCGGGCAGAATCGCCCACGACAGCGTCCTCTCCTGGCCGGTGTACGTAAATACGAGATCGATGTTGGTAAGCGAGGGTGCCGCACCGTGGGTCCACGTGGCCGAGCCGTAGCTCCTGTCGCGTGTGGTCTGCACGACTTCACCTCTGCTCTGTGTCACCGACTGAATGTTCGCCGTCCACCTGCCCCCCGCCGATCCATCCGTGCTCGCCGAGGCGCTGGGGGTTGGCGCTCCTTCGACCGGCGTGCTCTGCGCACAACCCGCGATCAGTCCAATGGCGCTTGCCCCGAACGCGGCGACGAATAGTCTCTGTCTCATCTGCTGTAAATCCTCCTGAATGTGGCGGCATTCGACGCCAGTGAGCCCTTCACTATCTGATACCCCGCGTGTCGGCATTTGTCAAAGTCGCGGGGTTTCTGCGACTCTGCGTGGCGCAGCCCTCTGCGCCTCTAGTATTTCGCGTCCTTGGGAAAA
>JBPPMU010000273.1:0-7933 GCA_051306215.1 Gemmatimonadaceae bacterium | reverse complement strand
GGGATCCTCGTCGACACCGAACCCCGGACCGTCAGTGGCGATCTCGAAAAGGATGTGGCCTGGCTCGCGAAAGTAGAGGCTTCTGAAATAGTATCTGTCGATTTCTCCGCTGTTCCGCACGCCGGCCGAATTGAGGCGTTCTGCCCACGCATGATACTGAGCCTCGTCCGGGGTCCTGAACGCAACGTGATGCACCCCGCCGGCGCCCAGGCGGGCACGCACCATCTGCGGCTCGACCGCGACGTGGAGCTCGGCGTGAGGGCCGCCCTCGTACATCTCGTAGACGTGTACGGTGTGAGGGTACTCACTTTCTTCCAGGTACTCCCGGGCGTGATGCAGCTCCATGACTCCCGTGAGTACGGCGTCCGTCGGCCCAAGCTCCGGCACGCTCATTACAACGGGGCCCAGGCCTCTTATCTGATGCTCCGCGGGGACGGGACTGGCATCCCAGAGAACAGGCGCGTCCCCGGCTCCCCCGTCGTCAACGATTGAAAGCCGCTGTCCTTCACCATCCTCGAAATCCAGGTTGGCCCGGCCGTCCCGCTCGCCTGCCCCGGCGTTCTCGACGCCGAGGGAAGAGAGACGTTCTGCCCACCATGAGATCGAATCGGCCCCCGAGACCCTCAGACTCGTCCGGGCTATCGAATTCGTCCCGCGTTGCTCGCGCGGCATGTTCCAGTCGAAAAACGTGAGATCGGTTCCCGGCGATCCGACTGCGTCGGCATAGAACAGGTGGTAGGCACTCACGTCGTCCTGGTTCACGCTGCGCTTCACCAGCCGCATGCCCATCGTGCCGGTGTAGAATCGCACGTTCTCCCGGATGCTCGCCGAAACCGCCGTCAGGTGATGAATTCCGTGAAGCTGCATGGTCCTTCCCCCCAGCTGTTAGATTCAAATCTGCAGTCGACACACTCGGAGGGGGAGGACCACCGATGATCCGTTGCATGACCGCATTCGCAGGCGCCGCTTTTGCGGTGCTCGTTCCGGGCCCTGCCGCCCTCGCTCAACAGACGCCAGGTGCCGCCCCGACTACTCAGGCGTACCCGGCCGCGATAGAGGTGGGGCAAATCGCGCCGGATTTCTCGATCCGAGTCGCAGATTCCGCCGGCATTCGCGCCGAGCCGGTCAATCTCCGCGATTTTCGTGGCAGCGTGGTAGTGCTTGCCTTCTATCCGCTTGACAAGTCATCGGGCTGCACCTTCCAGCTGACGAAGTTCCGCGACGAGTACGACAAGTTATTCGGTGATGAAACTGTCGTGCTGCCGATTTCTGTCGACAGTCTCGCGACTCACGCATCGTGGGCGGCAGAGATGAAGTTTCCGTTCGCGCTCGGCTCCGACACCGATCTGAGCGTCGCCAGGCAATACGGCTCGCACACTGAGGGGCGGAAGACATCCGGCAGGACCGTCTTCGTCATCGGCAAGGACGGCAAAATCCTCTGGAGCAATCTGCGTTTTCCCGCTTTGAACGAGACCGCGTATTCCGAGATGGCAGCGGAGGTAGCGAAGGCCCGCTGATGAGTGCCGCCGAAAGTGAGCGGCGCCATTTTGCGTCAGACAACTGGTCCGGGGTCCACCCGGAGGTTCTCGCGGCGATCGCCTCGGTTAACACTGGTCACGTTCCCTCCTACGGGCACGATGAATACACAGCGGCGGCGACAGAGAAGCTGCGCGCTGTGTTCGGCGAGGGCACGGAGATCTTCTTCGTCTTTGGCGGCACCGGGGCGAATGTTCTCGGGCTCCAGACCATCGCGCAGTCTTTCAATACCGTCATCTGTGCGGAGTCGGCGCACATCTACACGTCCGAGTGCGGCGCCGCCGAAAAATATATTGGAAGCAAGCTGTCGCCGGTGCCCGCGCTCGACGGGAAGATCGACCGCGATGGGATCTCACGGCATCTTCACCATTTCGGCAACGATCATCATGTTCAGCCGAGTGCCGTGTCGATATCGCAGGCCTCGGAGTACGGGACTGTCTATTCTCCGGACGAGATCAGGCTGATTGCGGCGTTCGCTCACGAACACGGCCTTCGCCTCCACATGGATGGCGCGCGCCTCGCAAATGCTGCCGCTCACCTCGGGGTTACGCTCCGCGAGATCTCCGGTGACGCAGGAGTCGATGTCCTCTCGTTCGGCGGGACGAAGAATGGAATGATCGCCGGCGAGGCGGTAGTCTTCTTCGACCGTGCCCTCGCGAAGGACTTCATGTACCGGCGCATGCAGGGCATGCAGCTCTCATCGAAGATGAGGTTCATCGCCGCCCAGTTCGACGCGATGTTCACCGGAGACCTTTGGCTGCTAAGCGCGACTCACGCGAATGCCATGGCGTCACGCCTTGCCGGAGGAATTGCGGCGCTGCCAGGATGCCGCGTGACTCAGCGGGTGCAGGCGAACGAGGTATTTGCCGTGATTCCGCGGGAGCACATCTCGGCGCTCCAGGGCATCACTTATTTCCAGGTGTGGGACGAGGCAACGTCGGAGGCGAGGTTCGTGTGCTCATTCGATACGGCTGAGGATGATATCGCCGGGTTCCTCAGCGCCGCGTCCCGGATCATCGCCGGAGGACAGAATGGATCTTAGAAATGCAAGAGCGCTGGTCACGGGGGGGAGCTCCGGTATCGGGTACGCGACAGCGCAGCTCCTGAGAGACCGGGGCGCCGAAGTCGCCATCTGTGGCAGGCGGGCAGATGCAGTCGAGCAGGCGGCGAGCGAGCTTGGCGCGACCGGAATAGTGGCTGATGTGTCGAGCGAGGATGACGTAAAGCGGATGGTGGCTCGCGTGATATCGGAGCTCGGCGGCTACGATGTGCTGATCAACAACGCCGGGTCCGGCACATGGGCGCCGCTGGTTGAGACAACCACCGGCGACTTCCGCAAGACGTGGGAGACGAACGTGCTCGGCGCGATGCTTGTCGCGCGCGAGTCCGCTCGCCATTTCGTCGGGATGGGCAGAGGGGACATCGTGAACGTCGCATCGACTTCCGGGAAACGGGGGTCCGCGGGAGGAAGCTCCTACGTCTCGACAAAGTTTGCGCTTAGCGGCCTCACCGAGTGCTGGAGGGCAGAGCTCAGGCAGCACAATGTCAGGGTGATGCAGGTGAATCCGTCGGAGGTGCAGACGAATTTCTTCGCTGCGGCGGGACGTCCGCGTCCGTCGAACGACACGAAACTGACAGGCGCAGACATCGCCTACGTCATCTGCTCGATGCTCTCGATGGACGATCGCGGATTCATCACCGAGGCGACAGTCTGGGCCACGAACCCCAGGGACTGAGTCTCAGGCGGTTATGCGGAGGAGCCGGGCTGACGAGGTGATGATATCAGCTGCGCCGGCGATTCCAAGCCATCCCGTGTTCACGGTAAGGTGGTAATTGGCGTGTTCGCGCCACGACCTGTTGAAGTGCTTCCGCACCCACTGCTCGCGGTGGGTGTTTGTCTCGTCGACCTTCTTCGTCGCTCCTTCCTCGTCGAGTGAGTCGCGTGCCATCGACCGGGCGATGAGCGCGGCTCTTGGCGCGTAGCAGAAAACGTGAAGGGCGTCGGTTCGCTCGGCGAGCATCGACTGGGCTCCGCGGCCCACGACTACAGCCGGTCCGCGCGCCAGGGCCTCCTCGACTATGTGGCGCGTGACGTCTACCAGCTCCTCTTCCGTTGGCGGCCGCTTCGATGCCGAAAGGGGCGACAGCCAGTCCTGCGATCCAAGGGCCATCGTATCGACGATCCGCTCGACGAGTGATGGAGACCGCTCTTCACGCGATGCGACTTCCGCGGGCGCAACGCCAAGACGCGCTGCGACGGCGTCTACCACGGCGTTGTCGAGCAATGCCCAGCCTAGTGCCTCGGCTGCCCTTGCGGCGACCTCGGATCCGCCGGATCCGTAGAGCCGGGACACCGTTATTACCGCCATCTATTCCTGATAGGGGCGTCTGCGCTTTTCGTCATGCGACCGTGCGTAGGTGCCCGCGTCGCTGCGCGAGATTTTCCTTCGCGCAACGAGCGACTCGAGGATCAGCTCGCAGGCACCGGCCGAAACCTGGTTGTCGCCTTTTTCCGCCAGGCCGGTGAGCTCGACGAGCTCGAGAAGACCCGGCACGGAGCGGAATCCTTCGACGACGGAATCCGCTGCGACATCGTCGTTCACCTGGAGTGCCCCGCCGGCGTCGAACCAGATAATTATCGCTTCGGCGTTGACGCCGCCTGTTCGGTTCTGGAACGTGGCGTCGGCCGCGCGCCGGATCAGCTCGCGCGCGATGTTGTGCCCGCCGGCGAGCTCGCCTTCGTATTCGAGTTCTATCTTGCCGGTGATCGCGGGAAGCGCAGCGTATATGTCGCCGATCCGCGGGACGATCTCCTGCTCTCCGGTGATCAGCGACCGCCGCTCATCATTCGACACGATGTTCTCGAGGATGGTGATTGGCATGCGCTGCGACACGCCGGAGCGCTTGTCGATTCGTTTGTCTTCGCGGGCCTCGAATGCGATCCGCTCGACCACCTCGGCGACAAAGTCGGGTATGCGAACGGGGAAGCCGCCACGTTCCGTCCACGCTTCCTGCGCCGTGATCTCGATTCCGGTTTCGACAGATTCCGGATAATGGGTCTGGATCTCACTGCCGATCCTGTCCTTCAGCGGTGTGATGATCTTGCCGCGGGCCGTATAGTCTTCGGGGTTGGCAGTGAAGCAGAGGAGTACGTCGAGCGCGAGGCGTACCGGATATCCCTTTATCTGGACGTCGCCTTCCTGCATGATGTTGAAGAGGCTCACCTGCACCTTGCCGGCGAGGTCAGGAAGCTCGTTGAGGGCGAAGATCCCCCTGTTCGCGCGTGGCAGCATCCCGTAGTGGATTGTCAGCTCGTCGGAGAGAATATGTCCTCCCCGCGCAGCCTTGATCGGGTCGACATCACCGATGATGTCGGCAACCGTGACATCTGGCGTCGCGAGCTTTTCCACGAAACGGCTGTCGCGCTCGAGCCAGTCGATCTGCGTTGAGTCTCCGCATTCGTCGAGCATGTTGCGCGCAAACTTTGACACCGGCGCGAAGGGATTGTCGTTTACCTCGCTGCCCCTGACAATCGGTATCGCATCGTCGAGAAGCGTGGTGAGCGCCCGGAGGATCCGGGATTTCGCCTGACCGCGCAGCCCCAGGAGAATGAGATTGTGCCGGGAGAGGAGGGCATTGACGATCTGGGGCATCACCGTGTCTTCGTAGCCGACGATTCCCGTGAAGAGGGGTCCGCCGGCCTGAAGCCGCCTGATGAGGTTTATCCGGAGCTCGTCCTTCACGGACCTGTACACCCTCTCAGGGGTGCCCCAGGGTGAGCGCTTCAGCGCGCCAAATGTTTCCGGATATTTCGACGCCAAGGGGGTTCTCCGTGCTGCCAAGGACAGGAACTGCTGGCTTAATCTACCGATGGTACGGTGGCGCAACTACTGCTACGACTTGCGGTTTCACCCGAGGGAGAAGCCGACTGTTACAAGACCGAAACACGGAGCCGGTCCACTTGACACGATTTCAGTGCACGGTAACTTTTGGGCCGCGCCACAGACGAGCATTGCGACAGCATGCACGGACCGGCGTTTAATCACGTTGGCCCCCTCTCTACTGGAGATTTTGAAAAATGAAGCGCATCGCTCTCGTCGCCGCAGTATTCGCCCTCGCCGCCTGTGCAAAGTCAGACGAGGCAGCGGTCGATACCGCAGCAATGGCTCCCGCGCCTGCAGCAATGGACACGGGAATGCAGATGATGGACACGTCAGCAATGATGATGGACACCACCGCCATGATGGACACGAAGAAGTAGTCGTCCCGATCGTGTACGTGTGAAGGCGCGGCTAACCAGCCGCGCCTTTTTCATGCGCGGCGATCTGCACTGTGCATTCGCCGCCTTCCCACCTCGCGTTGAGAGTGGTCCCCGGCGAAATTTCCCGGCGCACCATCGCGATTGCGACCCCACCGGCGCGCGGCGACAACGCAACGCTTCTCACATCGCCGACGACATTGCCGGAATCATCGGTAAGCTCGGCATTCATCGGCGGCACCGACGCGCTCACGAAGTGAAGCCGGCGCAGGAACTTGTTGACATGCCCGCGGAAATGGACGCGGGCGACAGTTTCCTGCCCCGTGTAACACCCCTTCGTGTAGGAGATGGCGCCGAGTGCGTCGAGGTTCGCTTCCTGGGCGATGGTTGTCTCGTTCATGTCGATGCCCCACTCCGGCCAGCCAGCCTCGACTCGGGCGATGTCATATGTGCCCGGACCACCGGCCAGCGCTCCCGCTGAAAGGAGCCGCGACCGGAGCTGTGACTCAACATCAGCGGTCGCTATTATCTCGTAGCCCTCGACTTCGATCTCAGGCACCCGGACGATCATTGCGCTGCCGCCATCGACCGCGGCTTTCACATGAGAGTAAGGCTGCAGCGCGGCAAGAGCTTCACTGCCTACGCCGGCCGCCCTGGCAACAAGCTTTCCAGACTTCGCCCCGTACACTCCGAGCTGGCGTGTCTCGGCGGTAATGTCGCGATACGGTGCAACGCGCGGGTTGATGTATTTCTTGACGATACCCCGCCAGCCCTGCCCGGCCCGGAACGATGTGTCGGTGAGGAGCCCCTCGTCATCGGCGAAAATGCGGAGGTCCGCGGCGATCTTTCCCTTGGGAGTAAGTGCCGCCGCATACTGGCCCTGCCCCGGGGAAAGACCGAGTACGTCGTTGGTCACGAGTCCGGTCAGGAGCTCGGAGGCGCGAGGACCGCCGAACCTGAATCTTACGCGGTCGCTGCGATCAATCAGGAGGGCGCCTGACCGCAGAGCCGCGTATTCGCTCGCATCAGACATAGCTGCAATTAATCGTGTTACCGGGGGAGATTGCAGTCCTCCCACAGAAACTGCGGACTGCGGACGTACTGCGGACTCAGACTACGGACTACTACGGACAGTCCGCAATCAGTTCTGTGTAGCGTAAGAGGCATCGAGCAGATCCACCGGGTGGATCGCCCGCGCCTTCGACCCGCTGCGGATGAGTCCGGCGCCGATCTGCATGAGGCATCCCGGATTCCCGGTCGCGACGTATGCCGCGCCGGTATCCGCGATGTTCTCGAGCTTCGGCGCGAGCACCGCATCGGAGGTCTCGGGCTCGATAAGGTTGTAGATCCCGGCGCTCCCGCAACAGTTCTCCGCGTCGTGAAGCGGAATCAGCTCGAGCGACGGAATTGCGGCGAGCATCGACAGCGGCTGGGTCACAACCCGCTGCGCGTGAACGAGATGACACGGAGCGTCGTAGGTGACACGGAGTGGGAGAGCGTGGCCCGGCAGCGGGCCCGCGCTCGCCAGCAGCTCGCTCACATCCCTCACCTTCGCGCTCATCGCCGCCGCGCGGTTTTGCCAGTCGGGATCGTCGGCAAGAAGGTGTGAATATTCCTTCATCATCGCGCCGCAACCAGCGGCGTTGACAGCGATGAACTCCGAGCCCGATTTCTCGAACGCGGCGATGTTCCTCCGGGCCAGCTTCCTCGCCGCCTCGAGATCTCCCGCATGCGCGTGAAGCGCACCGCAGCATCCCTGTCCCTCTGCCTCGACGGTGCTGAATCCGTTACGGCGGAGAACACGCTCGGTCGCCCTGTTCGTTCCCGCGAACAACCCTTCCATCACGCATCCGCGAAGAACCGAGGTTGACCCGCGCTCGCCGTCATTGGAGGTCGCGTACGGATCGCGCTCGAGTGGCGTGCTCGTCGAGGCGAGCATCGCCATCCCGAAACCCATCCTTCCTCCCGCGCGCGCCAGCAGAGTCGGTATCGGAGTCGCCGCGAGGAACCGGGACCCGAACATTGCCAGCTTCAACAAAAGGGGATTGGCGAACACGGACAGAATCAGGCGGGCAACGAAAGGAGGACGCCTTGCCTCCCTCAACGTTGCCCGAGTCGCCTCGAGCAGGTGCCCGTACG
>JBPPMU010000272.1:0-4979 GCA_051306215.1 Gemmatimonadaceae bacterium | reverse complement strand
ATCATCTACAGGAACAACCTCGTGCTTCCACGGGCGTACCTCGTGCCGCGAGTCGAGGTGATTGCTGATACGGACAGCGCGCTCGCCTTCATGAATTCACCGCAATGGAATCCGCGCGAAGTCGCGGTGATAGACAGACCCCCCGGTGTCACGCTGCCCGATATTCCGCTCCAGCAGGCCGCGGTTATCACAGAGCGGAAACCCGACCGGGTGGTGGTGCGCACAAACGCGAACCGGCCCGCGCTCCTCGTGCTTTCCGATGTCTACGCGCACGGATGGAAAGCTTACGTGGATGACCGATTGGCGCCGATCGTGATAACGAATGTCGCATTCAGGGGCGTGCCCGTTGATGCAGGCGAGCACACAGTGCGCTTCGAGTTCGATCCTGACCAGCTCGCGACAGGGCGAATCATCAGCGCCGTTCTCGCACTTCTGCTGATCGGTTATGGCGTCTGGTACTTCGTCTCCACCCGGCGCAAGCCGCGTGAGGAGGAGGAAGCGGCGTGACCCAACGGCCGAAGTTCGCCGTGATCGTTCCCGCCTATAACGAGGCGGAGAACATAGGGCCGCTTTTCGACGCTCTCGAATCGACTTTTGCGAGACATTCACTCGACGGAGAGGTGATTCTCGTCGACGATGGCTCGACCGACGATACATGGCCTCTCGCTGTCGCTGCGGCTGAGCGTCACGGCCCGCGCTTCAAGGTTGCGCGACACAGACGGAACCTTGGCAAAACAGAGGCGATGGTCACCGGCGCGCGCCAGTCTGAGGCCGAAAGTTTCATAGTGTTCGACGCGGATCTCCAGCATTCGAGCGAAGAGATTCCCCGCTTTCTCGAGCAGATGGAGAAGGGGTGGGACATCGTGACGGGCCGGAAGATTGGCGCATACGAGAAGCGCGCGGTAAGCTCGGTCTACAACCGCGTTTCGCGATTCCTTTTCGACGTTCCGGTTCGCGACCTGAACTCGATGAAGGCGTTTCGCCGGGAAGTGCTCGACGAGGTTCCGCTGCGACACGACTGGCACAGGTTCTTCGTGGTTATCGCATATGCCCGCGGTTTTTCGGTGAGCGAGATTGACATCGAGCTATTTCCGCGTCGGGCAGGCATGTCGAAGTACACCGGCTCGCGGCGGGTGCTGTCGAGCGTCGGCGACCTGCTGGTTGTGTGGTTCTATCTCAGGTTCAGCAGGAAGCCGATGCAGCTTTTCGGTGGTGCCGGCCTCCTTCTCACCTTGCTTGGGTTCGTAATCGGCATCGTGACGACCGCATTTCGCGTGATGGGATACGGACCGCCGTCGATCGGTTACAGGCCGCTGCTTGGTCTTGTCGTGCTGCTCCTCGTTGTCGGCATAACACTTTTCGGTTTCGGGTTCACGGCCGAAATGATCGCGATCCTGCGGAACGACGTCGACCAGCTGCGCCAGGACGAGAAGCGAAACAACACGTAGGCCGGTCTGGGGCTGGTCTGGCTATATTCGGCAGATGACAAGAGCGAAGATGGCGATCGCGATAGACGGCCCCGCGGCGTCCGGGAAATCGTCGACCGCAAAGGCGCTCGCCCGGACCCTCGGCTTCCATCACGTTGACTCGGGAGCGCTGTATCGCGCCGCCACCGCGGCGCGGGTCAGGCAGGGTGGAGAAGTCGAGTCATGGACCGAGGAATCGGTGATCGAGGCGGCGGCAATCGTATCGCTCGCTCCCACTGACACAGGTTTCACTCCGCTGCTCGACGGCCAGCCCGCTGAGACCGAGATGAGGGGCGAGGATGTTACGAGCCGGGTTTCAGCCGTTGCGCAGATGCCCGCTGTGCGCGACTGGGTGAACGCGCTGGTGAGGAAGACCGGCGAAGAGTTCGATGTCGTTGTCGATGGCCGGGATATCGGGACTGTGGTTTTCCCTGATGCGCCATTGAAGGTCTTTCTCGATGCTCAGCCAGGCGAGCGGGCCCGCCGCCGGCTCCTGGAGCGGCTCGGCCGCACTCCCACCGAATATGAAATCGCCGAGGAGACAGGGAAGATCGTGCTGCGGGATGAGATGGATGCCGCTCAGAGCGTGAGGTCCCCGCAGGCGGTGGTGATCGACACGACGCATCTCGATCAGGATGAGCAGATCAGGCAGATCGTCGAGCTCGCGAGGCAAGCCGCTCAGCGCTAGCCGGGTTTGCGGATTGCGGACTGAGGACTTTGCGGCCTCAGGACTAGAAACAATTGCAGAGTCGCGACTAAGTGAGGACTGAGGATTATCGAGGACCGTCCTCCCTTGTCCGCAATCCTCCCTTCGTCGCGACTCTGCAATGGCCTTCCGTCCTGAGGCCGCAAAGTCCTCAGTCCGCAATCCGGACTCCCCCTGGAAGTTGAGTTTGCCCCCGAAATCGTGTATGATTACAGGCTACCCCAGAATGCCCGAAATTCACCCTTTCACCCAGTAGAATGCCCGATCTCGACATCGAAGAAACCCCAACCGGCACGGGACTGACGCCGCGCGAGAAGCGCGACCTTCAGAAGGCGCAGCTGCGCCCGCTTGCCAACCTCCGCCCCGAACTCTACGACGAGGACGATTACTCACCCGACGAGCTCGAAGCAATGATGGCCATGTACAATGGCACGATGGCTTCGATCGAAGAAGGCGAGATCGTCAAGTCACGCGTCCTCGACATTCGCGACAACATGGTCGTCCTCGACATCGGATTCAAATCCGAAGGGACGATCCCGCTCGAAGAATTCAAGGACATGCCCGACCTCAAGGCCGGCGATGAAGTCGAAGTGCTCCTCGAGCACCTCGAGGACATGGAAGGCTCGGTCGTTCTCTCGAAGAAGAAAGCCGACTTCATGCGCGTTTGGGAGCGCATCCGCGTCGCCTACGAAAGCGACCAGCCGGTCAACGGAACGCTCGTCAAGAAGATCAAGGGCGGTGTCGTCGTCGACCTCATGGGCGTCGACGCATTCCTCCCCGGATCGCAGATCGCGCTCCGCCGCGTTCCCAACGTCGACGAGCTTCTCGGCCAGTCGTTCGAGTTCAAGATCATCAAGCTCAACAAGCGCCGGCGGAACATCGTCGTATCGCGCCGTGTCATCCTCGAGCAGGAGAGAGCGGGCAAGCGCGACAAGCTGATGAAGGACCTTCAGAAGGACCAGGTCCGCAAGGGCATCGTGAAGAACATCACCGACTTCGGTGCATTCATCGACTTGGGCGGCGTTGACGGGCTGCTCCACATCACCGACATGTCGTACGGGCGTATCCAGCATCCGTCGGAGATGGTGCAGATCGGGTCGGAGCTCGAGGTAAAGGTTCTCGATATCGACTGGGAGAGAGAGCGCATCTCGCTCGGACTCAAGCAGCTCCAGAGCTACCCGTGGAAGGACGTCGCGGAGAAGTATCCTGTCGGCACGCGCGTGTCGGGCAAGGTTGTCTCGATCACCAACTACGGCGCGTTCATCGAGCTCGAACCTGGCATCGAAGGCCTCGTTCACATCAGCGAGATGAGCTGGACCCGCAACGTTCGTCACCCATCGAAGCTTGTTTCGATTGGAGAAGCGATCGAAGCAGTGGTGCTCAAAGTCGATCCGAACGAGGAGAAGATCTCGCTCGGAATGAAGCAGACCGAGCAGGATCCGTGGATGATGCTGCCTCAGAAGTATCCGGTTGCTACGCGTCTGAACGGAAAGGTCCGCAACCTGACGAGCTTCGGCGCATTCGTGGAGATCGAACCCGGTATCGACGGACTCATTCACATCTCCGACATGTCGTGGACCAAGCGCGTGCAGCATCCTTCCGAGGTTGTGAAGAAGGGTGACGCGGTTGACGTCGTGATTCTCAACATCGACGCCGACAACAAGCGCATCTCGCTTGGGCTGAAGCAGGCACAGGATGATCCGTGGCTCAAGATCGGCGAGACCTATCCGGTCGGAACCGAGCTCGAGGGTTCGGTGGTTCGCCTGATGGACAAGGGGGTCGTCGTCGACATCGGCAACGATATCGAGGGCTTCGTTCCGGTGAGCCAGCTCAACTTCGGCAACGCTGTCGACAGTCCTGCGGACATTTCGTGGGAAGGCCAGAAGGTCGGCGTGCGCGTGCTCGAGGTCGATCCGATCCAACGCCGCATCGTACTTGCGATAACGAACATTCCTGAAGGCCAGGAGCGTCCGGCTGAGCCGAGCAAGGTGATCCCGATGGAGTCTGACGATTACAACATGTCGGACCCGATCGCGGTGCCGGTTCCTGCATCGTTCGACGTTGACGCGATAGACGCCATCGACGAGTAGCAGCAGCGTCACCGAAACAAATGAGCCCGCCGGAGAAATCCGGCGGGCTTTGTTGTTCACCGACTGATGTGTCGCTCGTCTTAATAGTATATGCGACGATTTATTCCGACGTGCCCGCTCCTGATTTTTGCACTCGCGCTGTCAGCTCACGCCGTAACCGCAAACGCGCAGGCCGATCCGGCCGCCGGAGTGAATGCAGTGTACCGGAGATAATTGACCCGGCGACGGGCGCCAGGGACGAGAATACCGAGTCGGCAATGGTTATGCAGAGCGGAGACCGCGAACTCCAGCGTCTCTCCCACTAGCCTGCGGGCTATTTCTGCGCGAGGAAAGTGGCGGAGCCCGTTAGTCCCGGAATCCGTGTGGCGGATCTCTCGGACACCAACAGCGGCACGCAGTGAGGCGATAGCAGGTGTACTGAATCCCGAGGCCCCCGCTGATCCACTCAGCGGGCTCTTTGTTTTCCCGTCTTTGTCACTGAGCCTGATACACTCGACGGGGCCGGAGTCGGATGAGCCGATTTCCAATCATGTCGTGTAACTCTCAGTACAGCTCGCAATCGAGAGGAATATGGAATTCGACCGTCAGCGGATTTTCGGGACCACCACGTGGTTCGGCACTGCCGTGCGTGCATTCGGTATAGCTGCGGTGTCGTTCGCGTGCGCTGGCGACCCCACCGACCCCCTGCCGCGGGTCGAGCCGCCGATCGCTGAATCC
>JBPPMU010000271.1:0-3642 GCA_051306215.1 Gemmatimonadaceae bacterium | reverse complement strand
GAACGCGAGGTTTCTTCGGCGGAGTCCTTCGGCCGAAAGAGGCATGGGTAGATGGTGTTCCGACTTTTGACGTTGGTGCGCCGTTCAACATTCCTTACCCCTCGAGCCGGAGTTTCGAACGCTCCCTGCGGGGCGGCACCCCGCTCACTGCAGATGAGCTCATGTCACTTTATGATTCAATTCCGCAACGGACTTTCGAAAGAACCGACCGTCTCACTTACCTGAAGCGGGAAGAGGAAAACCGGCGTGCGCTGATTGACTGGGGGGAAAGGCACCCTGACCAGGCAGGCCGGCCGCCGGTAGCCGAGATGCTCACAATCGCGCGCCGCGAATCGAGCCTTTCACCCTATTCTTTACGGGTAAGCCCGCTCGCTGGTACATGGCGTTTCACCGTCGAGCTTCCCGGCCATGAAACGGTGACCATGTACGGCCGGACGGAAGGGCGGGCGACAACACTCATAGCGTCGGCCGATGGAGCGATACAGCGATGGGATCTCAACGGCGCCGCACCCTACGGTTACGCCCTGCTCATGGTGATGACCAGATCCCTGCTGGACCTCGAGATCCCCAGATGGCCGCCTCCGCAGCGGCAGGGGTTCTTGGGAGCGACGTTCGAGCCGGAACTCGTGACGCCCGATAGCACAGTATGGGGAGCTCGGGCTGAATTATTCGGAGCCGAAGCCATATTGCCCGAATCGACCGAGCTCAGGAAGGAGTTCGCGCACATGAGAATTGCCGCCAGAGCATTCGTTTCGGAGGGACGGCCGAGGAATGCGCCCGGCCGTATCGTCGTGAAACCTGACGAGTCGGCGCGACTGGAGCTTATATACCGGGACATCAACGGAGTCGTCGCCACCATCCGGGGAGAGCGGCTCTCGACAATTATCTGGAAGCCGCGATAGCGGAGCCCGTTGCCAACCGCGGCGGCGCCGGTAATGCAGCGGGACGGGAATCCCCTGGCCGACACGCATCAATTCTGAAGGCACGAAAACAACCACCGCGGAGGAACAATGCTCAAACGATTCTGCCTGCTTGCAACTGTCGTCTTCGCGGCCGGTTGCGCAAGCACGACGCAGGGCACCGGCCAGGCACCTGAGCGCGTGCTCGCTGTCGACGAGCGCAGCGGCACTGTTCTGCGTACCCGGTCGGAGCGCACACCCACGACTGTGCTGCAGGCACCAATGGACAAGGTCTGGGACGCGGTCGTGTCGAGCTATCGTATGCTCGCGGTGGACCTCACGCACGTTAATCAGCCCGCGGGAGAGGTTGGCAACAGACAGTTCACGATGTCCCGGAGATTCTTCAACAAGCCGGTCTCCACGTACCTGAATTGCGGTGACGAGCCCCTGCTGGGTCCACGCGCCGACAGCTATCCGGTAACCGCATCATTCATTACCCGCCTCCGCGCGGACGGCACGAGCACGGTGCTCGAAACTTCTTTGAGTGGCTCGATGACGAAGACTGGCGGAAGCACCGGGGAGGTTTACTGTTCCACGACAGGGGCTCTTGAATCGCAGTTCGCCGCCATGGTGGAGTCGCGCATAGACTGACCGCGGGAGCCTTTTTGCCGGGCGGCGGGGGAGCTTTTTACTCCGCCGTGACGGGCTCCTGCGCGCTTGGAAGTGTCAGTGTAAACGTGCTGCCTCTGCCAAGCTCGCTTATCAGCGTGAGGTCGCCCCCCATCGAGCGGGCGAGATCCCTGCTTATTGCGAGCCCCAGCCCCACCCCGTCGTGCGGGCGCGTGAAAGTCGAGTCAACCTGCACGAACGGCTCGAACACTCTCCCTATCTGATCCGCTGCGATCCCCCGCCCCGTATCACTCACCTCGACAGAAGCGACATCATCCGAAGCCCCGCACGTTATTACAATCTGGCCATGTTTCTCCGTGAACTTGATCGAATTCGTCAGGAGATTGAGAACTATCTGCTGGAGCTTCTCGCGATCAGCCATTACCGACAGTCCCGGCTCCGCGACTGACGATTCAAGTCGCAGCTCCTTCGCAGCAAGCTGTGGAGCCACGAGGGCTTCGCATGTCGACAACACCTCGCTGAGCGAAACGACTTCTATCTCATAGCTCAGCGCCCCCGCTTCGACACGCGTGTAATTCAACACGCCGTTGATGAGCCCGAGCAGGTGGCGCTGGCTCTTCTGGATGCGGTCGAGAGCGCCGCGCTGCGCCTTGTTTATGGGACCGTGAACGCCGAGCTCGAGAAGCTCGGCGTATCCTCCAATCGCGTTCAACGGCGTGCGGAGCTCGTGACTCATCACCGCGAGGAAATCACCCTTCGCCCTGTTCGCCGCCTCTGCCATGTCCTTGGCCTGCTCGACCTCGCGCCGCGTAAGCACATGCTGCGTCACGTCGAAGCCGTGAGCGATGACGCCGGAACGTGTACCGTCGGCTTCGACCAGCGGGAGGTATGTGAAGTCGAGGTAGTGATCCTCGAGTGGCTCCCCCGGCGCGGACTGAAGCTGAACCAGCATTTCCAGGCCGACGAATGGCTCACCGGTGGAAAGCACACTATCCAGCAGCCTGACAAAGCCCTGGTCGACCACCTCTGGCAATGCCTCGGCAATAGGTTTTCCGGCAAGCTCCCTGTGGCCGACAAGTTTCTTGTAGGCTGCGTTTGCGAGCTCGATCGTGTGTTCCGGGCCCCGCATCACTGCGAGAAATGCCGGAGCATGCTGGAACACATACGCGAGCCGCTCCCTCTCGACTTCCAGCTCACGGAGCAGTCGCTCGTTCTCGTGGGCGGCGACAACCCGCTGGGTCGTCTCCTGAACGACGACGAGCACGCCAGCGATCGAGCCGTCATCGTCGCGGACCGGACCAAAGCCATACGTCCAGTACACATCCTCGACCCTGCCGTTGCGCTCGATCGGGACGAGCTGGTCCTCGTGCCAGGTCGCCTCGCCGCGCTCCAGCACTCCCTCGATCTGGGGGCCGATTATCGGCCATATCTCGGCCCAGTGCTCCCTGCCCCGTGCGCCAAGGGCAGCAATGTCGCGCCCGCTTTCCCCGAAGCTCGGGCGGTAGCCGTCGTTGTATATCTGGATGAGCTCCGGTCCCCACCACAGAAACATCGGATGCCGGGACGAGAGCATCGTCGTGACGATGGTCCGCAGGCTGTGCGACCACTTGTCGACAGGGCCAAGCCGAGTCGACGCCCAGTCGAAGTTTCTGCAGCGGCGCGACATCTCGCTGTCATCGGTAAAGAGTCTGTCCGGGCTCACTCCTGAATGTGCAGTTGAGAAATCCGGCTGTCCACGGATCAGGTGAGAACCGGGCTAACGCGGCGGCCGGTCGATCTCGACCGCAGTTCCGCTTGCGCTGACCATAAGCATGCCCCCGCCCTGACCCATCTGGATCGACTCGTAATCGAGATCCACCCCGATAACGGCATTGGCGCCAAGCTCCTGCGCCTGCTGGGACATCTCATCCATCGCGATCTGCCGGGCGGTGCGAAGCTCCCGCTCATACGCGGCAGAAGCGAGTACTCGCCGCACCGCCTTCGACGCGGTATGATTCGAGTCCCATGATCGCACGGCGTCACACGAGGTGCTAGACCGCCTCGAGAAGGCCCTTTCGGGCACATACGAGATAAGGCGCGAGCTCGGCCGTGGCGGTATGGCCACGGTTTTTCT
>JBPPMU010000270.1:0-5656 GCA_051306215.1 Gemmatimonadaceae bacterium | reverse complement strand
CCATGAAGGCGAGTGTAATGGCGGGGCTTCAGGGAAGCGGGGGGCTCGCGCCGCGCGAAGTTTTTCGCCCTCGCGGGGACGTCAGGTCATGGCTTGCGCCGTGGCTTCTGGCTTTAGGATTGGCCGCGGCGGTTTTCGAGATGTTCGTGAGGCGCCGGACAGTTGTTGCGACGCGGCAATCAAGCCGGGAGAGCGCTCAGATGGACTCCGCCGCATGACCGCGATCGAGAGAGTCAGGTCGACCCAGCGTATCCTCGGCGCTGGCGCAGTGATTCAGGCAATCGGCTGGGGAATCGCCGTGGCTCTTGGATTCCTCGCGGTACTCTCGTTCGCAACGCTGGCGATTCCTGATCTTGCTGCGAATCCCGGATGGCATGGCTGGGCGGCTCTCAGCGCGGGCGTCGCTGTGTCGGCAATGTTTGTCTGGCGATCGCGGCACATACGGTCAGTCGGCAGAGTGGCGCTTTGGCTGGAGGAGAAGGTGCCTGCTCTGGAGTATGCGCTCGTCACCGCGGTCGAGCAGAGCGAATCGCGGGGCAGAACGGCCAAAGCGGATGCAGGCATCGAAGCCGCAGTTGCCGGGCAGCGGCTCACGGGGACCACCCGCCGAGCGTTGGGCCGCACGGTCTGGCCGGGCATCGCGGCGGCGATTGTCGCGGCTCTACTACTATATGTATCGCCCTCGCCGGCCTTTGGCGGCGCCGGCCTGTTTTCAGGCGGGCGCCCCGCTTCGTCGGCCGGGTCGGCAGACGAAGCAAGCCGGCTCGAAGATCTCGGGGTGCAGGTTATTCCGCCGCAGTATTCCCGCGAGGGGACAAGGGTTCTCACTGATCCATCGTCGATAGCAGCACTTGTCGGTAGCCGGATCATCATTCGTGGTGAGGGCAGCCATGTTGGGGTAACCGGGACTCTCGGTTCGAGCGCGCTGGGAGTCGCGGCGCTTCGGGGCGGTTGGTCAGCGTCCCTCTTCATGCCCTCGAAGCCTGCGGCGCTGACGCTCCACGACAGGGATTTCGAGCGGATAATCGTGCTCGAGCCGCGCACCGACAATCCGCCGCGGATCGTGTTGACTTCCCCCGCACGCGACAGCACGCTGAGAGTGGCGCGCCTCACGCTTCGCCTCGAGGCCATCGCCACCGACGACATCGGACTCGATGCAGGGTACTTCGAGTATCTGATCACGACGGGGTCAGGCGAGATATTCAGCGCGAGGACGCTGACGACACAGCTCGTTCAGTTCGATGGGGCAAGGCGCGGAAGCCTTGCCGCCACACTCGATCTCGCCACCCTGAACCTCAATCAGGGTGACGTCGTCTCGATTCGCGCGGTCACTCAGGACGTCAACACGCTGAGCGGGCCCGGTCTCGCCACATCAGATACGCGAACCTACCGAATTGCGAGAGCCGACGAGTACGACTCGGTATCTGTCGACGCGGCGGGACCGCTCCCGATCGACAGCTCGGCAATGAGCCAGCGTCTGCTCATCCAGATGACCGAGCAGCTCGTGAAGGAGCAGAGCCGGTTGACCAGGGACGAATTCGTCAGACGCGCGACGAACATCGGCGACCTCGAGGACCGGATAAGGAAGCGGGTCCACGAAATCCTGTATGACCAGGAGGGAGGTGCCGAAGGCGAGGAGCCCGAACCTGGCGCGCCGGAAGATGTCGATGCGCACGATCACTCCGACGAGGCTGTGCCTGCGCAGAACAGCGACCTTCTGGAAGCATACAACGCCCTGTGGGAAGCGGTCAGATCTCTCCAGATCGCCGAGCCTGAGCCGGCACTTCCGCCAATGCGTGTTGCGCTGCGTGCGCTCGACCGCGCGCGTCTCGCGAACCGGCTTTACCTGCGCGGCCTGCAGCCGACGGTAATAGTTGATATCGAGCGGGTGCGAATGACAGGGAAGGAAAAAGGCTCGGCGAGTCTTCGCGCCCCCGTGACAAGGGCCGATTCGGTGCGTGCACGTCTCGACGGTGGTTTCGCCGCCGCGATCGAATTGCTCAAGTCGAGGCCGACCGACGCGGTGAGGGCGCTTACCCTGCTCCAGGTCGATGCGCTCTCGGCAGCACCGGGGTTTGCCTCCGCGGTGGGAGAGGCGATAGAAGCTCTGAAAAGAGGACGCGACGCGACGCTGCCGCTGCTTCGGGCGAGGCGCTCCCTGATGGGTGACCCGACAGGCGGGCCGGGGCTGCCGGTTTGGTCGGGGGAATGGTGAGCGAGTTCGTCTTCTGCACCGGGAGATATGAATCGGGTGACTGGGACAGTGCCCCGGTCCTTCCCGCAAACATCATCGACTCGGTTGCGCGGTACACCGACATTCCGACCGCGCCAGCCGCGGTAATAGTTCCGCTTTCTTCGCCGCGAATACTCGACTATCCGCTCGTGTACATGACGGGCCATCTCCCATTCAGGTTCACAGAGGCCGAGCGGCGGAACGCGAGGCGGCTTGTCGAGAGGGGCGGGATGATCTTCATCGACGATCACAACCACGATATCGGCGGAGTGTTTCACAGGACGGCAATCGAGGAGATAACGCGCAGCTTCTCCGCCCCTGTCGACCTTCCGAACAATCACCAGCTGTATCGATCGTTCTTCGAGTTCGAGGACGGGCCTCCCACCACCAGCCACGAGTTGAACGGCTGGGGTGACAACCTCGTCCACAAGCACCTGAAGGCAGTGATGCGCGGCGATCGGATCGGGGTTCTCTACAGCAACAAGGATTACAGCTCGGAGTGGAACTATCACCCCGAGAGCAAGCGCTTCTCCGCAGTCGACAATACGCGCTTCGGCGTGAACATCATCGTGTATGCCCTCACGCGCTGAGACCCGCAGCAGGATCGAGCTCATGCTCCGGGCAGTGAGCCTCGTGCTCATTGCGTGGATGTTGTGGCTGTCGCTGGACCGCAGCGTGAGGAGCACGAGCGTTTCTTCGGGCTCGGTCGGTTTGAACGAATCGCTCCGTGCCTGGTCGGTTGCCGGCGACCCACCTGATCAGATCAGGCTGGCTCTCGCCAGTGTTCCGTCGCCGCGAGAGCGGGACTGGATCGCCGCGCTGGCCGGCGCGGGGAGCAACGTCTCATGGACAGGCGATCTGCCGGCTGTCGCTGTTTCCGCCCAGCCTGTCGCGGCGCCGAGAGGCGGGATCACGGTGCTGTCGGCAGGGCCGGAAGGTTCGTCGATCGTCCTGGCTGACGGACTTGGCCCGCTCGACACGACAGAGGCACGCGCGGGTGGAGCGAGCTTCACGATCTCCGCGGCGACGGAGTTTCTCTCAGCCAGCACCGGTGGAACCATTGCGTTTGCGCCCGTTCCTGAAAGTCCGGGCATCCGAAGGTTGCTCGTACTCGGCCGCGCGGGGTGGGAATCAAAGTTCATCGTCACGGCGCTGGAGGAAGATGGCTGGAGCGTCGATGCCTCCATTTATGTCGCGCCGGGCGTGAACGTCACGCAGGGGACTGTTTCTCCGATCGATACGGCACGTTATTCGGCGGTGATCGCAGTCGACGCGTCGGCAGCCTCGCGTGTGACGCCGATCGTGCAGTTCGTCTCCCGTGGGGGTGGACTCGTGATCCTTGGAGGCGCGGCCACTATCGCCGGGTTCGAGCAGCTGCGTGCCGGGACCGCGGGACGTGTCATAGCTCCTGCCCTTGCCGGCGACGCGGAGGTAACGACACTTGGCTCGATTCCGGTGGTTCCGGTTGCGTCGATGAGGGCCGATGCGGTGGCGCTCGATGTTCGGCGGGGCGTGACTGTGTCAGCGGCGCGAAGGCACGTTGCCGGACGGGTGCTTCAGCTCGGGTACGTCGATACATGGCGCTGGCGTTTGAGTGGAGGTGACGACTCGAAGGATGACCACCGCGCGTGGCTGACGCGGGCAGTAGCGAGTGTAGTAAGGGCGATACCTGCCGCTGTCGCCGCCGCCGATACTGCCGACAAAGCGCCATTGGCCGGACTCGTCGGAGCACTCGGGCCATCCGGTGAGGTTCAGGGCCCGGGGCTGGCCTCATCGGCTGCTTCTGTCCCGCTGTGGTGGATCTTCGGGATGCTGTCGGTCACGCTGCTTGGGGAATGGGCGTCCCGGCGCTTCAGGGGGCTGAAGTAGGGCCGGCGTGAGCACTCGCACCGGGAAACGCTAATTTGACAGCTTCATGGACCTGCTTTACGGATACCTCCGGAATTACTGGAAGCTCATCGCGCTCGCGCTGGTCCTGGCCGCGACCAATCAGATATTCTCGCTGCTCGACCCGTTGATTTTCCGCCACATCATCGACGGATACGCGACACGGTATCAGGAATACACCACTGAGGAGTTCCTCAGGGGAGTTTCACTCCTGCTCGGGGCCGCGGTGGGCGTCGCTTTCGTGTCCCGGGTTGCGAAGAATTTTCAGGATTACTTCGTGAACGTCATCGTGCAGCGCCTCGGCGCGCAGATGTACTCCGACGGGATCCGCCATTCGCTCGAGCTTCCTTACGCGGTGTTCGAGGACCAGCGGAGCGGCGAGACACTCGGGAAGCTCCAGAAGGTGAGGAGCGATGTCGAGAAGTTCATAACGCTGTCGATCAACATGCTGTTCACGACGCTGGTTGGCGTTGTGTTCGTCATGGTTTACGCGCTCCACGTTCACTGGGTCATCGCGCCGGCGTTTCTGATGACCGTTCCGCTCCTCGGCGTGTTATCGTCGGTTCTCAGCAAGCGGATAAAGGTCATTCAGAAGGAGATAGTGGCGGAGACGACGGCGCTCGCGGGCTCGACGACGGAGTCGCTGCGAAACATCGAGCTGGTGAAGAGCCTCGGACTCGCGGATCAGGAGGTACAGCGCCTCAACGCGACGACGGAGAAGATTCTCAAGCTCGAGCTGAAGAAGGTCAGGTACCTGAGAAGCCTCAGCTTCATCCAGGGGACATTCGTCAACCTGCTCCGAACGAGCATCCTGTTCCTGATGCTCTACCTGATCTTCGCGCAGCAGATAACTGTCGGACAGTTCTTCTCGCTCCTCATCTACTCGTTCTTCATCTTCGGGCCGTTGCAGGAGCTCGGGAACATCATAAACACGTACCGAGAGACCGAGGTATCCCTCGAGAATTTCCGCGCGATACTTGCCATGCCGAAGGATCCGAAGCCGGAGAACCCCGTTCCCGTCGATGATCTCGACACACTCGAGTTTCGCGACGTGAGCTTCACCCACCAGACAGCGCAGGTTCCAGCGCTCAGCGGGATCTCGTTCAGCGTGAAGCGGGGTGATACTATCGCCTTCGTTGGGCCGTCGGGAGCCGGGAAGACGACCCTGGTGAAGCTGCTCGTAGGGCTTTATCCGCCGAAGGAAGGCTCGATTTTGTACAACGGGCTCAGCGGGGACGTGATAGATCTCGATAACCTGCGCGAGCGGATCGGGTTCGTCACACAGGATTCCCAGCTTTTCTCCGGCACGATCCGCGAGAACCTGCTTTTCGTTCGCCCGGATGCGACCGATGCCGAGTGCCTCGATGTGCTCCGGAAGTCAGCGGCGCATTCGCTTCTCGCCCGTGCCGACAACGGACTCGACACGGTGATCGGCGAGGGTGGAGTGAAGGTCTCGGGAGGCGAGAAGCAGCGACTGTCGATCGCGCGCGCCCTGTTGCGGCGCCCGCACCTGCTCGTGTTCGACGAGGCTACTTC
>JBPPMU010000269.1:0-5345 GCA_051306215.1 Gemmatimonadaceae bacterium | reverse complement strand
GACGTCCTCACGAAGGACATCGGAGTCGATTATCACCTCGGCCACTGGGAAGGGTCGCTCGCAGGATGGAACGCGCGCGTCGAGCACGGCGACGGTCTTCGTGAGATCGAGGACCGGGGGTACCGCATGATCAGGCCGATCATGCGCAACCGGCTCGCGATAAAGGCATTCCGGGCGCTGCATCCGAACTGGTCGACGCGACTTGCCGTGGGAAGCTCCGGCGCGAGCAGGACATACAGGTCGAGAGACCAGGGACGCGGCCTTCGGTCGATAGCGCTGCGCGAGCTCGATGCGGACCCGAAACTCGAGCTGCTGATTTACGGTCATTCCCACGTCGCGGCGCTCGAGCGCGCTCGAGCGGGCGGAGTCTTCGCCAATGCCGGATCCTGGCTCGACGCCCCAACTTACCTTCGCGTGACCGGCGAACGGATAGAGCTGCGAACAGCCACGGCAGGGTCAGCCGAGGGTGACTGTCTCAACTCGATCGATCGCGGCGCCAAGGAAGCGCTGCCCGACGCGTAGGAACTGTTCGGGTGCGTCAGAAGCAATGAACCTGTACCGTGCATCATCGGTCTCCTCATGGGCGAGACCGCGCTCCCTCAGTACGGCAGCCGTTTCCGCAGCAGTCTCTTCGGCGCTGTCGATGAGGCGCACTTCCCTGCCAACAACGCTCCCGATCACTTTCTTGAGGAGAGGATAGTGCGTGCAGCCAAGCACGAGCGTGTCAACATTGGCGGCTGCTACCGGATCGAGGTATTCGTGGGCGATCAGGCGTGTGGCCTCGGTCTCCAGCCATCCTTCCTCTGCCAGCGGCACGAACAGCGGGCACGCGAGAGCCGTGATTCGCGCTTCCGGTGAGACCGCGAGAATTGCCCGCTCGTACGCGCCTGAGTTGATCGTTCCCTGAGTGCCGATGACTCCGACGCGCTTAGTCTTCGTCGCACCTGCCGCAGCGCGTGCGCCCGGATCTATGACTCCAACGATCGGGAGATCGTTCTCCGCCCTGAGCGCGGGAAGCGCGTGCGCCGTGGCGGTGTTGCACGCAACCACAATCGCCTTCACGCCTTCCTGGCGCAGGAACGATGTGATCTCCCTGCTGTAGCGAAGCACCGTGTCGGGCCCTTTAGGGCCGTACGGGACACGCGCAGTGTCGCCAAAGTAGATGATGCTCTCGTTGGGAAGCTGACGGATCAGCTCCCGGACGACCGTGAGCCCGCCTATTCCTGAATCGAAGACTCCGATCGGGGCGGAGCCTGAGACGTCACCAGGCAAGCCGGGCACGCACTCCGACCCGCCTCTCGAGCGAGCTCACCTGAACGTTTGCGTCGAAATCCGCGAGGTTGGCAGACACGTACGCGTCGGCACCGGCGAAGAGGTGATTGAACACCACGACCGCGAGCCAGTCCTCGAGATGGGCGCGACGGGCGCTCACCCGGTCGGCGAGGTTTTTGTTGCGGGGCGAATACTCGATAACGGGCTGACCGGTGACGGGATCGAGGACGGGCACACCCGCGCCGTCAAGGACCGGCACGCCGACAGTATCGGCACGGGCATCCTTCGCCTTCGAGAGGTCGTTCCAGGACTTGAGCGCCATGCCAGCCGAACCCGCTTCCGCCAGAAGGAAGATCATTGCGGCCTTTGGCCGGCCGAACCTGAACTGCATCGATCCCGGGATGATGAGCGAGCTGACAAATGCTCGCCGCGGCGACGGATACGGCCTGCCGCTGGGATCGAGAACCACGCGTTTCACTTCCGGTGCGGCGGACACGCCTGCCCGGGCGCTGTCGACCTGTTGCGCCGATGCCCGCCCGGGGGTGATGCATAGCAGACCGAACACCGTCGCGAAGATCACGGCGTGACTCACCTGCATGCAGCTACGCCCCAACTGTCGCCACGAGATCGATTTCGACAAGGGCACCGCGGGGCAAAGCAGTCACCTGTACGGTGGATCGCGCCGGACGCGCCTCACCGATCCATTTTGCATATATCTCGTTGACCCGCGGGAAATGAGCCATGTCATGAAGGTACACGGTTGTCTTGACAACCTCGGTCCACGATGAACCGGCGGCGTCGAGAACCTCCCGCAGGTTTTCCATGACGCGCTCAGTCTGCGCATCTATGTCGCCGTCAATGAGCTGGCCAGTGGCCGGATCGAGGGCGATCTGGCCGGCTGAAAACAGGAGCCCGCCGGCAATCGTTCCCTGGGAATACGGTCCGATCGCCGCTGGTGCCTTTTCGGTTTTTACGTGCTTCACTCGTTTCCTCGCTCGAGAAGTTTGTGAACCTTCAGGCAATGTTACTCGCTGGCGGCATGCTCACGCCAGCTTGAAGAGCGTCCGCGCATTCCGGGTCACTACGGCCGCCATGTGCTCGGCAGTCACATCGCGTGCCGCGGCGAGCCGGGCCACTGTGTGACCGACCCAGCCGGGCTCGTTGCGTTTTCCGCGAAAGGGGACTGGTGCGAGGTATGGGGCGTCGGACTCCGCAAGTATGCGGTCCTCCGGCAACAGGCGCAGTAACTCGTCGTCGTCCCACTTCCGGAAGGTGACGATTCCGGCAAACGAGACAAACCATCCGGCCTCGACAGCGGCTATCGCGAGCTCGTGTGAGCCGGTGAAGCAGTGCAGCACGCCGCGCACTCCATCCCTTCCCGCCTCCGAAACCATCGCGCGCGTATCGTCCTCGGCATCGCGCGTATGGACGACGACGGGTTTCCCCACCTCGCGCGCCAGTGTCAGCTGCTCGGCGAAGGCTCGCCGCTGCTCATGTCGTGGCGAGTTGTCGTAATGGTAGTCGAGACCGCACTCTCCCACCGCGACTGCGGCTGACGCAACGTGATCGCGCAGGAGCTCGATATCCCGCGCGGCCTCGAACCCGCTTGCATCGTGGGGATGAACACCGGCAGTGTACCAGACGATACCCTCGTTCTCCGCAGCGACGGTCCTCGATGCACGAGCGGCGCCGAGGACATCCCCGGCGCCGCTGCCGGAACCGATGCAGACTATCGCCTCGGCGCCGGATTCCCGCGCGCGGCGTATTACACTGCCGCGGTCGCTGTCGAACGCTTCGTCTGCGAGGTGCGCGTGGCTGTCGATGAACCCCGGGACAGCGAGGACTTTCTCGGCCATTTTCTTTCGATCCAGAGAAGTATTGGGCCAGCGACGAACATCGAGCTGAAGGTTCCCACGAACACGCCGAAGGTCATCACCCACGCGAACGGCCGAATGACGTCGCCCGCAAATATCAGCAGGGCGAGCGTAGCGGCCATCGTTGTGGAGTGCGTGAGGATCGAGCGCGGGAGAGTCTCGTTGATCGAGCGGTTGAGCGTTTGCCGCGTGGACTCCTTGCGACCCTTTCGGAGGTTTTCCCGCACGCGATCGAAGATGATGATCGTGTCGTTGAGTGAGTATCCAATAACGGTGAGGAGAGCCGCAATCACCGTCAGCGACACCTCGAGCTGCATCATCTTTATGAACGCGATCGTCACGAACACGTCGTGGACTGTGGCGCCCAGCGCTGCAAGGCCGAACCGCCACTCGAAGCGAATCGCCAGATAGGTCGTGGTTACAAGGAACGAGAGCAGCATTGCAATGATTGCATTGCGGCTCAGCTCCTCTCCAACGCGCGGACTCACCGCCTCCGTCCGCACGACCCTCACCTTCTCAGCACCGTAGCTGTCAACCAGGACAGCCTCGATCTGTTTCGCGACGTTCTCGGCCCCGGTCGTCGCTCCGGTCAGGCTCTCCGATTCCTGCGCCCTGATAGTGTACTCGCGGTTGCTGCCGAACTGCTGGATCTCGGCCCCCCTGAATCCTGCCGCCTGGAGCCGTGACCTGAGTGCGCCAACGTCGACCGGCTCCGTGAACTCGAGCTGCATCAGGGTTCCACTCGTGAACTCGATGCTGTACTTGACGCCGCTGAACGCGAATGTCGAGAATCCGATGACTACGAATGCCACCGTGAGGCCGACCGCCCACTTCCACCAGCGAATGAAGTCGATCTTTGTGTCGTGAAGTATGCGAAGCATCAGATACTCAGTGTCGTGGTTGTCTGCCTGCGGCTCAGCCAGATCATGTAGAACGTCCGCACTATGAAGATCGCGGAGACCATCGAGGCGGCGATTCCGGCCAGCAGCGTTACCGCGAAACCCTGCACGGGCCCTGTACCGTATTGGTAAAGGACCGCTGCGGTCAGTGCTGTCGAAACATTCGAGTCGACGATTGCGCTCATCGCATGCCTGAACCCTTCATCGACGGCAGTCCTCACTGTCTTGCCGTTGTTGAGCTCCTCGCGTATTCGCTCGAAGATCAGGACGTTCGCATCCACCGCTATTCCCAGAGACAAAACGAAGCCGGCAAGTCCCGGAAGCGTCAGGACGGCTCCGAAGCCTGCAAGAATCGCGAGCGTGAAGAGCGAGAAGAGCATGAGGCCCATCACGGACAGGAAACCCGAGAAGCGGTAATAAACGAGCATTATGCCGACGACTAGCAGCACTGCGAGAAGCCCGGCCGTGATTCCTTTCGATACCGAATCCTGTCCGAGACTTGCTCCGATCTGCCGAACCTCGGCGATCTTGAGCGGGGTCGGGAGCGATCCCGCGCGCAAAACAAGAGCGAGGTCGGAGGCCGCCTGGAGATTTCGCCCTCCCATCGTGATCTGGCCGCGCGTCCCGATCGCGCTCTGGATTATCGGCGGCCTGCCCATGACGCGGTCGTCGAGGACGATCGCCATGTAGTCCTGGATGTGTTTCGAGGTCTCGCTCCTGAAACGCCGGCCGCCCTCATTGTTGAACTCGAACTCGACGATCGTCCCCTCAGTCGGCGAAGTGTTCGGCTTCGCGTCCGTGAGGTACTCGCCGGTGATTATCGGCCGCTGGTCAACTACGTAGATCGCGCGATACTGCTGATTGGCGATCTGGGACGTGTCGCTGCCAAAAAGGATTTCCTTTCCGGGGGGAATTGCCGCCCTGACCTGTGGCATCGCGAGGTAGGACTCGAGCGCTGCGACGTCGTCCTCGGAGACGAAGTACTCGCCCGGCATCTGTCCCTGCTGGATAAGCCGTGAAAACTGGCCGCCCGTCGGTGCAACGGCGGTATCAGCTCGCGCTGAATCGGTTGCCGCGACAGCGGATGTGTCGGCGGAAAGCAACCCGCCGATCACAGTGGGAGCCCGGCGGCCGGTATCGCTCGCCGAGGGACTCGCTGGGGCGACCGCGGCACCAGCCGCAGCAACTGCCGCGTCGAGACGCGGCAGCGCCCGCTCGAGCGCCTGAGTCTTGTCGGTGATCTGGAACTGCAGGAATGCAGACTGCTGCACGACCTCCTGCGCACGCTCCGGATCGTCGA
>JBPPMU010000268.1:0-5595 GCA_051306215.1 Gemmatimonadaceae bacterium | reverse complement strand
GATCACGCCGCTGTCACGCGTCGTGATAAAGATCGATGTCGAGGGGAGCGAGATGAACGTGCTCGAGGGCGCACGCACGCTTATCGCGAACACCCAGCCGACTCTCATAATCGAGCTGAATCCGTGGAGTGCTGACGCATCGGGCAACACGGTTGACGACCTTCTGGCTGCGCTCGAGGAGCTCGGCTACGCCTGGTTCAGCCTCGCCCGTGACTTCCCGCGGTCCCTCCGTCACAGCGAGATTCCCCGCAGCACACAGGAGAATCTCATCGCCGCCTTCAGCAAGCCGTCGTGACCAGCGTATCTGTCGTGATACCGTGCTACAACCACGGCCGCTACCTGGCCGAGGCGATCGAAAGTGTGCTTGCCCAGTCGCGGGAGGCAGAGGAGATAATCGTCGTCGACGACGGCTCGACCGACGACACCCGCGCCGTTGCCGCGCGATACGAGTCGGTCACGTGCGTCAGTCAGGCGAATCAGGGTCTCGCAGCCGCGAGAAACGCTGGCGCGAGAGCGAGCACTGCTCAGTTTCTCGTCTTTCTCGACGCGGATGACCGGCTCTGCCCGACAGCAATAGAATCGGGCCTGCGATGCCACGAGGAGAATCCGGGGTGCGGGCTCGTTTACGGGTCGGGCGTGATGTTCGATGATTCCGGACTCAATCCGATTCCGGAGGAACCGGCCCCGGGACCTGATCCCTACGAGCGGCTCCTGAAATCCAACTACCTCTGGGCGCCGCACATGGCGATGTACCGCCGGGAATCGTTCGAGGCGGTGGGCGGATTCACTTCGGGAATCGATGCAGCGGCAGACTACGCCCTCAACCTCGGCATCGTCCGACAGTACCCTGTCGCCAGACATTCGGACCTTGTCGCGGAGTACAGGTTCCTCGCGGATAGCATGTCCCGTGATTATCCAATGATGCTGGCGAGCGTCAGGCGTGTGATGGATGGAGAGTGGAGGTTCGTGGAGGGCAACACGAGACTCGAGCGCGCATGGCGGATCGGAAAGCGCAATTGGGCGCTTACGTTCACGAAACTGATGATTGCGCAAACTGTCTCGTCGCTCAGGAACGGAGGCCCGTGGAAGCCCGTCGGGAGAAACTGCGCCGCACTCATCCGCTATGGTCCCCCGGTGGGGATGCGAACAGCTGTAAGGAGACTCAAGGCACCAAAATCCGGAAAGCCGGCGCCGAGCCACTAGCCGGCAATCGCCGGCAATCGCCGGCAATCGCCGGCGGAGCCCGGCGGAATGTCATATAGCGATCAGGCTTCCGAATGGTTTGGCTTGCTCTTCCGCAGCCACACCAGGTCGTCAACGCTTCCATCGAAAGTCCACTCGCCAGTCGCAAGCAGCTCGCCGACGGTTCGCGCAACACCCTGGAACCACTTGATATCGTGAAATGCCAGAATTCCGCCCTCGCGCAGCAATGGCCCGGCGATTCGCGCGTCGGTACGTGCACAACGGTACGAGTGATCCCCATCGATGAAGGCCATGTCGAGCGCGGCGGGAAGGTCATCCGGTACAATCTCGTCACTTCGCTTCCTGACTCCGACGATCACACCACCGAGCCACCGCGTGTTCTCGGCGAATGCGCTGTAGGTGTCTCTCGGTCCCTCCGGCATCGCCTCGTTCGCCCAGGTGTCGACGCACGTGACAGTTCCATTCAGCTCGCTGACCGCCGCGCCTATGTAGCACGCTGATGCACCGTAATACGAACCGATTTCGAGAACGGCCGGCTCTGGCCCGCAATTGAGGGCGAGATCGTAAAGCGCGGCGAGCTCGGATCGCCTCATGTGAGTCGGGATCGATGCCGCTGCAGGCGCACTCCGGGAAACAACGGAGTCCACGTACAGACTTCTGGCGCGCCTCGCAAGATTGCCGACGCGACGGTCGAGTATCTCTGCCGCGACCTTGCGACCCAGAACCGCGAGTGCCATCCGTCCGGCGAAACGCGGAAACGCTCTACGCATTCGAATGCGCCCGATACTTCAAGCTTGCCACTGGCACGACGAAACCGTGATCGGCACTGTGCGGGAAGGTCCGGCCGGGAGTTGGCGACTCGGAGATCTCAAAAGTCACGCAGGATCTTGCCTCGTCGAGCGTCACAGTATTGTGCGAGCCGATCCAGACTGTAAGAGAATAGGATGACGGCACCAGTGGCGGCAACTCGATACTCACCTCGACATGGTGGCCGGGCGATCTGGAATCAATGAAGCCTCCCAGTTCGGGAAGAGCCTGCATGATCGAATGACCGAGCGCATCGAGCACGTCTATCGCGAGAAACGCCGGCTTGTGGCTCCCGCGCGAAAGAAGGTCCACCTGAACCTCGAGTCTCAGCGACGGCTGTTGCCCCGCAACATGAGCGGCCACCCGGCTGATGACGAGTTGCTTGTCCAGGTCGGTGTCCCTGGCAACCCACACAGTATCACCGGAGATCGATGTGAGCGCCTCGTACTTGCGAGTGACCTCCAGAATTTCGCCCCTGGCCCGCACTGTGCCCTCGTCGAGCCAGATGCCCTGGTCGCACAGGCTTCGAACAGCCTGCATGTTGTGACTGACGAAGAGGACAGTCCGACCGCCCTCGGCTACTTCACCGATCTTCCCGAGGCATTTCTTCTGGAATACAGCATCGCCAACCGCTAGCACCTCGTCGATTACCATGATCTCGGGCTCGAGATGCGCCGCGACCGCAAATGCGAGGCGCATGTACATCCCGCTCGAGTACCGCTTGACAGGGGTGTCGATGAACCTTTCCACCTCCGCGAACGAAACGATTTCGTCGAATTTCCTCACGACCTCCGCCCGCCGCATTCCGAGGATTGCGGCGTTCAGGAAGATGTTTTCCCGGCCGGTAAGTTCAGGATGAAATCCGGTTCCGACTTCGAGGAGTGAGCCGACTCTTCCTGTGATCGCTGCGTGACCCGTCGTCGGAGTGGTGATCCGCGAAAGGATCTTGAGCAGCGTACTCTTGCCGGCTCCGTTTCTGCCAATCACACCGACGATTTCTCCGCGGTTTATCTCGAATGACACGTTTCTGAGAGCCCAGAACACGCGCTCGTTTTCGGTTTCGAGCGGGGCGGTGCCCGGGTGTCCTCGCCCGGCGGCCCTCCGCCGAAATGGCGAGGCAGCCATATCAGAGATAGAATCGCGCAGCGTCCGATAAGGCTCCCGATGGCCGACACGATAGCGCTTCCCGAGAGCTTCGCAGCGGATGGCCACGTCAGGCATGTTCAGACCACGTCGGCAAATTCCTGCTCCATACGGCGGAAATAATAGAAGCCGCCAAGAAGGACCGCCGCGACAACGACAACGGAGACCCACAACATGGCTCCTGGCGCTCGTTCCGTTCCGAGGAGCGCCCAGCGAAAACCCTCGATCGCTCCAGCCATCGGGTTAAGACCGTACAACGCACGCCACTTCTCCGGTATCATCGAGCTGGGATACGCCACTGGCGTCGCGAAAAACCACAGCTGAATCAGGAAGTTGACCGTATACCGAACATCTCTGTATTTGACGTTCAGCGCAGCGAGCCAAAGGCTGACTCCGAGAGCAGTAGCAATGACGAGCAGCAGGAACGCAGGCAGCGCAAGAATTGGCGCGCCAGGGACGATTCCATAGTATGCCATCATCAACAGAAGAATTACGAAGGAGACTGCGAAGTCGATTAGCCCGCCGAGTACGGCCGCCAATGGAATGACCAGGCGGGGGAAGTATACCTTCGTAATCAGCCTTTCGTTTGCGACAAGGCTATTGCTCGATTCGGCAAGAGCGTGCGCAAACAGTTGCCAGGGAAGGAGAGCGCAAAACACAAAAATCGGGTACGGGACGCCATCCGATGGCACTTTCGCCAGCCTCCCGAAAAAGAGGCTGAAGACAATCATCATTGATAAGGGCTGGATGACCGCCCAGGCTGCGCCAAGCGCCGTCTGCTTGTAGCGGACCTTGACGTCCCGCCATATCAGGAAGAACAAAAGCTCGCGATAAGCCCATAGCTCGCGAAGGCCAATTGTGGGCCACGCTCGCGCCGGCGCAATCAGGACGGTGTCGGTGGTGCCTGTCACGCCCGTGCGCGTCCGGATCGTTGACGAAGCCCTCGAAGCAGCTGAACACGGCGTATCACGACGCTAAAACTACACGCGTCGACTGCGAGAAGCTCGCACAGGAGCCATCGACGAATGGTCTATCGCGACAGAGTTCAGCTACAAGCCGCGAGTTTGACGGAATCGTCATAGTCACTTCATCCCCGTGTCATACCCCCGCAGCTAACCTCATCAAGACCCCAACGGGACGGAGAGATGAGGAACCAGCTCAGAACGCTGATGACTGCATGGCGCGAGACGAATTACGGAAAACTTCAGGCGGCTGATCACCGCGGCTGGTCATACGACAAGCTTGCCGCCCAGCTCAGCTCGGCGACCGACTACACGGTTATCGGCGGCCCGTACAGAGGCATGCGCTACTTCGGCGAGCCCCGGATCCCCATCGTCGACAACTCGCCAACCGCGAAGCTCATCGGCTCGTTCGAGGAAGAGCTTCACCCGTGGATCGAGCGGCTCATCGAGCGCGGCTTCAGTGATGTGATCTTCATCGGCGGCGGCGAGGGCTACCATGCAGTGGGGATGGCAAGGCGAATGGAGCTGTCGAGGTTCGTCGTTTTCGACACCCTCATCGCGGCGAGACAGGCCTGCAACCAGCTCGCCGAACAGAATGCTGTGAAGAGCCGCATGCAGCTGAGGGGATTCTGCGGCGCCGAAGCGTTTTATGACCTGGAGATCGCCGGCTCACTGATCTTCTCGGACTGCGGGGGTGCCGAGCTTGCCCTGCTCGATCCTGTGCTCTACCCGGCGCTGAGGACTGCGACGCTGCTCGTCGAGACACACGATTTGTTCGACGCCCGCATCACGTCGCGGCTCGTCTCGAAGTTCAGGCAGACGCATAACATCGAGTTCACTGAAGCGGCCCCGCGGGATCCGGCGAAGTACCTGCTTCCGGGAAACCTCTCGCTCGACAGCGTGAAGGTGGCGCTGGATGAGCAGCGAAAACCGACAGGGGATGGGAAGCCGCAGCGGTGGGCGCTGCTGACTCCCATTTCTTCATGACGACGCGGCGATCAGCCGGTTCTTTTCATCGCCAGCTCGGGCTGGGCCCCAGCCGCCTGCAGGATGAACCCGATTCCTCTTCGCGTCACGAGGTCGACGGACGCCTTTGCTCCGTCGAGCTTCCGGCGAAGCCGGGCGACATGTGCGTCGACGAGATTCGAGCTGGGGTCGAAGTGCATGTCCCACACCTTGTCGTGAAGCTCGCTGCGCGTCACAACCTGGCCCGCGTGGAGCATGAAATGCTCGAGCAGCCGCAACTCCATCGGCGTGAGGTCGATCTCGGAAATTCCCCGCGTCACGCGCCGCGTCAGGCGGTTGAGGCGGACGTCGCCGACCATCACGTGGTCCGCCAAGGGCGCGCGGCTTCCACGGCGGAGAAGACTCCTCACCCTGGCGCGAAGCTCCTGGTTCGCAACCGGCTTGACGATGTACCCATCGGCTCCAGCGTCGAGCCCTCTCACCACGGCCTCTGAATCGTCGAGACCGGTGTAGA
>JBPPMU010000267.1:0-10084 GCA_051306215.1 Gemmatimonadaceae bacterium | reverse complement strand
GATTCGGGGGAAGCCGACGGGCTTCTCTATTACGTGATGCCGTACGTCGCGGGCGAGTCGCTGAGATCGCGGCTGACGCGCGAGACGCAGCTTGGAGTAGACGACGCCGTGCGGATTGCCCGCGAGGTTGCAGCCGCGCTCGAGTCAGCGCACCGGCAGGGAGTGGTGCACAGGGATGTAAAGCCGGAGAACATTCTCCTGCATGAAGACCAGGCGCTCGTCGCCGATTTCGGAATCGCGCTGGCCGTGAGCGCGGCGGGCGGTCCGCGCATGACGCAGACCGGCCTTTCGCTCGGCACGCCGGCGTATATGGCGCCGGAACAGGCTATGGGGGAGCGCGCAATCGACGGACGAGCAGACATCTACGCGCTCGGCGCGGTGCTTTATGAGATGCTCGTCGGTGAAGCGCCGTTCACCGGACCATCTGTTCAGGCGATCGTGGCGAGAGTGATGACCGAGCAGCCGCGTCCCGTTACAGGGCAGCGCCGATCGGTTCCCGAGCACGTGAATGCCGCCGTGCTGAAAGCGCTGGAGAAGCTGCCGGCGGACCGGTTCACATCCGCGGCCCAGATGAGCGCGGCGCTTATCGCCCCGGATTCGATGGGAATTGCAGCGCCACGCCACGACGCGCAGGCCGGCCGGGAAACACGACAGGGTAGGCGCTGGGTCGACCTCCTTCCGTGGAGCATCGCCGCAATCGCTCTCGTGCTCGCTGGGATATCTCTCATCAGGCGGGCGGCAAGGGCCGGGGACCAGCCGCTCATGCACGTGGCCATCGGCATGCCTCCGGAATTCTCGGTCGTGATGAATGACGGCGCTGGAATCGCAATTTCGAGCGACGGCCGGCGGCTGGCATTCAACGTCGAGGGGGACGGACCGCCTCGCGTAGTCATGCGGGATATCGCCGCCGATACCCTTCTCGTCGTCCCGGGCTCGCCCGGCACCATCGGTCCGCTCGACTTTTCACCCGATGGCCAATGGCTGGCGTTCAATGCAAACGAGAATCTCTACAAGGTACGTGTCTCGGGGGGCGCTCCGGTTCCGTTGACACGGAGTCGCTGGGCGCATGTCACATGGGCTGGCAACGAGACGCTCGTCCACACGAGGAGTTACAACACCGGCCTCTCGAGGGTGTCATCAGAGGGCAGGGACACGGCGACACTGACGACGCCCGACGCTTCGAAAGGTGAGTTGGGGCACTGGTGGCCGCAGGCGCTGCCGGATGGGGAGCACATACTTTTTACAAACTTCACTACCCCGGCTGACAGGTCGGTCATCGAAGTCCTTTCGCTGCGAAACGGAGATCGCAGGGTCGTTCTTCAGGGTGGGTATCACGCCCGGTATGCGAGTGGCCGGCTGATCTTCGTTCGCGGCGCCTCGTTGATGACAGTCCCATTTGACATCGACGGTATGAGGAGCAGCGGCACGCCCGTGCAATTGCCTCTCAGCACGGTGATGAGCCCCACCAATGGATGGGCCGGCTTCGCCGTTTCGGCAGATGGTGTGCTTGCCTACATCAGCGACCCTAAGGCACCAGTCGAGCTGGCTCTTGTCGACGAAGGTGGTATCAGGGAGGGCGCAGGGACTGAGGCCGGAGGATTCGGCGAGGCAGCAGTTTCGCCAAACGGACGATTGATCGCAGTCGTCCGCGATGGCGACGTGTGGGTATTCGACAGGTCGCGACGTTTCTTCACCCGGCTCACACGGACCGAGCAGATCGAAGGGAGCATTGTCTGGACGCCGGACAGCAGGTCGGTTTTCTATTCCCGGGACGTCCCGCAGTTCGACATTTTCAGACGGTCGGCCGACGGGAGCAGTCCCGAAGAGAGAGTGCTGACATCTGCGGATGACAAGATCCCCACCGCCATATCACGGGACGGCAGTACCCTGCTTTACGATGACGACAGCGATTTGAACGATATCGCAGCTGCATCACTCGACGGCGCGTCAGCGCTCGACAGGCGGCCATTGATGCGAGCCCAGGGAAACCAGGAAGCCGCGAGGTTCTCTCCAGACGACATGTGGATCGTCTACCAGTCTGACGAGTCGGGGCGGAGCGAGATCTACATAGTCCCCTTTCCGGCATCACGGGGAACGAGACAACAAGTGTCGATCTCGGGCGGCCTCAACCCGCACTGGGGCCCCGATGGCCGCACGGTCTACTATGAGTGGGGAGGGAGGATCATCCGCGCCCGGGTAAACCCACGCACGGGCGAAATCGGTACTCCGGAGACGCTCACAAGGCTTCCACCCTACAATTTCTGGTCTGTCGCGCCGGATGGGCGTTTTCTTCTTGGCAGCACGGCGGCAGGCGCGGCGAAGCCTGTAGTGAAGATCGTGACGAACTGGCCGGCGCTCGTCGAAGACGCGAAGTAGGCAAGCTTGATCTCGTTCTTCAAGCGCCGCAGGCGCGCCCGGCTCAGAAGCGAGCCATTTCCGCAGATATGGAAAGCGATAATCGAGCGCAACGTACCGCTTTTCGCGCGTCTTTCACCGGAAGATCGCGCTGAGCTCCTGGGTCATGTTCAGGTCTTCATCGCCGAGAAATACTTCGAGGGATGCGGAGGACTCGAGCTTACCGACGAGATCCGTGTGACGATCGCGGCGCAGGCCTGCGTCCTCCTGCTGCATCGGGACACCGACTACTATCCGCGCGTCACGAGCATTCTCGTCTATCCGAGCACATACGTGGCGCAGGAAGACCGCGCGATAGGCGGCGGGATATGGGAAGAGGGAGGGGAAGCAAGGCTCGGGCACACCCATGAGAGAATGGGAGTGATGGTGCTCGCCTGGGACGCCGCGCTTCACGGATCACGGATATGGGATGACGGGCCGAACGTCGTCCTCCATGAATTCGCTCACCAGCTTGACTTCGAGAACTCGAGTACCGACGGAACCCCCGCACTCGATTCACCCCAGCAGTACATCTCTTGGGCCCGCGTGCTCGGCGCCGAGTACGAGGAGCTGCGCAAGGTGGAGTCAAGCGGGGGAGGCTCGTTTCTTGACGCCTATGGGGCGAAGAATCCGGCGGAGTTTTTTGCGGTGGTGACAGAGATGTTCTTCGAGCGGCCGACAGAGCTTAGGGCAAGGCACCCCGATCTCTACGCCGAACTCGGGAGGTTCTACCGGCAGGATCCGGCTTCATTTCCGGGCGGCCAGTGAAGTTGCGTCTTGTCGTGACCTTGCTGATGCTCGCTGGATGCGGGGGATCTGACGACACGGAAACCCCATCTCCTGCACCGGCGCCAGCGGTTCAGATTTTTCGGGCCGAAAGGGATTCTCTCCCGGCCCCGAAAGGCGATTGTCCCGCAACGGGCAAGTGGGCGCTTTGCAGTCTCGAAACCCGACTTAAGCGATCCGGGTTTGTAGCGACGCGCATCGAAGGCGACACGACAGCCCGCGCGGGATTCAGCGTGAAGCCCCTCGCCTACAAGCTTGGGCGCGGTCGTCTGGAGGTCTTTCTCTACGAGAATGCGGCAGCGCTCGAGAAGGATGTCGCCGGAATTGACACGGTGACCGTATCACCTGCGGGATCACCGGGAGCGTGGCCCTCGCCTCCGGGATTCGTCCGCTCGGGAAATCTCGCCGCTGTGTTCATGGACCAGAATGCGCGCCAGGCCGAGCGACTCGTGCTCGCGATCACCGCGGGCGCTCCGTCAGCCCGCTGATCCCTCGTCGACGCGCTTCTCCTCGCCGATCTCAGGAACTGCATCCGCTGCGATGAGCCCGTGCTCTACGGCATGCAGCGCTGCGCCGAGGGTATCCTCGGCAAGCACGAGAGTTGAAGCCGATTCACGCACCTCCTCCGCCAGCCTTTCTATCGAGGAGGACCTGTCTTCTCTTCGCGTGACGTCACGGATATAGATGGCCGTAACACGCTCGGGAAATTCGGCGACTATCTGGCGATAGATCTCCGGATCGTGCTGGCTCGTGTCGCCAATGAGCACGAATTTCAAGTCGGGATACAGCTGCATCACGTTCCGGATCGCGACTGACTTGTGCTCGAAGTGCCGCGTCGACGAAAGCGCGTTGAGGCTGATGTCCCAGTCGCGGAGCAGGAGCGGGCCTTTCGGGATGTTCTGCAGCTCCATGAATTCAGTTATGAGATCGTAGAGATTCCACGGGCTGCTCGACACGTAGAAGACCGGGTTGTTCTCGCCGCCCGAAGTCCCTTCGCGAAGTGCCCGATAGAATGCCGCGACTCCATGAAATGGCAGCCGCGTGCGCGCGTTGCCGAGCATCACGGTTCGGGCTGCCTGCACAAAGTTCGACACTCTTGACTGGATCACCGTGTCGTCTATGTCGCTTATCACAGCTACGCGGGCTGAGAGGGGTGGCACGAGAACGCCACTTTTCGCCGCGATTATCTCTCCGCCGGGCTGCCTGTCGAGCTCGGCGTGGTATTCATGCCATTCGTTTTTCCCTTCCGGCGCCTCTGACTTGAGCCAGCCCCCGAAGAATCCCTCGTTGTCGGCAGTCATCGCGGTCGTGGCTTCCCCGAAAGTCACATTGACCCTGGCGGCCGGGAGGGGGTCAGCATCGGCGCGACGGTAAGTGTTGAGGAGATTCTTAAGCACCGAGTCGCCATCGGCGCTCGGCGTCACGCCGATCCGCTTTACGACCCTGCCATAAACATGTGCCTGCACACTGTTGCCGTACCCCTTGTAGGGGACGATCTCGAAGGGCTCGTCGTCGATTGCGGACCGTATGGCACGGACGGCATTGGCGGCGCCAAGGCCGAGCTTGCGCGCGAGGTATTCGATCTCCAGCGACCATTCGCTCACGCTGCTGAAACTATGCTACATTTGCGCCAACTGCAGCGGGCGGAGAGCATGACATCAGCCGAGCATGCCGAAACAGCGGGCGGTCAGGAAGTGGGACGTCGTCCACATGACGACGAGATCGACGTATACGGCCTCACGCATCCTGGCAAAGTCAGGAAGGCCAACCAGGACCACTTCCTCATCTGCGCACTCCAGAAACAGATAAAGCTCTTTCATACGAGCCTTCCCGACGCCACGAAGATAGGTGCCGATGAGCGTGTCGCGTTCTTCTCCGTTGTTGCTGACGGCGTCGGTGGCCACGCCGGCGGAGAAGAAGCGAGCAGGCACGCGCTCGAGGGAATAACCCGGTACATCTCGGAGGCGATCCACACCTACTACACCGCTGACCCTCACGACGACGAGGATTTCAAGCGCGCTCTTGAAGAATCCGCGCTGAAAGTTCACAACGAGCTCGCCGTGCGGTCGGCCATGAACCGTCAGGTCAAGGGAATGGCGACGACTCTCACGCTGTGGCTTGGCGTGTGGCCGCACGCGTATTTGCTGCAGGTTGGTGACAGCAGATGCTATTACCTTCGCGACGGAAATCTCGTGCAGATGTCACATGACCAGACGATGGCCCAGGATTTCGTCGATCAGGGAATTTTTACGCGGGACGATCCGGCTCACGCCCGCCTGTCTCACATTCTCTCGAGCGCGATCGGCGGGCCGGAAGCTGCGCCGAGTGTCAGAAGGTTCGACCAGGACTGGAGAAACGTCGGGCTGCTCTGCAGCGATGGGCTCACCCGCCACGTATCGGATGATCGAATCCGCGAGCGGCTCATGACGATGACGTCGGCACGCCAGGTATGCGAGGATCTTCTCCAGGATGCACTCGATGGCGGCGGCGAGGACAACATCACCGTCGTGGTTGGCAGGACTATCCCGAAGCGCTGATCAGTAAAGGCGCCAGGAACGGGAGTCCCGCTCGAATCCGGCGGCGGCTCTCCTCCACTGGGCGAGCAGAGGGTCGATCGCCCCGCCGCCAGTCACGGCCGTCCTGAGCGCTCTCGACCCCGATAGCTCCTCGAGGCCGCGGGGCTGAAACCTCACCGCGGTGGGATGTCGTGAATAGATCTCCTTGAGAAGATGGGCACCGATTTCTGTCGAGCGAACCGAGTCGCGGTTGGTGATGATTATCCGGACCATCGGGACCGCCGTTCCGGCCTGCTTCTGTCCACGGGCAATCGTCCTCGTCACACTCTCGAATCTCACCCCGCCCAGCTTGCGGGAGTTCATTGTGCGGGCGATTGCAGGCGCGGTCGTCATCCATCGTGCACCCACGAGCCGGAACTGCTCTGTCGTCCCTCGGCCCTCGCTGATGTTGGTTCCTTCGAAGAAGGAAACTCCGGGATAGAGTAGAGCGGCATCGGCGTCGACGATGTTCGGCGACGGCTTGATCCAGGGAAAGCCGGTGTCTGCCCACCACATCGAAGGCGCGTAGCCCTGCATGGGAATGACTGTCACGGCTGCGTCGATCTGGCCGGTCCCCGCCAGATATCGCACAAGCTCGCCCGGAGTGAGTCCGTAGCGCACCGGTACGTTGTGGAGACCTGTGAACGACCTGTACCGCGCTTCAATGAGCCCGCCCTCAATTATGTCGGAGCGGATCGGATTCGGCCGGTCCGTGACAATGAACGTCTTGCCGGCTTTTTTCGCCGCCTCCGCCGCGAGCGTCATAGTCCAGACGTAGGTGTACATGCGCGCGCCAACATCCTGGATGTCGTAGATGAGGACGTCGAGATCCGCGAGCATGCGCGCGGTGGGGACTTTCGTCTCCCCGTAAAGCGAATGGATTCTCACGCCCGTCGATTTGTCGACGCTCGACGATATCAGTGCGCCGCCTTCCGCCGACCCGCGTATGCCATGTTCCGGGGCGAACAACGCGACGAGCCGCACCTCCGGGGCATTGAACAGAAGATCTATGCTGTTCCTTCCGCGCTCGTCGCGTCCCGTGTGGTTTGTGATGAGCCCGACCCGCTTGCCGCGAACGAGATGGCTCGAGTCGCGAAGCAGGACGGTGATGCCGGGCGTGACGACATGCCGTGCCTGGCCAGCCTGTGACTGCGCCCGCTCACCGGTCGCGAGGCACACGGCAAGGAGCAATGCAACAGCTTTCATTATGATCTGCTCAGTCGAGCGCAGCCCCTTTGCTCAGGCGATACATGAGGATTGCTGCACGTTTTGTCTGCGCGGCGAAAACTCTGAGGTCCGCCGTTTCCTTGTCGGTATGGCCATCCCAGCCGGAAAGCCCGAGAGCGTCGATTGTCATCGGCGTGTAGGGCGCGGTGAACGATACGTCTGCCGCACCCGCCCGCATCGGATCGACTGCGACTACGGGCCAGTATCCGAGGTCGCGGCTCACTCTGTCGTACATCGCGAGCAGGCAGCGGTTCCCGTCACGCGGTGCCATCGGCGGATATCCTTCGTCGAAAACGAGGGTCGAAGATGTTCCAGGGAGCGAGGCCGCGACTATCTCCTGCATCACGGACCTGGCGCTGGCCAGCTGCTCGGGCGAGATAGCGCGAATGTCGCCCACCACACGCATCTCCTTCGATACGACGTTCGACTTCCCGAACGCAGTGCCCCCCGGCTGCGTCGTGTCGATCGCCACATCGCTCCCGCCGATCGCGTAACCCGGATTGAAGGTCAGGTATTGCTCGGACCCAAGGCGCGCGCGGAACTGCTCCAGCACGCGTGCCGACTCGAAGATCGCACCGTATCCGATGTCGGCCCGGAAAATCTGCGAGGAGTGAGCGGGAATGCCGGTCGACGAGACGGTCCACCCAGTCGAGCCGCGCCGCGAGATGACCGCTGTCCGCGGGTCGCCGGCACCATCCTCGAAGCCGAGGGCGTACCGTGATCTCTTCGCGGCGTCGACGAGGGCAGCCCGTGCAAGCTCGAGAGGCTCCCCCGAATCTTCCTCGTCACCAGTAAAAATCACGGAGATGCTCATGCCATCGAGCGTCCCCGCCGACTCCAGCGCCTTCAGCGCCTGAACGATTATGACGTTTCCGCCCTTCATGTCGGTGACGCCCGGTCCGCGCGCCGTCGAATCGGAGAGGCGCTCGAATGTCTGAAATGCGCTCGTCGGCTCGAACACAGTGTCGAGGTGCCCTATGAGAAGCAGTCTCGGCCCCGCGCCGGTTCGCTCTGCGACGAGATGCCCGGCCCGCCCGAACGGCGCACCATCTATCCACATCGTCTCGAAGCCAAGGGAATCGAACTCCTGCCGCAGCATCTCACCCACTCGGCGGACTCCGGCGAAGTTCATCGTGCCGCTGTTGACGTTCACGAGCCGCTCGAGCAGATCGAGTCCCTGCTCGGAGCCTGCATCGATCGCCTCGATGACCGCTTTTTCGGTCGCTTCGAGGTCCGCGGAAGGCCGAGCGCCTGCGGGACTCGACCACGGGCCGACCGGCATAACACTCGATGGCGGCGGGGCCTGGATAGCCGGACCTGGCCGGGCGCACGCAGTTGAAATTGTGGCAAGAGTGGCGAAAATCAGCCAACGTAGCGGGTGCATACACCTATTGTGGCCTGTTGCCCGCGATGACTGCAAGGCAGATACACGGAGAATTGCCCTGGCTAAACACGATGCTGACGCGATAGTCGTCGGTGCGGGGCTCGCGGGCCTTGTCGCGGCTTGTGAGCTGGCCGACGCCGGAAGGCGCGTAATAATCCTCGATCAGGAGCCCGAAGAAAGTCTCGGCGGGCAGGCGTTCTGGTCGCTCGGTGGCCTTTTCCTTGTCGATTCACCCGAGCAGCGCCGACTGCGGATCCGGGATTCTCACGAGCTCGCATGGCAGGACTGGCTGGGAACCGCGGGTTTCGACAGGGATGAGGATCTCTGGCCACGAAGATGGGCGGAAGCGTATGTCGATTTCGCGGCTGGTGAGAAGCGCCCTTGGCTGCATTCGCGGGGTGTGAAGTTTTTCCCTGTCGTCGGCTGGGCTGAGCGCGGCGGTTACGGCGCGAACGGCCCGGGAAACTCTGTCCCGCGTTTTCACATCACGTGGGGAACGGGGCCAGGCCTGATCGAGCCCTTCGTCGCGCGAATCCGCGATGCCGAGGCTCGCGGACTCATCTCTCTCAGGTTCAGGCATCGTGTGAGCGGGCTCAATGTCACCGGCGGTTCAGTCAACGGCGTGAATGGGGAGGTCTTGGCGCCGAGTGATGTGGCCCGTGGTGCTGCAAGCTCGCGTGACGTTGTCGGGTCGTTCGAGCTCAATGCACCGGCGGTGATCGTGACTTCAGGCGGGATCGGCGCGAACCACGAGCTTGTTCGCCGCAGCTGGCCGTCGCGACTGGGAACCCCGCCGAAACGTATGCTCTCCGGTGTGCCTGATCATGTTGACGGCCGGATGCTCGGGATCGCTCAGACCGCAGGCGCCCGTGTAGTGAATCCTGACCGCATGTGGCATTACGTCGAAGGCATCACCAACTGGAGCCCGATATGGACGAATCACGGCATTCGCATCCTGCCCGGTCCGTCATCGCTCTGGCTCGACGCTGTCGGCAACCGGCTTCCGGTTCCGCTGTTCCCCGGGTTCGACACCCTCGGGACACTCTCTCACATCATGAAGACCGGATACGATCACAGCTGGTTCATCCTCACTCAGAAGATCATCGAGAAAGAATTCGCGCTGTCGGGCTCAGAGCAGAATCCTGATCTCACCGGCAGGAGCATACGCGGCGTGTTGAGCCGCGTCGGGGGTGGCGCGCCGGGGCCTGTCGATGCGTTCATGAAGAAAGGCGTGGATTTCATCGTCGAGCGCGAGCTGAGCGACCTCGTCCGCCGGATGAACGAGTTGACTGATACGCCGCTGCTGGATGTTGCGCGCGTAGAGAGCGAGGTGATTGCGCGCGACAGGGAAATGGAGAACCCGTTCACGAAGGATCTTCAGATCGCGGCGCTGCGAAGCGCGCGAAGCTACATCGGTGACAAGCTCATCAGGGTTGCGAAGCCGCACCGGCTTCTCGATCCGCAGGCCGGACCGTTGATAGCTGTTCGCCTGAACATTCTCACGCGGAAGACTCTCGGTGGTCTCGAGACTGATCTGTCCGCGAGGGTGCTCGGTGCTGATGGTGAGGCTATTCCTGGGCTTTATGCGGCTGGAGAAGTTGCCGGATTCGGCGGTGGAGGAATGCACGGGTACCGGGCGCTGGAGGGGACATTTCTTGGAGGGTGCATCTTTTCGGGGCGGGCCGCGGGGAGAGCCGCTGGAGGACTATGAGCACCGCAGAAACTGAGAACTGAAAAC
>JBPPMU010000266.1:0-2886 GCA_051306215.1 Gemmatimonadaceae bacterium | reverse complement strand
GCGGGTGGAGGAGCTTCTCGGCAAGAAGGAGGCGGCCGAGCGTGACGCGCTGACGGCCGGCGACGGCAACGAGTGGGGCCGGTTGGTCAACTGACATGGAGGCGTGGTCGCTGGCCGTACCGGATTGGCGGGAACGCATTCGGACGGGGCGGTCGCTGCTGCCCGATCTGCCACACCTCAATCGGGCCCAGGCCAAGCGGGCGATCGCGATCTTCAACAAGCTGCGGCTGCCTGACGTGATCGGCACGCCGGCACTCGCGGAGGCGGGGGCGGACTGGTTCCGCGAGATCGTGGGCGCACTGCACGGATCGTTCGACCCGGTCGCCCGCGAGCGGATGATCCGCGAGATCTTCCTGCTGGCGCCGAAGAAGTCGAGCAAGACGAGCTATGCCGCGGCACTGATGGTGACGACGCTGCTGATGAACGAGCGGCCGCGGGCCGAGTTCCTCCTGGTGGCGCCGACCGTATCGCTGGCGCACATCGCTTTCAGCCAGGCGCTGGGCATGGTCGACAAGGACCCCGAAGGCTTCCTGCGCAAGCGCCTGCACGTGCAGGAGCACCTCCGGAAGATCACCGACCGGCGGACCAAGGCGACGCTGGAGATCAAGGCGTTCGACACCACGGTGCTGACGGGCGTGAAGCCCACGGGCGTACTGCTCGACGAGCTGCACGAGATCGCCAAGGTGGCGGCGGCCGAGCGCATCATCGGCCAGTTGCGGGGCGGGCTGTTGCCCAACCCCGAGGGCTTCCTGGTGTTCATCACGACGCAGTCGGACGAGCCGCCGCGCGGCGCGTTCCGTGCCGAGCTGATGGTGGCGCGCGCCATCCGGGACGGTAAGGCTCATGGCGCGATGCTGCCGGTGCTTTACGAGTTCCCCGAGGACATCGCCAACGACACCACCGATCCGCCGGCGTGGCAGGATTCCAGCAAGTGGTGGATGGTGACGCCGAACCGGGACCGTTCGGTGACGATCAAGCGGCTGGAGGACGACTGGGCGCAGGCGAGGGCCAAGGGTCAGGGCGAGATCATCCGCTGGGCGTCGCAGCACCTCAATATCGAGATCGGGCTGGCCTTGCGCTCCGATCGCTGGGTCGGCGCCGACCTCTGGCAGCGGGCTGCTGACAGGACCCTCACCCTGGACGCCCTGCTCGAGCGGAGCGAAGTAGTGGTGATCGGGATCGACGGCGGCGGCCTGGACGATCTGCTGGGCCTGGCGGTACTGGGTCGTGACAGGCTTAGGACACCCTCAACTATAACTACAACGAGTTTGCGGTCCTTGGCATGACGGAGTAGTTCCATTCAGGATGGAAGGTGTCGCCTCGGATGTCGAGGCGTTCCATCTCGGCCTTGCCGACCTTGATGCCTTTCTCGTAGGTCCGTGTATCGAGCGCACTTTTGATCTTGAGACCGGTCTTCGTTGTGGTTGCGGCGATCAGATCGACCACGGTGGCGCGATCTGCGAGCGGCCGGCCTCGCCAGTTCTGCGTGATGTGACAAAACATCCGGTGTTCGATCTTGTTCCACTTGGAAGTACCCGGCGGATAGTGGAGGACCTTGATGGTCAGCCCCGTCCGGTCGGCGAACTTCTGCAGTTCGACTTTCCACAGCCGCACGCGCGCGCCATTCGAGCCGCCGCAATCGGCGGTTATCGTCAACTGCCGTGCCTTGGGGTAGCGCCGCCGGCCCATTTTCTTGAGCCAAGTGGCAATGGCCGACACAGCGAACTGGGCGGTGTCGTGCGTGATACCGACGCTCACCCAACCGCTGTTCGCCGCGATGTCGTACACACCATAGGGCGCGACCTTGCCGAGGTTCTTGTCCTCGAAGTCGTGCACCTTGACGCGTTTGGGCTCGCCCTTCGGCCGATAGTCCGTGCCGCCGTTGCGATAATTGCCGATCAGCTCCTTTTTCTTCGTATCAACCGAGATAACCGGCTGCCCGGCGGCCTGAGCCGCCACAACCTCGGCATTGATATGCTCGAACTGGGCATTGCGGTCGGGATGCCGGGAGCCCTCTTCAGCCTTGCGGTTCGCCTGCCGCGAGAAACCGAGTTCGTACAACAGTTTGCGCACGCTGTTGGGGCTGATCGAATGGCCCATTGCGGTCAGGCTCACCGCGAGCTTGTCGAGGCTCTTCGACACCCACAGCAGCGGACGCACCGGATCGCCCAACGTCACTGGCTCCACCAGGCGCCTGAGGTCATCGAGCAGCGTCGGATCGCGCTTCGTCAGGGGGCGCGGGCCGCCACCGTCACGGCGCATCCGGCCGGCCGAAAGTGCCGGCCCATCGAGGTCCTTCAGGCCACGCTCGATCGTGCTCCGTGCCAGCCCGCTGATCTCCGAGACCGCAACGAGACCACCCCATCCGGCAGCCCGCGTCTCGCTCGCGGCAAACAATCGACGGCCGCGCTCGTCCCGCTTCGAGCCGTCCGCATCCCACCGTCGCCGGATCGCTTGTTTGTCTATCATACGCACTGGATACCGCCGTCAGCGGCTACGCGGAATCCGTCATGCCCGAGTCACAAAGCCGCATCGACCAGAGACTGAAGGCGATTCGTTAATCGTTGAGGCTGTCCTTAGCGTGAAAGTCGTTGCCGAAGCGGCAACTATGGACGAGGCGGCGCAAGCGTTTCGCGAGTTGCTGGCTCGGCAATTGGACGTCCTGGACCTACCCCGTTTCCGTGGACAGTTGAGGTCTTGGGATCAGGCTACACTGTCTGACGTCATCGTGTCCTTCCTTTGCTGTTCTTCCGGCCTGGTGGCATCCTTTTGTTCGGCCCCTGCGGAGCCCATCCTTCCGTCCCGGCCCGCACATCCAACACGCCGCCGCGCGGAGGGGCGGTCAAGGCCGCGTACTTCACGCGCCCGCGAGGGCTTGGCCTTGAG
>JBPPMU010000265.1:0-8510 GCA_051306215.1 Gemmatimonadaceae bacterium | reverse complement strand
CTCGCGGAACAGCGAGGGCACTACGATTGCCGGTAAGATCGAGAATCGCGGATCAGCGGCGAAGACGTACCCCGTCGCATTCGAGCTCCTCGGCCCGAATGGTGAGGTTCTTCACAGCGAGACAGCCACCGTGGGCCCGGTTGCCCCGAAAGCCTCGGCCGATTTCCGGATCACGAGCGACAAGACCGGCGTGGCAGGTTATCGCTACAAGCCGCTGACCTGATTCCGGCAACGATGGTTACAAAGGGGCGTGCAGCCATGCACGCCCCTTTTTTTTGGGTTCATCCGGGAATACCAGGAAATCCTGGCAGGAGGCTAACTGCTTAACGGCGGCTGACCACAGAGCAGCCGTTGAGATGCCTAGACCGGTAACCGCAGATGCCCGTCATTGAGCGCCCCCTGGATCCAGAAAGTCGATCCATCCCACCAGAATATCGCGATCTGCTCCCATCTCCTCGCGATCTCGAGCGCGCGACCCATCTCACCCTTGAGCGCAACGCTGCACTCGCAGTGCGACCGGTCGGGCGAGCATGCATCGACCCGCAGCAACTCGTCGCCCGAGCTCTCCAGCTCCCTCTCGAGCTCAGCCATCCGCCGGTCATTCTCCTCCGGAGAGATGTCGATTCCCCGCGGATTGAACGCCGTCAGGATGCTGAATGTCCCGCCGAGTCCCATCTGCTCGAACGCACCACGCGTGGCCGGCGGCACCGGTTCGCGCAGGTCGACGAAGATTTCGGTCTCTCCGGCGAAAATGAGGACGGTCTCGGGGTAGCTGCCCCACCGCTCGTCCAGTGGTTTCGAATCGGCATCAACCATAAGTGAAGCTGTTTTCGTTGCGGAGGCCGTACCGAGTTCGCGGTCAGCAGTGGTCAGCAGTGAGTGTCCGCAGTACGTCCGCAGTCCGCAGTCAGTTGGAACTCTCCCTGACCGGATTCCTCGGAATCGTCCCCGGCATATCCGCCACCACATACACCATCACCGCCATCAGCGCCACGCACTCCGCCATCTCCGCCGGGTCGAGCTTGTCCATCGTATCGGCGCTGCTGTGGTGATACCAGAAGTATCTCGTTCCATCGACGACGGGCGACATCATCGGTACACCAAGCGCCCCTATTGGCGCAGTATCCGCGCCTCCTCCGCCCGACCGGGCACTGTCGGCGCCGATCGGCGCGAGAAGTGTCGCAATGTCCGCGACAATGTCGAGTCCACCTTCTCCCGCGGTTATTCCAACTCCGCGTGGGTCGAACACACCGTTGTCAGACTCGATCGCGAGCACGTGTTTCTCCAGCTCCGCCATGTGCGCATCCCTGTAGCCATTTGCACCGCGGCTTCCATTTTCCTCATTCGTCCACCCCACCACGCGGATCGTTCGCTTCGCCCGCAAGCCAAGCCGCTTCAGGACGTTCAGCGCCTCCCATGCCGCGACTACACCGCCGGCATCATCCATCGCGCCGACCCCGACATCCCACGAGTCGATGTGCCCGCCCATCACCACCACCTCATCGGGTTTCTCCGACCCGACCAGCTCGGCGATGATGTTCCGCGACGGTGAATCAGGCATCCTCCGGCCCGACAGCTTGAGGCTCACCGTAACCATGTTTCCACGGTCGAACATGCGGTGCAGCATCGCGGCATCCTCTACACTCAGCGCGGCAGCAGGAATTTTCACGACAGCCGAGTCGTACCCCATCACGCCGGTATGCGGGTTCTGCATGGTTCCCGAGGAAACGCTGCGAATGAGAGCGGCAACAGCTCCGGCTTTCGCTGCCTCGATCGCGCCGCGCGACCTGTACCTCACGGTCTGTCCGTAGCTCGTGAACGGCACGTCGAACAACACAATCTTCCCTTTCGCTTCCGCAGCGCGTTCGGTCAGCTCGTCGAAGCTCGAAACGACAATCACATCGGCGGTGATCCCTGCAGCGGGGGTGGCGACTGTCCCGCCCAGTCCGATCATACTGAGCGGCGTCGCGCGCGGCCTCACAAGCCGTGCCCACTCCTCACCCCTCACCCACCTCGGAACCATCACCGGCTCGCCACGAACGTTCTGGAGCTGATCCTTCCTCATTTCGGCGATCACCCAGTCGATCGCGCGCTCGAGACTCTCCGACCCTGAAAGCCGGTGACCGAACGTGTCAGTCAGCTCGGCGAGCCTGTTCCACGCCGAGCTGTCCGCCATCGCCGCGGCGATGATCTTCTGCGAGACGCCGCGATATGAGTCGGCGACGGGAGTGCTCCGCGTCTGCGCGCCAAGTGATGCGGAGGAAAAAAGAAATGCAGCCGCGAATACGGCGGGCACATGAGATGATTTCATTCAGTTCCCGGATCTTTCATGCAGTTCTCAGATTTTTCGCGTTTGATGGCATTGTCGCCATGTGGGGAAGCTTCGCTGGCAGCGTGACGATGAATGTTGTTCCTTCACCTTCGCGGCTCGTGACCGTGACATCGCCGCCCATGAGATTGGCGAGACGCCGTGTGACTGTGAGGCCGAGGCCGGTGCCGGGCGCGCGCCGCGTGGCTGTCTGCTCGACCTGCCAGAAGGGATCGAAGATACGATTGAGGTGATCGGCGTGAATGCCGATCCCGGTATCGCTCACGGTTATGCGGACTTCGTCGCCGATGACCTTTCCGTCGAGGCTCACGCTTCCCTTCTCAGTGAATTTCACCGCGTTCGAGAGAAGGTTGACAATTATCTGGCGCAGCTTTGTCAGGTCGCTCTGGATCTTCAGATCCGGGGCCGGCCAGCTCACGACAACGTCGAGCTTCTTCGCTTCAGCCAGCGGCTCCACGATCTCCAGCGCGTCACGCATCACGTCACCGAGGTCCACCGTCTCCTCGACCACGCTCTCGCGCCCCGCGTCGAGGCGGGTGAAGGTGAGGATCTCGTCGATGAGCGAAAGAAGGTGGCGCGCGCTGACCTTGATCCGACCTAGCTGCTGGCCCTGCGCATCGGTGACAGGACCGGTTATCCCGTCAGCAAGAAGTTCCTGATATCCCATTATCGCCGCGAGAGGTGTCCTCAGCTCGTGCGACATCACAGCGAGGAAATCGCTTTTTGCTCCGTTCGCGCTTTCTGCTTCCGCCCGCGCCGCTTCCGCCTGCTGCATCGCGGCCTCAGCCTCTGACCGCGCCCGCTCGGATGCGTCATGTGCCTCTCGCTCGAGCACGAAGAGCTCCCCGCGCTTGCGATCCACCAACCTCACGACACGGGCGCTCCACGAGATGAGTAGCAGGAAGATCACCATGTTCGCGACGGCGACAAGCGATCCGCCGAGCCGCTGCCCGACAATGCCTCGCTCCTCGCCAAGCACGCCGAGGAAGGCGAGGCCGAACGGAACGAACAGCGCGCCAGGCAGGAGACGCCTTGCGACAAATCCCGCGGTGCCGTCATCCACCACGAGAGCCGGCACGCCCCGGTCGAGCTGCGAGAAGAGAAGCCCGAGACCGAGCAACGAAAGTCCGATCGCTGTCGTGAGCGCCATCCCGGCGAGAAGCCGGAAGCTGTAGAAATCGCGCACGTCGAAAACGTGCCCGATGATCGCGATGAAGGCGATGATCATCAGCAGGGTAGCGAAGAACTGGGACTTCAGGCCGCGGGTCCTGCGATCAGACTCGAGAAACACCAGCCCCTGCCCGAATAGCACGAATCCGATTGCCGTGTTGACGGCCATACGCAGCGGCTCACCTGTCGGCCGTCGATCGGTGGGGAATCCCGCGAGCTCATACGAATGGGGCCACCCCATCGCGTACTCGAAGAGCGTGAAGAGCCCGACCCCGGCAACACCGACGGCCAGAAGACGCGAGACGATCGTCAGTGCGCGCGAATCACGCCGCTGCGCAACGAGCAGGGCCAGCCCGGCCACGATGAATGTCAGAGCGGTGATCGGATGCATTGCGATCTGGCCCGTTCCGCCCGTGAGCGTGCCGTATCCGGTTCGCCAGGCGACAAGAACAACGGCGCCGGTGAGGATCGTGAGAATCGCAACCACTCCCGGCAGCATGCCACAGAACCACAGTATCCGCCGATGCTCCCGGCGCTCGATGGCAGGAAGTGCCATTTCTACGTGCCTCACCAACCCTGGCGAGCCCGGAGGTCCGTTATCTGCCGTATGTGGTTGGCACCATGCTCGCTGTATGTCTCGAGCAGGTCCTCGAGCGATATCTCGCCTCTCTCCGGGTGATGCGCTCGCTTCGCCCACGTACCCTCTGGAAGCGAGGATAGAAAGAAGGTCCACCTCTCATGCAGGCCGTCGAGAATGGTGAGCGACGGCCCGAGAGGCATTTTCATGTCTTCGAACGTCGCCCAGACGTCCTGATCATATGTCTTGATCGTGGTATGCTCCTCGGCGGCAACCCAGCGGAAACGCAGGTATGCATTCGCATGGGAGTCGGCAAGATGGTGTACGACCTGTCGCACGGTCCATCCACCCTCCCTGTAGGGAGTATCGAGCTGCTCGTCTGTCAGATCCTCTACCGCCCGGCGGAGGGCTGGCGGACATGCTGCAATCCGGGCGATCTTGGCGGTGCGTTGATCCGTGGTGAACATTCTTCGCACGTTGTCTGGACCAAAAAAACTACGGAACCTGCGAGCCGCAAGACAGGGCCGCGGCCAATTTCTTCACGATAACACAACGGCTAACGCAACATGCCCGACCATTCGTTCTCGCACCTCCTGATCACTCTCGTCGCGCTCCTCGTCACGACGAAGCTCCTTGGCGTCCTCGCCCAGAAGATCGGCCAGCCCGCGGTGGTCGGTGAGCTCATCGCTGGAGTGCTGCTTGGCGCCTCAGTGCTCGGTATCCTCGATCCCAACGATCCGGTCATTCACGCCCTCGCCGAGCTCGGCGTTCTTGTGCTGCTTTTCGAGATCGGCCTCCATACCGACCTCAAGTCACTGGTGAGGGTTGGCAACTCGGCCGTCGTCGTGGCGATAATCGGCGTCGCGCTTCCATTCGGGCTCGGATACTGGGTTGCCCATGTGATGGGCCTCGGCGTGATTCCGGCGATCGTGGCCGGCGCGGCGCTCACAGCGACGTCAATCGGAATCTCGGCGAGAACACTTTCCGATCTCGGACGGCTGAACACTCCCGAAGGACAGATCGTGCTCGGCGCTGCAGTGATCGACGACATAATAGGTCTGGTGATTCTGTCAGTCGTTGCCGGGCTGGTGGGTGGCGCGGCAGTGACTGTGGCCGGCGTGAGCCTTACCACGGCCATCGCTCTCGGGTTCGTCGTCGTCGCAGTTGTCCTGGGCAGCATCCTGATTCCGCCGCTGTTCCGCTTCGTGGCGCAGGTTGAGGCCACGGGCACCCTTGGCGTTGTGGGTCTCGCGTTCGCTTTCCTTCTCGCCTGGCTGGCGGACAGCGTCGGCTCGGCCACGATCATCGGTGCCTTTTCGGCGGGATTGATTCTTCACAACACGCCGCAACGCGACGCGATCGAGAAGGCAACGACAAATCTCGGTCATTTCTTCGTTCCGATATTTTTCGCTAGCGTCGGCGCTGCCATCGAGCTAGGCACGCTCGGCGATACGCGCGTTCTCGCCGTTGGCGGAGCGCTTATCGTCGTCGCAGTGCTCAGCAAGTTCGTCGCCGGTTATGGTCCATGGTGGTTCAAGGGCGACAAGGCACTGATCGGCATCGCGATGGTGCCGCGCGGCGAGGTAGGACTGATCTTCGCGCGAATGGGGCTCGCGACTGGCGCCCTCACGTCGCAGCTCTACAGCGCGCTCGCCCTCATGGTGCTGGTGACGACGTTCATGACACCGCCGCTTCTGGCCTGGCGCATCGGGGCACCGTCGTCGACGGTGCCGCCCGAGGATCCGCCGGGCCACGGCGGAATCGATGACCTCGTCTCAGGTGCCGCGCGTGATCGTCAGGAGAGGCAATTGAAGGAGCACAATTAGCTCACCGGCGGCACCGAGCGCATGAAGAGCCATGTGGCTCGCAGCTCGTCGTCGGTGAGATGGCCCATCGATTTCCAGGGCATCACGTCGCTGATCGTCGTTCCGTCAGGTCTCACCCCCGTGCGTATTGCCTTGATGAAATCCTGTTCGGTCCATGACGCCAGCGGGCCACCCCGGGTGAGGTTCGTTGTCACCACCTGCTCCATCGCCCGACCACCGGCGAGGGTCGGGAGGTGACATCCCGTGCAGCCACCGGCATCCGACAGGTATTTGCCGTACTCTACGGTGACTCCCGGGGTCACCTCCGCGCGGGGCCGGTTGCGATTTATCAGCTCAGCCGGAATCAGGGGAAAATCAGAGGTGAAGTAGATGATACGCGCGATCGGACCAGGCGCTCTCACTGGCTCGACGGCTGCATCGGCGGGAGGAACGCTTTTCAGGTATGCGATCATGGCGCCGAGGTCGGAGTCACTGAACGCTGTGTAGGCTTCTGAAGGCATGAATATGAAAGGCTTGCCGTCGGGCCTGATGCCGTATCGGATTGCGCGAACCCAGTCTGCGTCGGTGTACCTGCTCGCGGTTCCACCCTGACCCGCGGTGAGGTTCGGTGCAGTGAGCTTCATGAAGATCCCGGCATCCATCACCTGCGTTCCAGCGAGGTTCTCCCCATGGCAGTCGGCGCATTTGCCTACTGCCTGCACGAGATGCCTCCCCCGCTCGATCGATGCGGAATCAGTGGGGATGGCTACGGCTTCAACCTCGAGGGGATACGTCCTGGCAAGCCGGCTCGACGTCATGGCGTACACAGTCCCGATTGCGACAACGACGAGAACAACAAATCCGCCGACGATGTAACCAAGCCACTTCAGACCACGCCTCATCTTGTTCTTCTCCAATTCTCGTTAGGACATTCTGGTAATTCGACGGCGGACAACGTATTGCCGGGAGCTATGTCCGTCTAGCTTCAATCCTGCAGTTGCAGCCGGGCCAATCAGATCCACCCCAATCGGGTTTTTCACCAGATGCGATACAGACAGTTAGGCAACAGCGACCTCCGGGTTTCCGAGATCTCTCTTGGCTCGTGGCTCACCTTTGGTCTCGGCGTAGACGAGTCGGTGGCGCGGGCAAGCCTCGACCGCGCGTTTGAGTTAGGTATTAATCTAATCGACACCGCGAACGTATACGGAAAAGGGGCTGCCGAATCGTTCCTCGGCCGGGCGCTCAAGGGGCGGGACAGGTCGTCGTACATTCTCGCCACCAAGCTCTACTTCCCGATGACGGAGACCGACCACGGCCTTTCAGCGGAACAGATCCACAAGCAGATCGACCTGTCTCTCGGGCGGTTGAATACAGACTACGTCGATCTCTATCAGTGCCACCGGTACGATGTCCACACTCCACTCGAGGAAACGATGGAGGCACTGTCGAGTGTCGTCAGGCAGGGTAAGGCCCGCTACATCGGCTTCAGTGAATGGAATGCGGATCAGATAAGGGCGGCAATCGAGATGCGGGGGGTCGAGAGGTTCGTCTCGAGCCAGCCGCAGTACTCGATGTTGTGGCGGAAGCCGGAGGAGGATGTGATTCCCGTCTGCGCGGCGAACGGGATCGGCCAGATTGTGTGGTCGCCCCTCGCGCAGGGTGTGCTCACCGGGAAATACCTTCCGGGGCAGCCGCCTCCGGAGGACTCGCGGGCGGCGAGCAGCGAGATGAACGTGTTCTTCGCCGACGATCTGCGGAGCGATTCGACGCTCGCGGCAATTCAGGAGCTCCGGCCGATCGCCGCGCGCCTGGGGATCACGCTCGCGCAGATGGCGATTGCGTGGGTTCTTCGCGAGCCGAACGTCTCGTCCGCGATCGTCGGCGCCAGCAGGCCGCAGCAGGTTGATGACAATGTCGCCGCGTCGGGCATCATCCTGCCGCGGGATGCGCTCGATGAGATAGACAGGGTTCTGAAGCCGTTGCTCGCGACCTTCCGCGGGACTCAGCCCCCGCCGAAGCGGTAAGATTATAATCTTACCGCAGGAACCTCTCGGCGAGCTGGATCAGTCGCTCGTCGTCCCCTCCGCGGGCGCGCTCGAGGATCTCGCGGACATGTGGCCTGAGCCGCTCCTCACCCCAGTAATAACCCGTCGCCATCTCGGCGCTCCCGGTATCCCCCTCCTGTGCCGCCTCGAGCATCGCCTCGGCAGCAGCCTTGTCGAATCCCGGATCCTCTCGGTCAGGCAGGTCGAACCGCCGGCCGGGATTTCCCCACTGGCCGGCATCCTCGTTTACGAAGGCGCGTGACATGACCTGAATCTGTTCACGTTTCGTTCCCGACGGTACGTCTCTTGACTGTGAAGTCATGTGTTCAACCCCACATTCAGGAGCTTCGACATGTTGTCAGCAAGATCGACCTTCATGAGCGGTGGAGCGCTGGGCATGATTCTGATGCTCGCGGCCGCTCCCGCTCTCGAGGCCCAGAACCGCCTGGCTCTGCCACGCGGGTCGGTAATTATCGTACGCACAGCGACACCCCTCGAGTCATCGTCCGCAAGAGTCGGACAGACGTTCGAGACCAACATCCTCGACTCAGTCAGAGTCGACGGCTACACCGTCATTCCAGCTG
>JBPPMU010000264.1:0-5140 GCA_051306215.1 Gemmatimonadaceae bacterium | reverse complement strand
CCGGCATGTCAAGCTCGGTCCGCAAACGATCGATGTCGAAGCGCTCGCCTGCGGGCAACCGCGCCTCGTGATTCTCGAATTCCCGCAGCAGCAGTTCGAGCGCTTCTCTCGATCGCGGCGACACGGCAGCGGCCCTGGGGGTGAGACCGCCGAGTGCCGGAATCTCTTCATCCAGCCAGCCCAGCATGTGTCGCTCTCTGAACTCCCGGACCAGCGCGGTGAGATCCGGTGCCATCTCAGTCCCTTTTCGCGTCTGCCCGGTCGGCGCCTTCATTGCCGTCCGTCGCAACTCCTCCTGGCTCACGTCACTGCGAAGCCGGTATCGGAGAAGGTCTCCCAGTTCTGAAGTCAGCAGGTCGCGCAACGTATCGGCGCGCCGTGTGGAGTTGGTTTCCACCTGCAACCTCTTTGCTCGAACTATGATGCGGCCAATGATCGTGTTATCCCATGACTTCATTCTGGCGTTTCCCGCTTTTGTCATCACGATCACAGTTTCCCGCTTATCGTGCTCGTCCGGTTCCGGCTCGGATGCTCCGGGAAGCATCACGAGCCTGGAGAGGAGTGCCGAATGATCGGAGCCGAGTATGTCGAAGTGGTCGGTGGTGAGAATCAGCTCATCGCCGTCAGTGTTGGTGAGCTTCGGAGGAGGCCGCATCCGTGCTCGTTCAACTTCATCCCTCCAGACGTGGATCAGCTTGATCTGGATATTCACATCGCGAAGACGGTCAGTGCCAATCGGCTTGGTCCTGACCCGGCATATTCGCCGAATCTCGCGTGCCACACGGGCCGAATCCCGCGGAGCGAGTGGTTGAGGATGGGTGCCGCTGCCGAACGAGACTTCGCCAGCGGTCGTAATCAGCATAAGCAGCGCGTCACGCGGGTTGGCATCTGCGGAACCGCTAATCTCGTGGACGAAACATTCCTCTCCCGTGAGCATATCTACGAGCGACATTCCGACACCGGGGACGACCTCGCGAATCTCCCAGATGCTCAGCCACGACTGAAGCTGCGCGTCGATGATATCCCGTTCGTCGCGTGACAATCTGCGTGCGTTCTCTTCCCTGAAGTGCCGCGCGACAGAGATCCCGCGTTCGCCAGCAGGCAAATGGTAAATCGCCCATGGAATAAGGAGCTGGGCCTCATGTTCACTGATCTCGCCATCAGCGCTGCCACAGTACGCGGTGGTTGCCGAGTCGAGCCAGTCGTCGCCGAATCGCTGCCGCGAGAACTTCAGCATGCGGTGCATGAGTTGCCTGTCGACTGCTTTGACTGAGTCTGCGCGAGCGACTACCAGTGGGACGGCGTGCTGAACTTCAAAGCAGCATTTCTTGTACTTCTTGCCGCTGCCGCACGGGCAAGGATCGTTGCGACCGGGTTGCATCAATCGGGTCTCCCACGCGTTGATGAAAATGGCAGGTCGTTACTGTTCCAGATCCTGACCTGACTTCGCGACCGGCGCAATCTCTTTGCGTGGCCGCACCGCCGGCTCTTTTGCGCGGGTTTACTTCAGTCCACGCTGAAACCAGGCGGCAAGCTGTCTCTCGCTCAGCTTCCCCGCTGCAAGCTGCTCCATCGTCTGGACGACACCGGCTTCCTCAGCCTCGAAGTCGAATCCGTTCAGGCCCAGGAACGAGTATGCAGCCATGAATGCCGTCCTCTTGTTTCCATCGATGAAGCCGTGATTTTTCGCGAGGCCGAACGCATAGGCCGCGGCAAGCGTGGCAAAATCTGGTGATGTGGCATAACTCCATTTGTGGCGAGGGCGGGCGAGAGCTGCTTCCATGAGATTCTCATCCCGCGTTCCCGGAGTCCCGCCATGTTCGCGAATCTGCGCAGCATGAATGGCCGACAGGGCCGCGCGACTTATCCAGCGCGGCTCCTTCTGCCGGCGAGCAGCCATCGATCAGCGCGCGAGCTGCCGCAGTGCGTTGCGATACTTTCCCGCACCCCGTTCGTAAGCAGCCATCGTGTCGGCGAAGTCCGGATCGAACGGCGTGATCAGAAGCCCATCCGCAGTTTCGATCACGTGGACCTCGTCGCCCGGACCCAGGTTGAACCTGTCCAGCATTGCCTTGGGAAGGACTGTGGCAACAGAACCTCCGAGTTTCTTCAGAGTCTGGGTTTTCGGCATGAGGACATCCGGTGAAAGTATATATAAAAGTTAAACTTCGGGCGGGAATCCGCAATAGGTGACTACCGGCACGACTGGGCGCTGCCAATCCCTCCGATGTATATAGATTATTGCCATTTCCTATACATATCCGCCGGGACGTGCATAGCAAATGACCGAAATCCAGCTCTTGAGCCAACTGTCAAGCAGCCGGTTTGAGGGTCCCCCTCCTCAGGAAGCGAAGGACAGTTCCGCCATCGAGAACATCGTCGCGACGCCGGACCAACTACTATATGAATGTGGCGTTGCAAAAGAGCCATGCAGTGCCGCCGATCAGCTGATGATCTCCGCCACTGACGATTTTGTTGTCGCTCACGTCCTGGATGACAGATCCACCAAGCTGGTCCTCTGAATCCTTCGCAAGCTTCACCCCGCTGAACACGACACCGCGCTTGGCCGCGACTTCCTCGACTGTTCGCAGGAGATTGTTTATCGCCTTGTGCGAAAGCGACGTCACCCCGACGCGCGTGCCCTTCTCCATCAGCGACACGATCGCATGCGCTGAAGTGAACGTCTTGCCGCTTCCCGGCGGTCCCCGGAGTAGAGGGGCTTTCCGTCGAGCAGCTTCATTAGGTGGGGCTATGTCGTGTTGGGGTTTTCGAGCTTGATCCAACATATCAGGCCTGGGTGACAGCAGGGAAAATGGATTGGTCCCAGGTTCGGATTTCACGATGCGCGTCATCCCCGGGTCTCATAAATTGAAGAATGCTGAATCGAGGCGCGATTTCCGCGCGCCTGTTGCCTCTTGGCAGCAAGGCCGACGATGATCTAACAGCCTGTACGACGGCGGAAGAGCGCCTGAGACTGGTAGCCGACCTCACACGCGAGATGTGGTCGCTGGCAAAGCTCGAGGTCCCCGCGTACAGCCGGTCCGAGATGCCGGTCAAAGTGCTGTTTCGTTGCAATCCAGGCGAATGAATCCTGATTTCGAGGATTTCCTGAAGGTTTTGACCCAGGCAGGCGCGCGATTCATGGTGGCCGGCGCTCATGCCCTCGCTCTGCATGGTATCCCCCGTGCTACCGGCGACATCGATATCTGGATCGATTGCTCAGTCGAGAATTCCGATCGGGTCTGGGCGGCCCTGGCGGCCTTTGGCGCCCCGATGGAAAACCTCGGAATCGAGCGGAGCGATCTGGCGCGTCCGGACATGGTCATTCAGATCGGGCTCCCCCCCCGGCGCATAGATCTGCTGACCGGGTTGTCTGGTCTCGGGTTCGAGGAGGCGTGGGCTGAGCGTGTCATTCATGACACCGGTACCATGAAGATTCCCTTCATCAGCCGTTCCGCGCTCATCATCAACAAGCGAGAGACGGGACGACTCAAGGACCTTGCCGATCTCGATGCGCTCGGTGCATAGATGACCAGATATGACTATCTTATGACTATGAAAGCTGTACGCATTGCCGACCTCAAGGCCCGGCTCAGCGAGCATCTTCGCGGTGTCCGAAAGGGTCATGAGCTTACGGTATATGACCGGGATGAGCCGATCGCGCGAATAGTGCCCTGGTCACGTCGGGGAGCTTTATCGGTGCGCGAGCCGGTGCGGGCATATGAAAGCCTTGGCGAGGTTCCGCTACCGCCGCCGGTACGCCTCGACGTGGATGCTGTGGATCTGCTGCTCGAGGATCGAGATAGCGGACGGTGATTGCGTACCTCGATTCGTCCGTGGTGCTGCGCATCGTACTCGGACAGCCCGGGCGGATTCAGGAATGGAAGAAGATCACGACCGGAGTAGCGAGCGGGCTCGTCGAGGTGGAGTGCCTCCGTATGATCGATCGCCTTCAGCATGCCGGGCACCTTTCGATAGAGGAATCGGTGCTGCGGCGCGAGGCCGTATACCGTGTGCTCGAGGCGCTGGAGGTAGTCGAGCTCACTGCCGCCGTTCTACGTCGCGCGTCGCAGCCAATGTCCACTCCTCTCGGCACGCTCGACGCGATTCATCTTGCGACTGCCGATCTCTGGCGCGAAGCGCGAGGAGAGGACGACGTCGTGTTCGCGACGCATGACCGCGCTCTTGCACTGGGAGCTCGAGCGAACGGTTACCGGATCATCGGTATCTGATCCAGGGAAGTTTCAGTAAAAGTTCGCCACCCGGCACTTGCACGCTAACCACGGTGCCCGATCGATGACGGGAAAATGCTGTCCGGTGACGGCAATTTCTCTTACGTTACGGTCCTCATGTCACTCCGCGACGACCTCCAGACCGCACTCGGCGACACCTACACCGTAGAGCGGGAGCTCGGCGGCGGAGGCATGAGCCGCCTGTTCGTATGCGAGGAGCTCGCATTCGGGCGTAAGGTCGCGGTCAAAGTCCTCGCTCCCGAGCTGGCCGCTGGAGTTAGCGCCGAGCGATTCCAGAGGGAGATCAAGCTGGCTGCGCAGCTCCAGCATCCGAACATCGTCCCCGTCCACGCCACCGGGGTAGCCGCCGGGCTCCCCTACTATACTATGCCGTTCGTTGACGGACTCTCGCTCCGCTCGCGCCTCGAGCGTAACTCAGGCGTGCCGATGTCAGAGGCGAGCGGAATTCTCAAGGACGTCGCGCGCGCGCTCGCCTACGCTCACGATCACGGGGTGGTCCACCGGGACATCAAACCGGAGAACATCCTTCTCGCCGATGAGGCGTCTGTTGTCACGGATTTCGGGATCGCCAAGGCACTCCACGCGGCGCGCACCGACGCACCCGGCGGAACGCTCACGCAGGTCGGCACGTCACTCGGCACACCTGCCTACATGGCGCCGGAACAGATCGCCGGCGATCCCTCTACTGATCATCGAGCGGACATCTATTCGTTCGGCTGCCTTGCGTACGAGGTGCTGACTGGTGCTGCACCGTTCGCGCACCGGCAACCTCACCAGCTCTTTGCGGCTCACATGGGCGAGAAGCCTGCGTCGCTGACGGATCGCCGCGCGGACTGCCCGCCGGAAATTGCAGCTCTCGTTACGCGATGTCTCGAGAAGGATCCCAC
>JBPPMU010000263.1:0-23343 GCA_051306215.1 Gemmatimonadaceae bacterium | reverse complement strand
ACGGCGCGACGCTGCCCCTCGTTGTCGCGTCAGGGCTCGGCGGCATCCAGGCGGGCCTGACCGGCGCAACGTTCATGTATGGCACGGCATTTCTCGGGTTCAATCTCGTGCAATGGTGGTACAAGCAGCCGTTTCACGACATCCAGAAGGAAGTGTGGTGGCGCATCAGACCGACGATCTGGAATGCCGTATTCCTCGTCGGGATGTTCGCTTTCATCCTCCTCTATGCGGCACGGCTCGGAATAAGAGTCTCGCTTACGATCGACCGCAACCTCGTTGGACTTCTCGGAACCCAGCTCTGGGTCGTGCTGATGTTCGCGGCGAACGGATTCGTGATGTACATGGTCGCGGGGTGGAGCCGCCTGACGAGAAGTGCCCGCATCGCCCTCGCGATAACAGTGGTCGTGTTCGTCCTGTTTCAGCTGGCGATGGGAAACCGGCGCGACTTCCTGCCGATGCTGATTTTCGTCGCCGGAATCGTGGCCACGCGGCGCCAGTCGACGATCCGTCTCGGGGCGGTGATAATTGGCTTTCTTGCTTTTGCTGCCTTCACCGCGATCGGAATCGTGAGGCAGGTGATTCGCGACCCGTCAATTCTCACGCGGCTCAACCCCGTGGACGTACTCGTCACCCAGAACGAGTTCGTGTCGCCAATCTACACGCTGATGTATTACGCGAGTGTGGAGAGGCCGCTGAGGTGGGGAATCACTTACCTTAGCGCGCCGACCCTCTTCATTCCGCGTGCGATATGGCCGGCAAAACCTGAAAGCCTGTCGATTCAGTTCATGCGCGATGCGTTCGGGACGACCGGACTGATGGGGTTCGCTTACACGCCGGTCACTGAGGCCTTCCTCAATTTCTGGTGTGTCGGGCCGTTCATCGTGTTCACAGTTCTGTCCCTGGCCCTCGTGAAGCTGGTGAAGAACGCTGACGCGCATCCCGGATTGTATTTCGTCGCATTTGCGCTGGTAGTCGACTTCAACCGGGGCGATTGGGGCGGGACCTTCTACTCGCTGGCGGTGGTTGGCGGCGCGTATTGGTTCATGACGGTCGTCGCGAGACTTAGATGGGCGAGCCAGCACGTGAGCTCGATCTGGCCGGCGAACCCGTCGCCTGCGGGTGAGCAGGCGATGCCGCCCCGAACCTGACGATGCTCGTCGCCCTCAACCTTCTTTATCTCATCCCCGGCGTGGTCGGCGGAACCGAGACCTACGCACGGTCGCTGATACACGCGCTCGCTGCAGAGGACGAGGAAAACGAGTACGTAGTGTTCCTCAGCCGGGAGGCGGCGGACCTGGATATCACTCCGGGACCCAACTTCAGGCGCGTAGTCTGTCCGGTCGTCGCAATGCAGCGCGCTGCGCGGTACGCGTGGGAGCAGGCTGCGCTCCCGGTTCAATTGATGCGCTTGAAGCCAGACGTGCTTCACTCGCTCGGATACGTAGGGCCTCTCGCGACACCATGCCCGCACGTTGTCACGATTCACGACGTCAACTTTCTCGGGCACAAGGGAAGACGCACTGCGGTGGGAAGGCGCGTCTTCAGGTTTTTCGTTGAGCGAACGGCCAGGGATGCAGAGCGGATAATCACCGATTCTGAATTCTCCGGCAGCGAGATCGTGAGCCACATGGAGATCCCGCGGGAGAAAGTGGAGGTGATTCATCTCGCCGGCCGGGAGATCCCCCAGGAGCATGGGAGCGGCGCCGCGGGTTCTGCGATTGCCGCAGGCATCGGCCGCCCCTACGTCCTCGCATTCAGCAGCCTCAGCGCGCACAAGAACATCCCGAACCTCATCTCGGCGTTTGGGCGCATCTCTCAGTCGGTTCCGCACGCGCTCGTGCTCGTCGGCCACCTCCCGGAAAAGTCCGCGGCCCGCGAGGCGATGCAAGCGGCTGACGACAACCGCGTAGTCTTCACCGGGTACATACCTGACAGCGAAGTCGATTCGCTGATGCGGGCCGCGTCGTTGTTCGCCTTCCCGTCGCTCTACGAGGGGTTTGGTCTCCCCATCCTCGACGCGCAGCTCGCAGGGGTTCCCGTCGCGTGCTCGTCGGCGGGGGCGCTCCCCGAGGTCGCCGGCGAAGGCGCAGTGGTGTTCGACCCGCATTCGGTGGACGACATGGCGGATGCTCTGCTTCGATGCCTCACCGACAATACGCTGAGGGAGTCGCTCATCGCGTCAGGCGTGCGGAACGCCCGCCAGTTTTCGTGGGATCGCACAGCGGGGCAGACGCTCGCCGTATATCGCGACGTCGCAAGATGACCGTGCAGAAGAATTTCGTGTTCATCACTCAGGTGTACGTCCCCGACCCGGCGGCGGTGGGCCAGCACCTCGCGGATGCAGCTGAAGAGCTTGCCGCTCGAGGCCACAAAGTCACCGTTTACACTTCGCGTTCGGGATACGACGACCCGTCTGTCACATACCATTCGACGGAGAACATCCGGGGCGTCGACGTGCGCCGGCTTCCGCTGTCGAGCTTTGGCAAGAGCTCGATTCTCGTCCGGGTGATCGGCGGTCTCGCGTTCGTCGGCCAGGCCGTGCTGAGAAGTATCACACGTCGCCGGATAGATGCCGTAGTCGTCAGCACCTCGCCACCGATGGCCTCGCTCGGCGCGCTCGCGCTCGGCGCCCTGCGCCGCACACGCGTGAAATACTGGGTGATGGACATCAACCCCGACCAACTCGTCGCTCTGGGAATGGCCCGGCCCGGATCCGCGAGCGTCAGGGCGTTCGAGTGGCTGAACCGACGGATTCTCGCCAGGGCTGACGACGTCATAGTCCTCGACAGATTCATGGCGGAGCGAATCAGATCGAAACACGATGTCGCCTCCAGGCTCACCGTTCTTCCGCCATGGCCGGCAGAGGATCCGCCGGAGATCGTCGGTCACCCGGAGAATCCGTTCAGGACCGCCCACGTGCCAGACGACAGGATCGTCCTGATGTACAGCGGCAACCACGGTCCCTCCAATCCGCTGACCACGATTCTCGCAGCCGCGAAACGTGTCGCCGACGATCCGCGACTCGTCTTCTTGTTCGTCGGCGGGGGAGTGGGGAAGCTGGAAGTGGATGAAGCCGTTTCCCCCAACATCATGTCCCTTCCATACCAGCCGCAAAGCGGACTCAGGTACTCGCTTGCCGCCGCCGATGTACACATCGTCACGGTCGGCGACGCGATACCGGGAATCGTGCACCCCAGCAAAGTGTACGGGGCAATGGCAGCGGGACGGCCGATACTCCTCGTCGGGCCCGCCGAAAACCACGTGGCTGACATCCTCTCGGAGCATCATATCGGGTGGCATGTGCGGCACGGCGACGTGGACGGGGCCGTCGCAGTGCTGAGGACAATTTCCGGAATGCAACGCGAAGACCTCGAGGCGATGGGACGCCGAGCGAGAGAGGTTATGGTGTCGCGCGGCGGCAAGGCGGGATCTGTCGCGCGGCTCTGCGACGTCCTGGAGAGAGAAGTTTGACTCCGCTCACTGGCCCGGTCGTCGTGACGGGCGCGAGCGGATTCATCGGCCGGCATGTCGTTGCGTCGCTCGCGGCGGCTGGAATCCCCGTTCGCGCGATAGTTCGCCGCCAGCAATCACTCGGCGACGGTGTTCAGGTAGTCGTGGCGAAAGACGTGCTCGATGCCGAATCAGTGTTTGCCGCAGTCAACGGCGCATCGGCGATCGTCCACCTCGCCGGGCGAGCCCACGCCAAAGCCGAAAGCCGCGACGATCCCGGATCCGAATGCCGGCGCGTGAACGTCGACGGAACCGCGATGCTGCTCGAGGCGGCGGCAGCGGCGGGCGTGCGCAGCCTCGTATTCGTCAGCTCGGTAAAGGCAGTCGCCAGCGAAAGCGACGTGGCCCTTACACCGTCGACTCCGCCACAACCTTCAGACTCCTACGGCGAAAGCAAGCTCGAAGCCGAACGCCTGGTGCGGGTTGCAGCGGTTCGCGACGGCTTTTATGCTCCGATCCTGCGCCTCCCAGTAGTGTACGGCCCGGGAGTGAAGGCGAATATGGCCGCGCTGTTTTCCGCTGTCTCGCGTGGAATCCCATTGCCGCTGGCATCCGTAAACAATCGTCGAAGCTTCGCGTACGTCGGGAACGTCTCGGCGGCGATCCAGTCACTCATCGAATCGCAAGCGACAGGCAGCCAGGTCCTATACACCAGCGACGATCACGACCTGTCAACTCCCGGCCTGGTGAAGGAGATCGCGCTCGCCCTCGACCGCTCGCCGAGGCTCCTTCCGATGCCCCTGGCAATGCTCAGGGCAGTGGGCGCAACCGGGGGGTTGCTCTCCCGAATCGCCGGACTTCATTTTAGTAGCGAATCTGTCACAGCCGTGCTCGGCTCGCTCTTTGTCGATACCTCAAGCCTCCGCGAAATGACCGGCTTCAAACCGCCGTATTCGGTCGCTCAGGGAATGTCCCTGACGGCCGCCTGGTTCCGCTCGACCCGCTCCGGTTGAAAGTCATGCTGGAGGGAGCGGGATTTGTCATTGGCGCTGCAATTCTGAGCTGGCTCCTCGCAAGCCGGGTTCGCCTCTACGCACTCGACAGGCTCCTCGACATCCCGAACGAGCGAAGCTCTCACTCAGTCCCCACCCCCCGCGGCGGCGGACTCGCGATCGCCGTCACGGTACTCGGCGGAATTTTGCTTGCGGCTGCGAGGGGATGGTTATCGTGGGACCTCGCGCTTGCCCTGTCGGGTGGCGGGACGATGATCGCGGCGGTCGGGTGGATCGACGACCACCGGGACCTGAGCGCCCTGACACGCTTCGCCGTACAGTTCTTTTCGGCTGCGTGGGCAATGTTCTGGTTAGGTGGACTGCCGGCCCTGAGCATCGGGTTCGGCGAGATAAATCTGGGAATCGCCGGCACAGTGCTGGGAGTCATCGGAATCGTCTGGGCGATAAATCTCTACAACTTCGTCGACGGAATCGACGGGCTGGCGGCAGGTGAGGCGATAAGCACCGGCGTGATCGGGGGACTGATCCTGCTCGCGATGGGACAGTACGGGCTGGCGATAGTTTCGCTCCTCATCGCTGCCGCAAGCGCCGGATTCCTCCCGCTCAACTGGGCCCCGGCAAAACTCTTCATGGGAGACGTCGGCAGCGGGATGCTCGGGTATCTCTTCGCGGTTCTCTCGATAGCGTCGGAGAACGCCGGCGCCATTCCTCTTCTCATCTGGGTGCTGCTGCTCGGCGCCTTCGTATTCGACGCCACAGTGACATTGTGCCGGCGGATCGCCCACGGCGAGCGGTGGTACCACGCGCACCACAGCCACGCTTACCAGCGAATGGTTCAGGCAGGGAGAAGCCATGCAATGGTTAGCTCGATGATCCTGCTTATCAATCTTGCGCTCGCAATTCTGGCGATAGTGGCGTGGCTCAGGCCCACTTTCTTCCTGATATCGATCGCCGCCGGCGCAATTCTACTCAGCATCATCTACCTCTCCGTCGAGCGAATCCGCCCGATGCACGCGCACTCGCGCGGCTGAGTGGCAGCGATCGCACAGCCGATAAAGGCAGGTCGCAGGGAAGGGCCGCGCGAGGAAACGTCCCTTCTCGCGTTCGCTAGCATCCTGCTGCTTCACCGCCGGCTGATAGTTCTATGCGCGCTTGGCGGGACCGCGTTGTTCGGCGTGATCGCCGCGGCATCTGCAGACCGCTTCGTCTCTCGGGCGTCATTCGTGATAAGGGGCAGCCGGTCACCCGTGGAGGTGCCGGGGGGTGAAGCCGCGCTCCGCGCGTTTGCATCGGCCGCCGAGTTTTCGCAGTCGGTGAATTTCTACGCTGATCTGGTCAGGGCGCGGAGCGTGACACATGCGGTCGCCGCAAAACCGTATACGACGTCTGACGGTAAGCAGACAACCCTCGCCGCCCTCTACGGGATAGACGAGTCGGATCCACTTCGGGCGACAGTGCTCGCCGGTGACCGGCTCATAGAAGACGTTTCGTCGAACATTTATTCGCGCAGCGGCGTCATCGGATTGGCCGTCAAGGCAGCAGACCCTGACGTGGCACATCAGCTCGCGACGAACATTCTCGCGGAGCTCGATGCGTTCGGCGGGGCGCGGCGGCAGCAGCAGGCGATTGAGGAGCGGGAATTCATAGAGAAACTTGTCCTCGAGGCCCGTGGGCGCCTCGACAGAGCCGAAGACGAGCTCAGCGCTTTTCTGCGGACCAACCGCGAGTACCAGGAGTCACCACCGCTGAGGCTCGCCTACGACCGTCTGTCGCGGGCCGTATTCATGCACCAGCAGGTTTACGTCGCGATGCAGCAGGGATACGAGCAGGCGAGGATCGAGGAAGTCCGCGATCCCGCCGCGGTGAACCTCGTCGAGCCGCCCGACGTGCCGGTTCAGCCTGAAACGAGGGCAGCCGTCCGCGACACGCTGCTCGGCTTCGTGGCGGGAATGCTCGTCGGGATCATCATCGCCTTCATCAGGCAGCGCGCTGCAGAGACAAGGTCCGAGGCGACCACCGGCTACCTGCGATTCTCCGAAGCGCTTAAGACCTGAACCGGTTCTAGAAACCCTGCCTGATGGTCAGGCCGACGTTGAGGTTCGCCTTGTCCTCGAGGAAATGCCGATTCGCCTGCGAGGTTACCACCGCGCGTCCGGTGACGTCGAATGGCCCGACAAACCGGGACAATTCGCCCCCGATCGAATACTGTACGTCGGTCGGATTCTCGATGCGATCGCCGGTCGTATAGGCAGGCAGCCGAAGCGATATCTCGCCCTGCGTCACGCGCGAGAAGAATCCCTTCATCTTTCCGCCTGGTGTGAAGCGCTCGACCGCGATGAGCTGGGCTGAGCCGCTTCCGGCACCCACGTTCGCGCCGAGCAGCTGGCCCCGGTAGGTATGCCCCTGCTGGAGTGGCTGGTGAAGGTATATCAATCCCTCACCGCGAGTCCTGCCGCTCGCAGTCGCGGTGTAGTTGAACACCTCGGCCCGGACTGCGTTCAAGCGCGTTCCCTTGAGCCACGCTTTCCTGAATCCGAGGTTGATCGTTGCGGAGTGGTCGGGCTGGAGCATGAAATCGCGAATATCCGAGCTGAAGTCCTCGCGCCCATACTCGCCGTAGATCTCGATTCCGCTCGACGGCGGAGCCCACCTGAAAAAGATCGACGCAAGCTGATTCTGGAGAAGGCTTCTGTCATCGCCGAAAACAGTGTCACCCTCGGCAGCGATACGTGACTTGAGAAGATTCTGCCAGGGGAGCTTGAGATCGCTTGCCTTGAAACCCGTGCTGTCTGTCGCCGAATGGAAGAAGCGGCTGCCGCCGAACTCGAGTCCGCGGATTCCTCGAATCGTCATCGTTCCGACGGCGCCCGCCATGAACCGCACCCGACCGGGCTGCAGGTAAGTCTCGAAATAGTCGCGTCCCGTGACCGGCGAGTAGCGCGACTGAAGCAGCTGGCCGTAGACGAGCCTGCCGTGCATCGTCCCGAAGCCGACGTTCGCCGGTTTCGAAGTCCCGAGGAACACGTGCGGAAATCCGCCGGCGTTGTTACCGAGAATGTAGGGGAAATCGATCGTCGGGCCCCACCACTGGCTTGCCGAGGAAATGCCGGCACCAACGCCGGCGAGGTCTATCCGGAGAGTGCTCTCTCCGAAATCAAACCTCGAGTACGCGCCGTCGCCGAATCGCTGTGGCTTGTCGATCTCCAGGGGGAACTGACCGTTCGCGAACTTCAGGTCCCCGATCTGCCCATTGTCCATCAGCTCGAACTCCGAGTTCGATGCCCTGAAGGCGACAGGGGCGAACGTCGCTGAAATTGGGCCGAGCCGCGCGGTAAACCCTGCCTGCGCCCAGGTGGTCAGGCCTTTACCGGCCCAGATCGCGCCGTCGTTAGAGCCCCACGGATACGCAGTGTTGCCTATGAATCCGACTGTTGGCCTTACCCAGCCGATTACCAGGCCGGTGCGCGCGGGCCTGCTGAAGTCGTAGCGGCGGGCCCAGGGATGCAGCGTGTCTGACGGGGCAAGCGCTTCGAGCTGGCCCGGCGAAAGACCCCTTATGCTCCATATAGTGTGGGGGGACTTTCCAACCGTCTGCAGATACCGCAGGTAGCTCTCGAACTCGCTCCCGACAAAAACTTCGCCATGGCCGCCGGATGACTGGGCGTTCGATGGGACAGGACCCAGCACGACGAAACCGGCGACAATCAGCAGGCAGGCACGAAATGCGGCAATCCGTCCATAACGCGGAGTCGGAGTCACAGGCACCGCGGGACGATCATATGTCATTCAGTCACAATGGGAAACGAGGCTTGCGTTGGGCGCGTCGATGGCGCACTCCGGCCTGGAGGACGCGCGGTGTGTGGAACCACTATATTTACGTGCCTGCCCAGCGGGGAGCAAGCGTCCCGCCAACTGCGTGGCCGAAGCATTGCCGCAGGCAACCAAACGAAACACCCGATATCGATGCGTTCACACGAGCAGTCATTTTTCGCTGCCTGCACCATTGCTTTTGCAGTGGCGGCGAACACAGCAGGCGCCCAGCTCATTCCCGGGCGCGATGGAGCACCGGCGCCGCTGGCTCAGGGCGTCATCACTGTAAGCGGTGACTCTGTCGACCACCTGAGGATGTCGCAGCTTTCCGGGCGTGCACCGCTTGGCGGCATTCTCCTGCGCTCGACGTCGTCGCTCATGCGGACTCCGGTGAGCGGATTCAGCATCGTGCTTCCGCAGGTGACGACCGTCACGAACAGCGAGCTTCCGTTCGGGCAGAACGACGGCGCTCTGTGGGCCGGGAAGGGATACAACGTCAGGGCGCTGGCTGGTTTTGCCGCCGCTTTCGGCCCGGTGCGGTTGATCCTGATTCCCGAACTCGTGAATTCGACGAACTACAGCGGGACGATCGACGTCACCGATCTGCGCTTCTCGCGGCCATTACCGCCGACTCGAAACCCTTTCTCGTCTCCCTTCAATGTGGCCCCGTATTCGATCGACCTCCCATACAGGATGGGTGACGAGTCGATCCAGAAGATTCACCCGGGGCAGTCTTCGATAACCGTCACTGGCGGTGCAGCCCAGGTTGGCTTCGGAACTGAGAACGAATGGTGGGGGCCCGCTCAGCGCAATCCGCTCATCTTCAGCGACAACGCGCCGGGGTTCGCCCATGCGTTCGTCCGCACCGCGCGCCCGCTCTTGACTCCGATAGGAATGCTGGAGGGAAGGTGGGTCGTCGGGGGCCTCAAGGAGTCGAGCTACTTCAATGCTGACCCCGATGATGACGTGAGGTCGATCAGCGCCCTCTCGCTCGTATGGAAGCAGAAGCCGAGCTCGGGACTTTCACTTGGCCTTCAGCGTTCTGTCTTCGCTCCTGTGGACGGCTACGGCGGGATTCCGGCCAACGCGTTCGACTTCATCACCGGCGTCGGGCATCCCAACGCCCTTCCGGTAAGCGACTCGATTCAGAGTCCGGGACCCGACCAGATCTTCTCTGTTTTCGCGCACTGGGCGTTGCCGAGGTACGGGCTCGAGACGTATCTGGAGTGGGGACGGTCTGACTTTCCGTCGTCGATTCGCGAGATGCTGACCGAGCCGAATCACAGCCGAGGCTACACCACCGGCTTGCAGTGGGTGGGGACGAGAAGCGACATGAGTCCTCGCATGAGACTTCAGGCGGAGTTCACGAATGTCGAGCAGAGCAGCTCATATCGCTTCAGGCCGAACGGTTCCTTCTACACGAGCCGCGCAGTGGTGCAGGGGTATACGAATCAGGGACAGATGCTTGGCGCCGGAATCGGCCCGGGCTCATCAGGTCAATTTTTGGCAGCCGACTACTTCAGCCAGGGCGGATTCCAGCTCGGCGCGACTTTCGGGCGGACGCGCTTCAACAACGATGCGTTTTTCCTGAAGAGCAATCCGCACCGCTGCTTTCACGACGTTACTGTCTATCCGGGAATGCGCACCAGCCTCGCGACCCGTTTCTTCAGGCTACGCGCCGATTACTCGAAGCTCACGCGGTACAACGCGTTCTGGCAGAGAGTGCGGGGCTGTGGGTCTGACGAAACGGCGATAGGTGACAGGTCGAGCCACCATTTTTCGATAACCCTCAGCACGCTGGGGTGGTAGCCATGAGAAACCGGGCAAAGTGGTTTCTTCGGTCGCTTACCGTCACGGCGCTTCCCGCTGCTATTGCGTTGAGCTGCATCGAGCCGACTGGTCCTTCGGCGAGGGTGACCGAGCCGCGCATCCTGTTCGTGTCGAACCGGGACGGGAACGACGAGATATACACGATGAATACGGATGGGACGAACGTAACGCGGCTGACGAACAACGCCGCGCGCGACTTCCGTCCTGTCTGGCATCCCGACGGGCTGTTCATCGCGTTCGTGTCAGAGCGTTCGGGAAATCGCGACATCTGGATCATTAATCCCGACGGGACGGGGCTCAGGAATCTCACTAACGATCCATCAATCGACGACAACCCGGCGTGGACGACTGACGGCTCGCGAATTTCTTTCTCGAGCAACAGGGTGGGGAATCACGAGTTGTTCGTCGTGCTCGCCGACGGCTCGAACGCGACGACTCCGACGCGCCTGACCGATCATTTCGCGTTCGACACGTGGCCGGCGTTTTCGCCGGACGGCAGGTTTATCGCTTTCCAGGCCGATCGCAACTCGATAAACGACGATATCTACATCCTCAATAACGCGAACAACCTGGTTACGAGGATGACGAGCGCGGGCGGCCATGACCAGAATCCTGTGTGGTCACCCGACGGGACGAAGCTGGCGTTCACGAGTTTCCGGGACGGTAACTTCGAGATATACACGATGGATTTTGCGGCTTTCCCGATCGTTGGACCGAATCAGGTGAATCTCACGAACGATCCCGGGATGGATGTGAGGCCGTCGTGGTCGTCGAATGGACGGGAGATCTGCTGGACGAGCAACCGTGCCGGCACGAATGACATCTGGATAATGAGCGCAGACGGGACGTCTCCTGTCCGGATTACTGACTCGGACTCGAACGACGATTACTGCTCGATCAAATAATCGATCGTCGTGGAGAGACTGCCCCGGGTTGCGATGACCGCAAAATCTTTCCCGCCCTTACGGATTAGTAGCATTATGCTACTAATCGTCTCCAGCTCCTAGCCCGGCGAACCCCCGGCGCTCACCCTGAGACGGGGGCGGGGCGCATTCGGACCGTGCTCCGAGACCAGCTCGGCAACCGCCTTCGCAATCGACTTGGGATCCATTCCATACTCGCGCCGCAGATACTCCTGCGCGCCGACGATGGACGAGAACCCCGCCCGCAAGCCGATTCTCCTGAAAGCGTTCGGGCGTACGCCGGCATCGAGGCAGGTCTCGGCGACGAGGCTGCCGAGTCCGCCGTGGATCGTGTGCTCTTCAACTGTCACGATTCCGCCCGTCTCCCTGCATGCTCGGAGGACCGCCTCGGTGTCGAAAGGCTTTATCGTGTGCATGCTGAGGACACGGCAGGCGATACCTTGCTCGACGAGGCTGTCGGCAGCCTCGAGCGCCGCACCAAGTATTCCTCCAGTCGCGATAAGCGTTATGTCATTGCCTTCACGGACTGTTCTCGCCTCGCCGATGCGAAACACCTCGTTCTTGCGAGCAGTCGCGGGAGCTGGTGACTTGTCGAGCCTCAGGTAGCAGGTGCCCGGCGTGACGGTGAGAGCCTTTGTCGCTTCGCGTGCCTCCCACTGGTCGCCCGGCGCCACTACCGTCATGTTCGGCAGCGACCGCATGATGCTCAGGTCTTCGGTTGCGTGATGCGATATGCCGAGTGGACCGTAGCTGAACCCGCCACCAACGGCTACGACCTTGACGTCGGCCTCGTGGTAACAGGCATCGTTCCGGATCTGTTCCAGGCACCTGAGCGTCGAGAAATTGCCGATGGAGTAGGTGAAAACGATCCTTCCATCCATCGCCATGCCCGTCGCCAGGCCCACCATGTTCTGCTCAGCGATTCCGACGTTCAGGTACTGCTTGGGGAACTCGGCGGCGAAGTTGTCGAGAACGCGGAAGCCGAGATCGGCCGTCATCAGGAAAAGGCGGTCGTTCGTGCGGGCCATTTCCGAGAGCTGCCTGACGAAGTTATCCCTCAACCTTCGAAGCCCAGCTCGTTCAGCGCTTCGTCGTACTCGGTGCCGCGTGGCGTGCGATAGTGCCAGAGCACGCTTCGCTCCATGAATGAAACGCCCTTGCCCTTGACGGTGTGCGCGATGATGCAGGTCGGGTTGCCAGTGACTCGCGGGATAACGGACAGACTGGCGTAAAGGGAAGTGTGATCGTGGCCGTCTATCTCTGCGACGGACCATCCGAACGCGCGCCATTTGTCACCGAACGGCTCCAACGCGAGTGTCTCGGCGACGGGGGCGAGGCTCTGGATCTTGTTGTAGTCGACGATAGCGACGAGGTTGTCGAGCTGATGATGGGACGCGAACATCGCCGCTTCCCACGTCGATCCTTCGTCGCACTCTCCGTCGCTCAGCAGCACGAATGCGCGCTGGCTCTGATTGTCGAGTTTTGCGCCATATGCCATGCCCGCACCGACCGACAGTCCGTGGCCAAGCGAGCCTGTCGACAGCTCGACGCCCGGCACACCCCGGTGGGAAACGTGACCGCTCAACACCGAGCCGTCAGCGCAATGTTTGTCGAGCAGGTCGGTCGAGAAAAAGCCCCTCTCGGCCAGGGCTGCATAAATGCCCGCACCCGCGTGTCCCTTGCTGAGGATGAAACGGTCTCGCTCGGGGTGTCGTGGATTCGAGGGATCGACGCGAAGTATTCCGCCGTAAAGGACGGCGACGATGTCGGCCATGGAAAGCACCGACCCGACGTGAGAGCTTCCCCCCAGGTTCGTCATCTGCACCGCGTGCTTCCGAATGCGAAGCGCCAGGTCCGTGGTCGCAGGCAGCTCATCTTCGACCCGAAGGGTCTTGACCGCGTTCTGTTCCGTCAATGCGAAGCCCCGTAAAAGGCGCGAATGTTCGCGCAGATGTACCTGATTTCGTCGTCAGTGACGGTCATGTTCATCGGCAGCATCAGTGCCCGCTCAAACAGACGCTCAGTGGCAGGCAGCGAAACATCGAAGCCGAGCCCCGGAAACTGATGAACAGCCTTCCCGCCCCACTGGATGATCGTGCCCACTCCGTTCGCCGCGAGGTATGACTTGAGCTCATCCCGCCGCTCGGCTTCGATCTCGTAGTTCTGATAGACATCGAAATTGTCTCCGGCGGCATCCGGTCCAGGTGGAAGGAAAACCTCCCCCGTACTGGAAAGTAGTGACTCATACAGCGCCGCAATACTGCGGCGGCGCAGGATTATCTCGCCATAGTCCCGGAATTGTGCGTGAAGAATGGCGGCTTGAAGGTTGTCGAGACGGGAGTTGAATCCCCACATCTCGACCTCGCCCTGTTCGTTTCTCCCGTGGTCCCTCAGCAAAGCGATCTTTCTCGCAATCGCCGGATCGCTCGTGACGACCGCTCCTCCGTCCCCGAAGCAGCCGAGTATCTTCGCCGGATAGAAGCTGAACGCGGCGGCGGTGCCGAATGACCCCGCCGGCTTGCCCTTGAACTTCGAGCCGAGCGCCTGGGCCGCGTCCTCGATGATGACAAGTCCGTGGGTCGAGGCTATGCGCTCGAGCTCGTCCATGCGGCAAGTCCTGCCATTGAGCTGGACAGGCATTATTGCGCGGGTTCGCTCGCCGACTGCGGCTTCGACTGACCGGGGGTCGATGAGGTGGTCCGGGCCGCAATCGACCGGTACCGGGACTGCGCCGGCGTGGGCGATCGAAGCGGCGGTCGCGACCATCGTGTGCGACGGAAATATCACCTCGTCGCCGGGTCCGATGCCCGCGGCCCGGAGGGACATGATCAGGCCGTCTGTCGCGTTCGCTACGCCGAACGCGTAGCCGACCCCGAGATATCGCGCGAGCGCATCCTCGAACTCGGCGAGGTCGCGCTGCTGGATAAACGCTCCGCGACGAATGACGTCGCGGATTATCTCGATGAATTCCTCCTCGCGTGCCGCGAATGCTCCGCGGTAGTTGAAGAAGGGGATTGACTCCTGGGCGATGATCGAGGCCATGTGGTTGGGACGTTGTGTGAGCAGGTCTCGCGCCAGAAGGCAGACCTACTCGATGACCGCGTACGAAATGTACGGGTCCCACTCGAAGCGGCGCAAACGCAGGCCCGACAACGCGTTGGAGTCGAGGGCAGCGAGAGTCTCTCCGGGCCATATCGGATTGTCGAGCTCGTCGAACGCGACGACCGCGCCTTTCGGCATCCTGGGGAGAAAGGTCTCGAGTGCGGCCTTCGTCGGCTCATACAGGTCGCAATCGATAAAGAGCAGGCTGACGACCAGGTGAGGATGAGATTCAACAAAGGCAGGTGCCGACGTCGCGATGTCGCCCTCGACCAGCTCGACTTTCCCGATGTGGCCGAGGAACCTGTCGCGGTCGTATTCGGCGATGAGCTGCATGAGTTCGTCGCGGGATGACGCGCGAAGGTCGCCGACCGCGGGGTTCGCGAAATCGCTGGTGTCCCTTGCACCCACCGTCGGAAAACCGTCGAACGTGTCGAAGCCGTAGATGCGGCGCGTGAGGTTCTCGGGCTCGAGCATCGCGCTGAGCTTCGCCCACGTCATGAGGCCGAAGCCACGGTATACGCCGCATTCCACAACCGATCCCTTCACCGGCAAAACGAGCTTGAAGAGCTCGTACATCGCGAGGAAGCGCTTGAGATGATTTCGCCGCACGTACTTCGGGAAATTCTCGAGCTTCGTCTCGATCGAGTCGGAGCATTCGCTGAAGATGCGCTCGATGTTCGGCCCCACCTGCTTCTCGGTTTCAGTGCGAAGGTTTTTCACTGCCTGGAAGTTTGATTATGGAGCCCGCTGTCCGGGCGATAATAACAAGATCACCCGAGAATGAACGGTTCCGGACGTAGTCCAGGCTGAGCCGCATTTTCTCCGGGTGAATCTTCTCAATATAGTCCTTGTCGGGGTCTTTGCTTCCCTTGAGGATCTCCGCCTCGTTCGAGAACCTGAGGGAAGCGGGGTCCGTTATCCCCGGCCGGACCGCAAGGATCGCCCGTTCTTCGGGGCTATAGAGGTCGACCGCCCACTGGACCTGTGGTCGCGGTCCGACGAAGCTCATGTCTCCCCTGAGCACGTTCCAGAGCTGTGGAAGCTCGTCGAGCTTGTACCGGCGGAGCAGCTTGCCGACGCGGGTGACGCGTGGATCGTCCGCTGGGGTCGATGATCCGCCGATCTGGTCGGCGTGGATGACCATCGTCCGGAACTTGAGCATATTCAGGGACGTGCCGTTCATACCAACTCTGCGCCCCCTGTACAACACGGGACCGGTCGACGTGACTTTCACAGCGACGGCGATGCCGGCGATAACGGGAGACAGAAGAATCAGCGCGAGGAGGGCACCTGCTGCGTCGAAGCTGCGCTTGGCGGCAGGATAAACGTTCATACCGCGGATGAGCCCAATGTTGCGTCCTCCTCGACGGCAGATTCGACTCTCCCCGTCGGATACTTGTAGTATCTCTGCCTCGCCATGCGTTCCATCTCGTATTTTGTGCGGGTCAGCTCGTGACCGGTTGTACTGTGCTCTCGATGAAAGACCTGCAAAGCGGGATAGTACCAGACAGGCAACCCGAGATGCCGGGCCAACGCGGCGATCGTCATCTCCTCCGCGAACATCGGCACTGTTGTGTCGAGTTCGCCCCCCCGCTCGAAGAATGCAGATGAAAAAATCATGCACGCGCCGTGAGGAGCGTAGATCCGCCGAGGCCCCTGAATCGTCTCGTTTGCTGATTGTCGCCGTGTGCGCCGGCGCAGGAACATTCCCAGTGCTTCGTGAATGGCCAGCATCGATTTCGCGATGTGATAGTCGACATCATACAGGAGCCATTTCAGCCGCTTGAAAAGCCCAGGAGGAGACTCGAACATCGGGTTCTGATCCCTGCCTGCCGGCCTCGAAATGATTCGGGGTGCGATCACTGGATACGTTGAGGCAGACAGCGACCTGAGCGTCCCGAGGAACAGCGGATCCTCGATCACGACGTCATTGTTGCAGACGAGGGTCCATCGAGGCCACCGACTGCGCTTCTCGTAAAGCGACTCGAGGGCGAATGCGACCCCACCCCAGTAGTAGAGATTTCGCTGTGTGCGAAAAACCCGAACAGGGCACTCAATGATAGGCTGGAGCGCGGCCTCCTCCGTGGCATGATGCCGCGTGGTGGAATTGTCGACGACCAGGAGCTCGCAGTGCGCCACGTCGTGGAGCCGGCCAAGACTGGCAACAAGAGCCAGGGTGTCTGCAGGGTTATCAAACTGAACAGTGATGATCACTACGTCCGGCAGGGCTTCTCCGGCTGAGCGAGATGAACCCGATGCCTCGCCGGGGCTCAATTCCGCTGCCCTGCGCACAACAAAACCTGGTGTACCGGGTCGGGGATCTCTGCGGGGAGCACCGCCGGAGACTCGGCCGGGCCTGGCAGCACGGAGATGTCGCGCGGCATTGTCTGCAGTGGACCGAACACGATCCGCTTCAGCAGCAGCCGCGCGCGCTTGCTCTCAGGAATCATGTTCAGTCCGATCGCCAGCCTCCTGATCGGCTTGAAGGCGCGGCTTCGGGCGGAGGGCCGGTTCATCGGGATTATCCCGAAGCATTGGGGTGCAAAGCCATGCTTTCGCAATCTTCCCGTGAGCTCCGGCACCCCGTACAGGTCGCGGTATAACGAATGGTGGTGATTGAAGTCCACGCAATCCTTGTTGACGGCGGATATGAGGCACCAGCCCCCGGGACGTAATGTTCGCCGCGCTTCCGCCAGGAAGTCGTCAGCAGAGGGGAGAAAATAGATCGCCTCGAGGAGTATGATCACGTCCAGGGACTGATCTGCGACCGGGAGTGACTGTGCGTCGGCCTGAATGAATGGCTGGGAGAGTCGGCAGCCAAGTTGCGCCGCCTTCAGGTTCTCGGGACTGAGGTCGCAGGCGTAGACAGTTCTGGCTTCCTGACGAAGGACTCCGAGGCCTTGTCCGGTTCCGCATGCGACCTCGAGGACTGTTTTTCCCGTGCAGTACGAAGCTGCCCAATGGTAGCGGGCGACCAACCGGCGGAGTTGTGTCGCTTCGGTTGGCTCGCCAGCGACATCCGTTATCGCCGGGCCGATCGAGGTCTTTTTACCGGTGGGTTGAGCGGCCGGACTCATGCGGTCGCAGCTCCCTGTGTCCCGTTGAGGAATTCGACAGTGCGCCGAATCTGCCTGATACCGACACGCGCGCCGGTGGGCAGGGATATGATTCGCGCTGCAGTCCACTCGGCATTGGGACACGAACCCGGCTCATAACCCACCGTGCGTAATGCATTCCCGTTGAGCGGATGAACCGGCGTTTCGTAGAACACCGCAATCTCAACCTTGGCGTCACGAGCACGCTCGATCAACTCAGGCCTGTTCTCGGCGAGCAACGGGTAGCGGCCAAAGACCGGCTCCGCGTTCGGTGCGACTGGCAGGTGTTTGATGCCGTCGGCGTGTATGCGTGTGCGATACTCGCCGGCAACGAATCGCCGGTGAGCGCTTTGCGCATCGAGTGTGCTGAGTTCCCGGCGGAGACTTCGCTGCTGCAGGGTTCCCATCCTGCGCCCGAAATCGGCAGCAGGCCGGCCGGCGACCTCGTTGTAGTTTCCGCGGATTACACCGGCGAATGACAACGTTCGGAACAGGGATCTCAGCGGCCAGTACGTGCCTGGCCGATACGCTATCCGATGCGCGTGAAACATTGCAGCCGTCTCGAGTTGCGCAACCGCTGGGGGATTCTCGTACAGCGCGTAGTCGGCGGCAAGCGTTTGCGTGAGTTGCTCGTCATTGGAGACAGCGCTTCCGCCAATCCCCACGAAGACAGGTTTTGCCGCTTCGTACGAATAGAAAGCGGCGTCCCCGAACGAGCCCACGAACCGGCCATCCACGCGAGAGGAAATGGTGTGCGCGCAATCCTCGATGAGTGGAATCCCGTGCGCGCGGGCGATCTCGCCGAGCTGCCTGACATCTGCAGGAAGGCCAAAGGAATGCTGAACGACCAGCGCCTTTGGCGAGTGGCCTATCCTGCGCAGGAGGTCTGTCGGGTCCATGTTGACGCAACCGGACCTGATGTCAACATATACAGGCCTGGCTCCGATGCTCAGGATTGCCTCGGGCACGGCGACGCAGGTGAAAGCCTGCAGCAGGACTTCGTCGCCCGCGCGAACGCCGAGAGCGCGCAGAATGGCCGCCAGTGCGACACGCCCGCGAAAATAAGTGAAGCGGGTCAGTTCGCCGGTGACCACTGTCTCTATACCGCTGGTCGCCGCGCCCCGGGGAGCCGCGGAAGTGTGGCAACGGCGCTGCGGAACCGCTCGCTCTCGCTGTCGCGACGCTCGAGTCGCCGCCTTGTGAAATCCGCCAGGACCACGATCAGCGAAAGCAGTGCGAAGCTCGTCACACCGGCGATCGCGGTTTTCACCACGAGATGCTTGCGAACCTTGGGCAGATGCGCGGGCAGCGGATCCTGCACGACCACGGTCGGTGTCGCCTCGAGCTCCCGCGCGGCCGCTGCTTCGCGCTCGGTGATCGCCTGGGTATATGCCTGTTCGGCGAATCTGATCTCGCGGCCCAGCCTTTCCCGCTCAGTCCCGGCGACCGAATACGCGGGAGCGGAACGGTTCGCAAAGCTGAACTCGCGAAGCCTGCTTTCAGCTGCTGCGAGCTGAGCCGCCGCGCTTGCGACCCGTGCTTCCTGCGCGATCCTGAGCTGCTGCGCCTGCGCCCGTGACGTTCGGACGAATATCTGGCTGGCACTGTCCACGATGCGGGTGGCAACCAGCCGGGCCAGGGCGCTGTCCCGGTGCGAAATCGCCAAGCTGATCGTTCCGGTTTCCTTGTTCGAATTGACTTTCATCCGCTTGTTGATCTGCCTTGCGACGCTCTCCGCATCCTTCGGCTTGAACGGCTCTCCCAATACCCGGTCGACTACCCGTTCAGGTGACTGGTCGTCTACCCTCGACATGCCAACTCCGGCAAGGACGGCCCGTGACTTGAGGAACTCGACCATCCGTGCGGGCGTCAATTGGTAGCCCGTCTGAAGGGCTGCGCCGGCCAGGGCTGCTATGCCGCCCAGAGCTTGTGGTGCTCTGTTGCTCGTAACCGGCGAAAGCGACATCTCAGCCTTGAATTTTCTTGGTCTGCTGGCCGCCCAGCCGCCAACAGCTACGGCGACGAGGACTGATCCAAGCAGGATGCGTCGCCAGTTCTCTATGAGGGGCGTCAGCAGGCTCAGTGCGTCAATGCCCTCTTCAACGTAAGGTTCTGCCGTTTGTGACAAGCTGTCTCCAGTCCAGGTTCAGGGGCCCGCCCGGCTCACGGGTTGACGTACCACACTAGTCGAAGGGCGGTCTCATTGCCAGACATACTGAGCGCGATTGCGGGAACCTGCGCAATCCCGCGTCCATCATGTGGCTCGCGCATCGGAAACGGGGAAGATGTCCTTCCGTAATCGCCCCCGCCACACTCTGAGCCCAAGTACCAGGACCGTCAGCGCGACAAGCGTTGCCGTCAGGCTGTTGTAGATCCAGAACCAGGTGATCGGACTCCACATTGTCGTATAGTACGCGATCAGCAGCAAAGGCAGCCCGCTGAGCCTTCCTGATGCTACCAGCCGAAAACCCGTCCCCCCCACGAAGCCAAGCAATGTCAGGATGCACAGGGCGCCTGGAATGGTGAAGTCCTGAATCAGCGGCCGAAAGGCGGTGTAGATGTTGCTCGTCTCTCCGATAACCAGGTCGATCACACTTTCAAAAAGACCGGGTATGCGATGTCCGTAGCCGAGCATCTCGAGGGGGCCCGCGAAGACCAGGGTTCCAAGCGCTGGCGTATCTGGTTGGCTCCAGTACTCCGCGAGCCACTGGGAGAAGACCGTCATGTGTCCAAGGGCTGCCGTGAGGAGCTTTCTGAGGACAAGGTCGAGGAGGGAAGCATCGGTTGAAGCCATTCTCGCCAGACTCACTGCGAAGAAGAACGCGGTCAACGCTCCTCCCAACGCAGCCGCAATCAGAAAGTGCCACGTCGTGAACACAGAGAGCTTGCCGAACCTGAGCCGGGTTGCAAAATAGCCGGACAGCCACAGTATCGCGGCGAACAATACGGCTGCCTTGGTGGTCTGAAGGATTGTGACGACGACCGCCGGAACGAACGAGAACAGCGCGAGCAGTTTCCAGCGCTTCTCCCTTCTGAGTACGAAAAGGATGCCTCCTGCTGCGGGTCCGAGAAAAACGAACGGCAGCAATGCCTGCCCGAGCAACGGAGGCGCCGGCGGAATCTCATCGTAGCGCTGCACGTAAAGCCGGTTCGACACAACTACCAGTTTCTCGACGTCCACCAGGTCACTGAACGGCACGTTGGATCCTGCAACGAAGGCGACATTCGAGCCGATTCCGAGAATGACTGAGACCACTACCGCTGCGCTGAAAATGAGGAGCTCACGATCGGTGGCCGGAGCAGGCGCCGACAACAGGCGAGTCCGAAATCCAAGGTTTCCGGCAGTGGCGCCCGCGCTAACGGCAATACTCGCTGCGAGGAGCCACAGCATCGCCTGCGGCCCTACGACTTCGTTCGGCGCGGCGACCAGCGGAAGGATGCCCGCGAAGCACCACCACAGGGCGAAGAACGACGAGGGGTGCAGCCAAGTGCCTGCCAACGCCCGCATTGACGCAGCCCATGCGATCAGTACCACGCCGAGAGCGAGCGCGCTTCCGCTACCCATTTAACGTCAGTCGATCGGGATCATGAAACTGCGAATGCGCAGTCGATCGTGGACCTTCACTTGGTCTGGTCGGTCGTAATGCAACCAGGTTGACGGTTGAGTGTCTGGCTTCGGCAATACTATCTGCTGGCATTCGTCCGCGACAATCCAGGCACGGGCCGAAACATAGCTCAAGATACCGGGCTTGATGACCAGGATGGGGGAGAAGCCGACAATCATGCGCCGATCGAGCCTCTCGCTCGCGAACTGGATCACTGTCGGGACTGCGACGTGATCGCGTAAGTTGGTTCGTGGCCATCAGCATACCTGCGCGCCCAAGAGGCCCAATCCGCGATGGAGCCAATCCGTAATGCGAATATGGCTGATCCAGATTGGCGAGCCACTTCCCATAGACGGAGAAGCTCCCCGGCTGCTGCGCACGGGAATCATGGCCAGCCTGCTTGCCGAACGGGGCCATGATGTCACGTGGTGGTGTACGACGTTCAACCACTGGACCAAGTCTCATCGCTTTCCTATTGACACGACGCTCAAGCCCGCTCCCCGCTACCGGCTTCGACTCCTGCATTCACCCGGATACTCCCGGAATGTGTCGATCGCCAGAATTGTGGATCATCGTATTCTGGCCCGCAGATTCAGGAGGGAGATCGAACGCGAAGCCACGCCCGATCTGATTCTCTGCTCATTTCCCACTATCGAGATGGCGGAGATTGCAACCCGGTTTGCACGAAAGCAGGGGATTCCTGTAATTGTCGATGTGAGGGACGTCTGGCCCGATGCCTTCCTGAATTTTCTCCCATCCACGCTCAAGCCCCTCGGCAGGCTGTTACTGCGCGGGATGTACCGTCAGGCGCGCCGCGCGCTGAAGCAGAGCGATGCGATTGTCGCCGTGTCAGAGTCATATCTGCAGTGGGGCCTGCATCTGGCCCAGAGGGAGAGAAGCCCTGCCGATGCGGTGTTTCCTCTTGGATACCAGCGAGCCAATCCGTCAGCGGGTGAGCTGCAGGCCGCGGCAAAACGCCTGCGGAATGCAGGTGTTGATCCGGACCGGACGATCTGCTGGTTCATCGGGACCTTCGGTCGTACGTATGATATTGCCACCGTAATCGAGGTCGCGCGGCGGCTGCAGGAGAGAAACGATCACCGGGCCCAGTTTGTTCTCAGCGGCGACGGCGGGAGGCTCGAGGAGTGTCGCGATCTGGCTGCCGGCGTCGACAATGTGGTCTTTACGGGGTGGCTGAACTCGACTGAGATTGAATGGATGATGACGGCGGCAAGTATCGGGCTTGCGGCCTATGTCCGTGACGCCCCGCAAAGTCTGCCCAACAAGATCTTCGAATACCTCTCCGCAGGTTTGCCGGTAGTGAGCAGTCTCGGGGATGAGGCAGCGAGGGTTCTGATGGCAAATCAATGCGGCGTGACGTACACGCCTGGCGATCCCGATAGTTTGCTTCGCTCGCTCAGGCCGCTGCTCGAAGATCCGGCACTGCTTGCTGCGATGAGCTCGGCAGCCCAGCGAACATTTGACGATAGCTACTCAACTCAACGGATCTATGATCCGTTCATCGATGCTCTCGCCAGCTTCGGGGCGCGGTGAGAGGGCTCGGTTCAAGGCCCCGTGATCAGCGCAACGGATCAGCATAGAAAGCCCCGCGACCACCCGGTTCATATCAATCGCGGCGGATTGAGCAGGTACCATTCGATAGTGCGCCGGATTCCCGATTCAAAAGTCTCCACTGGACTCCAACCCAGTTCACTCTCGATTCGCGAGCTGTCGATTGCATATCTGAAATCGTGACCGAGCCTGTCAGTCACGCTGGTCAGGAGGTCGGCATAGCGCCCGGACCGCCTTGGCCGAAGCTCGTCGAGAATCCCGCAGATTCGCGTCGCGATATCGATGTTGCGCCGCTCGCTCTTTCCCCCGACCAGGTATGTCTCGCCTGTCTCGCCCTCACGGATCACGAGGTCGATCGCCGCGCAGTGATCCCCGACGTAAAGCCAGTCGCGAACGTTGAGGCCCGCGCCATATATCGGAATCGGCTTCTCCGCCAGCGCCGACCGGATCACCGTCGGAAGGAACTTTTCGGCATGCTGGTACGGTCCGTAATTGTTCGAGCAGTTGGTGATCGTTACAGGCAAACCGTAGGTGTGCTGATACGCGCGAGCCAGATGGTCCGACCCTGCCTTGCTCGCCGAGTACGGAGAATTCGGCGAGTAGGGCGTTGATTCGCTGAACGGCGGATCATCCTGCATCAGGCTGCCGAACACCTCGTCAGTTGAGACGTGGTGGAACCTCACTCCGTCGTCGAGCCGCCCCTGCCACGCGACGCGCGCGGCCTCGAGGAGCGTGAACGTGCCGACAACGTTCGTCGTGATGAACGCAGCCGGACCGGTAATGGACCTGTCGACGTGAGACTCGGCCGCGAAGTGGACTATCGTGTCGATGGCGCCGTCGGACAGCAGAGAGTTTACGAGCGGTGCATCCGTGATGTCGCCGTGCACGAAGGTATGACGCGGATTGCTCATCACGCGCGCAAGATTGTCGCGCGAGCCGGCGT